>NZ_JAVREQ010000029.1:0-75964 GCF_031845485.1 Streptomyces hazeniae
CCCCACCCCCCTCCCGTAGCCCGCCTCTACACCCGCACCACCACGACACCAGCCATCCGGCACGACACCCACACCCGGGCCCGGCGATGCCGCCCAGCCGGACCACATCCCGGCCCCGGCCAACCCCACGGCACGACAAGGGTTTTCCCCGATTTCACTTCTTCCGCATCTTTCCGATGCTCACCCACGGGGTCACGGTGGCCCCGCCCCCTGCTCGTGGCCTTGCAGGGGTGGAGAGGAAGGAGGGCTGGGATGCCGAAGCTCAGACGCGTGGCCGCGTCGGTGGCGGTTCTCGCCCTGTCGGTGTCCGGCGCCGCATTCGCCGGAGGAGCCGCGCAGGCCGACGCCCCCGGTGCCGCGCCGGGCGCCGGGGAGGTCACGGCCACCGCGGCCGTGCCGGACATCTCGCTCGCGAACGTCAAGTCGCACCTGACCGAGTTCCAGAGCATCGCCGACGCCAACGGCGGGAACCGGGCACACGGCGAGCCGGGCTACAAGGCGTCCGTGGACTACGTCCGCGGGAAGCTGGACGCCGCCGGCTACGACACCACCCTCCAGACGTTCAGCTACTTCGGCGAGACCGGCTACAACCTGATAGCCGACTGGCCGGGCGGCGACCCGGAGCAGGTGCTCATGGCGGGCGCCCACCTGGACAGCGTGAGCGCCGGGTCCGGCATCAACGACAACGGCACCGGGTCGGCGGGCATCCTGGAGGTCGCGCTCGAAGTCGCGCGTCAGGACCACCAGCCGGACAAGCACCTGCGGTTCGCCTGGTGGGGCGCCGAGGAGCTGGGCCTGGTCGGCTCCGAGCACTACGTGGACACCCTGTCGTCCGCCGAGCGCCAGAAGATCGCCGGCTACTACAACTTCGACATGATCGGCTCGTCCAACGGCGGCTATTTCGTCTACGACGGCGACAACTCCGACGGCACCGGCTCCGGGCCCGGACCGGACGGCTCCGCGCACCTGGAGGACGTGCTGGAGGAGTACTTCGCCACCATCGACGTCCCCACCCGCGGCACCGACTTCGACGGCCGGAGCGACTACGGACCGTTCATCCGGGTCGGCATCCCGGCCGGCGGCACGTTCACCGGGGCGGAGGGCCGCAAGACGCAGTCCGAGGCGAACATGTGGGGCGGCAGCGCAGGACAGGCGTACGACCCGTGCTACCACCGCAGTTGCGACGACCTCGGCAACATCGACGACACCGTGCTGAACCGCAACG
This sequence comes from Streptomyces hazeniae, assembly GCF_031845485.1. Lineage (NCBI taxonomy): Bacteria > Bacillati > Actinomycetota > Actinomycetes > Kitasatosporales > Streptomycetaceae > Streptomyces > Streptomyces hazeniae. The sequence goes on from NZ_JAVREQ010000029.1 coordinate 1,226, forward strand.
CCGACGCCGTCGCCTACGCGATGTGGACGGTCGGCGGGCAGCGGTCCGCGAACGACTTCAGCGTCTCCCTGTCGCCCGCCTCCGGCACCCTCGAGGCCGGCGCGTCGGCGACCACCACCGTGGCGACCGCCACCACCCGGGGCAGCGCGCAGACGGTGGCGCTCTCCGCACAGGGCCTGCCCGACGGCGTCACCGCGAGCTTCTCCCCCGCGACCGTCACCTCCGGCGAGTCCTCGACGCTGACCCTCACCGCCGCCGCCGACGCGCCCTCATCGAGCGCCACGGTCACCGTCACCGGCGACGGCAGCGAGTCCACCACCAGCGCCGGCTACGCCCTCACCGTGAACGGCACCTCCGCATGCTCCGCCGACAACGGCGCGAACGGCACGCTGAGCAGCGGCGGCAGCGCGATCCAGCCCGACGGCAGCTACTTCCAGGCCCCCGCCGGCACCCACACCGCCTGCCTCGACGGCCCCGACGGCACCGACTTCGACCTCTACCTCCAGAAGTGGAACGGCTGGAACTGGGCCGACGTCGCCGGCTCCACCAGCGCCGGCCCCGACGAGAACATCGACTACAGCGGCTCGTCGGGCTACTACCGCTACCGCGTCCACGCCTACAGCGGCTCGGGCTCCTACAGCCTCGGCTGGAACACCCCCTGACCGGACGGCCGGGCCCGGTGACGAGGGCCCGGCCGCACCCCCCATGCACCACCGCACCACCGCACCACGGCACCACCGCACGACGGCAACGCAGCACGATCTCGCGGGCCGTGCCCCCGCACGGCCCGACCCCACACATCCGAGTGAGGAAGCATGCTGCACAGAAACCACCCCGCACCCCCGCCCCGCGCGAGACGCGGGCTGCTCGCGGCGTCCCTGACCGCACTGTTCGCGGCCGGCGCCCTGGCCGCCCCCGCTCAGGCGGCCGAGGGCGAAATCCGAGCCGCGAACAGCCCCGACCGCGTCGAGGGCCGCTACATCGTCGTCCTGGACGGCAACCCCTCGGTCGTCGACCGGGCCGAGCAGCTCACCGACCAGCACGGCGGCAAGGTGACGCGCACCTTCTCCACCGCGCTCGACGGGTTCGCCCTGAAGGGCGACGAGAAGGCCGCCGGCGCCATCGCCGCCGCCCCGGGCGTCGCCTACGTCGAGGCCGACCAGCGTGTCGAGGCCACCGGCACGCAGAGCAACCCGCCGTCCTGGGGCCTGGACAGAATCGACCAGGCGCAGCTGCCGCTGGACGACAGCTACAGCTACCCGGACACGTCCTCCGGGGTGACCGCCTTCATCATCGACACCGGCATCCGCGTCTCCCACGAGGACTTCGGCGGCCGGGCGACCTGGGGCTACAACTCCACCGGAGACGGCCAGAACACCGACTGCAACGGCCACGGCACCCATGTCGCCGGCACCACCGCGGGTGACGACTTCGGCGTCGCCAAGGAGGCCGACCTGGTCGCCGTGAAGGTCCTCGGCTGCGACGGCAGCGGCACCAACGCCGGCGTCATCGACGGCGTCGACTGGGTCACCCAGAACGCCTCCGGGCCGTCCGTCGCCAACATGAGCCTCGGCGGCGGCAACTCCCCCGCCCTGGACGACGCGGTGCAGCGCTCCATCGCCTCCGGCATCACCTACGCCGTCGCCGCGGGCAACAACAGCCAGAACGCCTGCACCGGCTCCCCGAACCGGGTGCCCGAGGCGATCACCGTCGGCGCCACGACCATCGACGACAGCCGGTCGTACTTCTCCAACTACGGCTCCTGCCTCGACATCTTCGCGCCGGGCAGCGACATCACCTCCGCCTGGATCGGCAGCGACACCGACACCAACTCCATCAGCGGCACGTCGATGGCGTCCCCGCACGTCGCGGGCGCAGCGGTGCTGGTGGTCGGTGCCAACCCGTCCTGGTCGCCCCAGCAGGTGCGCGACTACCTGGTGCAGAACGCCACGACCGGTGTGGTCTCCGACGCCGGCAGCGGCTCCCCCAACCGCCTCCTGCGCGTGGTGGGCGACGGCACCCCGCCCGACCCCGACCCCGAGCCGGGCGCCTGCTCGGACTACGCCAAGACCAAGAACGGCACGCTGAGCAGCGGCGGCAGCGCGATCCAGCCCGACGGCAGCTACTTCCAGGCCCCCGCCGGCACCCACACCGCCTGCCTCGACGGCCCCGACGGCACCGACTTCGACCTCTACCTCCAGAAGTGGAACGGCTGGAACTGGGCCGACGTCGCCGGCTCCACCAGCGCCGGCCCCGACGAGAACATCGACTACAACGGCTCCTCCGGCTACTACCGCTACGAGGTCCACGCCTACAGCGGCTCCGGGAGCTACACCCTGGGATACGAGACACCGTGACCCGGTGACCCAGCCCTGAACGCAGGGCGTCGGCGCGCGCTCCCCCGCCCGCCGGCGCCCTGCGCACGTCCCGCCACACCGCACCGGAAGCGCCGGGCCGCCGGTCCCGGTTCGACCCGCACCGAAACACCCGCACCCCGCACCCCGCGCAGGTGATGGCATCCGGTGATAACCCCTTCCCGCCCCTCCAGGTCAGCGCGACGCCGCACACCCCGGCAGCGGGCGAAGCGCAACGTTTCGATGAACGGGCATTGAGTCCCGGAAACCGGATGGTTAACCTCAGCGCGCCGTCCCGCTCGTGCTGGAGGGGGAGCCCGTTGACCGACCACGCCGCCGACACCACCCAGCAGATCACCCAGACACCCCAGACCGGCCCGCACCGCCCGCCCGTGGGCCGCACCGCACTGCTCGCCGCGCTCGAAGCCCGCGTCGCCGCCGGCGGCAGCGCCGTCCTGACCGGCCCCAGCGGCATCGGCAGGTCCACCGTGCTGGAAGCCGTCGCGGCCTCCGCCACCGCCCGCGGCGAACTGGTGCTGCGCGCCTCCGGCGCGGAGACGGAACGCTGGCTGCCGTACGCCGGCCTGGCCGACCTCCTCGGCCAGGTGCCCGTCGGTCTGCTCGCCGCTCTCCCCGAGCCCCAACGCTCGGCCCTGTACGGGGTGTTGCTGCGCGACCGGCAGACCACCGACGCCGGCGGACAGGGGCAGTCCGTGTGCCGACTCGCCTGGCGCGGCCTGCTCGGCCGGTGTGCCGCCGACCGGCCGGTGCTGCTCGTCGTCGACGACGCGCAGTGGCTGGACGGCCCGACCGTGGACGCCCTGCGCTACGCGGCCCGCCGCCTCACCGGGCTCGGCGTACGGGCCGTCACCGCCGGCCGGTGGCCGGAGGGCATGGCCGCGGGCGACGGCGGCAGCGCCACCTGGACGCCCACCCCCGCCTCCGTCGTCGTCCCGCTGCCCCCGCTCGCGCCCGACGAACTCGCCGAACTCTTCGCCCAGTACGGCCTCCCCGCCCGCGTCGCGAACACCCTGCACGCCGACTCCGGCGGCAATCCCTACCTCGCGCTCGCGCTGGCGGGGGCGTTCACCGACCGCATCCCCCGCCACTGGCGGCCCGCACCGCTGCCGCAGCGCGTGCACGACATGATCAGCGAACGGCTGGCCACGCTGCCCGACCGCGCCCGGGAGACGCTGCTCACCGCCGCGTTCGCCACCCGCCCCACCGTCGACCTGCTGCGCCGTGCCGGGCGTGCCGAGGCCGAGCACGACATCCGGCTCGCCGCCGCGGCCGGGCTGCTCGTCGCCGAGGGCGGCACCGTCCGCTTCACGCCCCCGGCGGTCGGCACGGTGCTCGCCGAGCACGCCGCCGCGGCGCACCGCGCGGAGGTGCACACCGCGCTGGCCGCCGTGGTCCCCGACGCCGCGGGCCGGGTACGGCACCGCGCGCTCGCCGCGCCGGGCCCGGACGCCGCGCTGGTCCGTTCACTGGTGACCGCCGCCGAGGCCGCCGCCCGGCAGGGCTCGCACCGGATGGCGGCCGAGCTGTACCTGCTCGCGGCCGACCGTACGCCCGCCGAACCGGCCGGGCAGAGCGCCCGCCTGGAGTGGCTGGTCGCCGCCGCCGAGGCGGGCGCCTCGGCGGCGCTGCCCGCGCTGGTGCACCGCGCCGCCGACGCCGTGCTCGCCGCGGACGCCTCGCGCGCCCAGCGCACGCGGGTGCGGATCGCGCTGCTGGACCTGTCCGGGCAGGGGCTGTCCGAGATGGACGAGGTGTTCGCCGCCGCGCTGCTGGACGCCGACGGGGACCCCGCGCTGATGGGCCCGCTGCGGCTGCGGATCTCGTGGTCGGCGCTGGTCGACGGGCGCCCCGAACGCAGCGGGCGGGAGGCCGACGCCGCGGCCGGGCACGCCCGTGCCGCGGGCGACACCACCACCGAGGCGATGGCCCTCGGCGTCCGGGCGACCGTATCGGTGATCACGGGCCGCGACGACCACCGGGCGGTGCTCGACCGCGCCCTGCGCCTGCCCGAACCGCCGCTGAACGGCTGGCTGCACGCGTCCCCCCGGTTCGTCGCCGCCCGCTTCGCGGTGTTCGAGGACCGGTTGGCCGAGGCCCGCGAGGAACTGCTGCGCATGCTGGCGCTGGTGGAGCGCGGCTCGGGCGAGGAGGTGGTGCACGTGCTGCGCAGCCTGGCCGAGGTGTCGGTGCGGACGGGCCGCTGCCGGGACGCCCTGGACTTCGCCGACCGCGCGGTGCGGATCACCGAGGAGGCGTCGCTCAGCCCGGGGCCCGCCTGGTGGGACGCGGCCGTCGCCGAACTCGCCGGGGGCAGCGTCGGACGCGCCGTGGCGTACGCGGAGAGCGGGCTGCGGGCCTCCACGCAGGAGCGGGACGCCATATACCGCGGCCGCCACCTGCATGTGCTGGGCCAGGCACGGATGCGCGGCGGCGACGTGCGGGGCGGCGTGGAGACGCTGCTGCGCATCGAGACCCTGGAGCGCGGGCAGGGCGTGTGCTCGCCGCTGGCGCTGCGCTGGCACGGCGACCTGGCGTCCGGGCTGGCGGCGCTGGGCGAGACCGACCGGGCCGAGGAGGTGATCCGCGCCGCACGGGCGGCCGTGGGCTCCCGTGCCCGCGGGGTGGGCGTCACCGCACAGCTCGACCGCGCCGAGGCCGCCGTCCGAGCCGCGCGCGGCGACGCGGACACGGCGCTGGAGCTGCTGGGGGACGCGGCGCGGCGGTTCGAGGAGCTGGGCCAGCCGCTGGAGCGTGGCCACTGCCTGCTGGAACGTGCCCGTGTCGACCGGCGTCGGCGTCGGCACGCCGCCGCCCGGGCCGCCGTGGCGGAGGCGCTGGAGCTGTTCACCGAGTGCGGTGCCCGGCCGTGGGCGGAGCAGGCGGGGCGCAGCCTCGACCGGCTCGGGGCGGGTACGTCTCCCGCCCGGCAGGGCACCGGGGCCCACGAGGACCGTGACCCGGCGCCGCGCCGCGTGCTGACGGACAACGAGGCCCGCATCGCGGCCCTGGTCGGCGAGGGGGCGACCAACCAGGAGGTGGCGGCGCGGATGTTCCTGAGCGTCAAGACCATCGAGGCGTCGCTGACCCGCATCTACCGCAAGCTCGGCATCCGGTCCCGCACCCAGCTCGGCACGTGGCTGCGCTCGGGTGCGGGACGTGCGGACGCCGGCGTCACCTCCTCGGAGTGAGCCCCCCTGCGTGGTAGCGGGCTCCGGCGTTCCAGAGGATGAAGGAGTCCATCCCGTTGTCGCGGGCCGCCTTCACCTGCGCCGCCACCTCGTCGTCGCCGTAGGCGACGCCGAGCGAGAAGTCCTGGAGCCACGGCACGATCACGGCACCGCTGCCCTTCGCCTGCTTCTCGAAGTCCGCCAGCGACCGCTTCACGATCTTGTACGGGTCGGCGTTGGGGTTCGACACGCCGTACTCGCCGGCCGCCCAGTGCGAGGGGTAGACCATGGGCGCGATGTAGTCGGAGTGCTCGGCCATGGCCGGGATGTCCTGCGCGATCTCCGTCGGGCGGGTGGCCGCCACCCCGAAGACGCAGGCGCCGAGGAACGCGCCCTCGGGGCGCACCCGTTCACGGGTCTCGGCCATGAAGGAGGCGATCCTCTCCGTCGGCTTCCGGTCGCCGAGCCCAGGGAAGGTGAAACTGCTCATCCGGCCGTCGGGGCGGCGCACGTAGTCGTACAGGATGTCGTCGAAGCCGAGTTCGGCGGCCTCCACGGCGAGGTCCATGTTGTACTCGCGGACCTCCTCGTTCGCGAAGTTGGTGAACGACAGCTTCCCGTAGTGCCCGCCGCCCCCGTACGGGGCGCCGTTCGCGTCCTGCACCACGCGCTCGCGGGCACCGGACTTCCAGGACGCCCTGGCCAGGATCGGGTCGCGGAAGGCGACGATGCGGCCCACCACGCGCACGTCCCGCTCGTGGAGTTCGCGGAGGGCCTTCTTCGCGTCGTAGTAGCCCTTGGCGGCTCCGATCTTCCGCGCCAGCGGGACCTGCGAGTCGTAGCCGATCTCGCCGTCCTCGTCCTTGATGTCGAGCTGGACGGCGTTGATCCGCCCCTCCTCGGCCATCTTCAGGATGGGATCGCGCAGGGCCTTCGACGTCCAGCCGATGGCCGTGATGTGCACGGCCCGGGTGTCGGGGTAGGGCACGAGAACCGTGGCGTTCTCGGCCGTCTCGTTGCCGCCCTCGTCGACCGCACGGACCTCGACCTCGGGGGCGGGTTCGGCCAGGCGGTGGGAGAACGCGCCGTCGTCGCCGACCTTCACCTCCGCCCCGCCGACGGTGACCGTCCGCGCGCCCTCGACGTGTCCGCGGATGGTCGCGGGCGCGCGCAGCGACTCGGCCTGCGCCTTCTCGATGGTCAGGCGCGGCGCGGTGGTGTCGACGGTGAAGGAGCGCCGGGTGGTCTGCGTGAGGCCGAGGTTCCCGTCGGCGGCGACGGTCAGTTCGTGCGCGCCGTCGTCCAGCCCGGGCGTCTCGACGAGGAGGCGGTCGCCGTCCCGACGGGTCTTCGCGGGCTCGCCGTCGAGGGAGACGGTGAGGCCGTCCAGCGACGTGCCGCCCTGCGCGACCAGTTCCAGGCGGCCGTTCTTCGTCTCCGCGCCGTTCAGCACACCGCCGTTCTCCAGACCCGCCACGCGTATCTGGGGCGGGACGGACCGGAACGCGAAGGCGGCCAGGCCCGCGCAGCCGACCACCACCAGCATGACGGCGAGGATCGCGAGACGTCTGCGGCCGAGGACCTGGACGAAGCTCCTGCGCCTTCCCGCTCCGGGTGGACTGGTCTGCACGCGCGATCACCTGCCGTTCGAGGGGACATGTCTGACGTGACGTCAGCCTGAACAGGGCTGCCGCCTCGGACGATTCGACCGCTCGACTCCCGGCAACAATGCCACTGTCGTCTCTTCATACTTCCCTGGCGCGGCAGGAGGCCAATCATGGTTCGTCCACTCCGGCTCGGCGCGGCGGCAGCCGCGGCCGCGCTCCTGACCCTCGCGGGATGCGCCGGGAACACCGCACCGGACGAGCCGGAGGACCGGAAAGCGGAACGCGCGCCAGGTGCGGCGGACACGGCCGGCGGCGAACGGGACAGCCCGTCGCCGTCCCCCTCCGCGCCCGACCCGGCCGCCGTCGACGCCGACGAACTCGGCGCCGTACCGGTGCTGATGTACCACCAGATCGTCGACGATCCGCAGAGCGTCTACGACCGCACCCCCGAGGACTTCCGCGCCGAACTGGAACGCCTCGCCCGCGAGGACTACGTCCCGGTCACGGCCCGCGCACTGACCGGCGGCCGCATCGACATCCCCGCGGGCACCCACCCCGTCGTCCTCACCTTCGACGACTCCACCGTCAGCCAGCTCGCGCTCGACGCCTCCGGGAAGCCGAAGCCGGACACCGCCGTCGCCGTCCTCCACGACGTCGCGGCGAAGCACCCGGACTTCCGCCCGGTCGCGACCTTCTTCGTCAACGGCGACCCGTTCGCCGAACCCGGCGGGCAGCGCACGCTGGGCTGGCTGCACGACCACGGCTTCGAGATCGGCAACCACACCCTGCGGCACACCACCCTCGGCACGGTCTCCGGCTCCGAGGTCCAGCGCGCCGTCGCCCGCAACCAGAAGGCCATCACCGACGCCCTCCCGGACGACGTCACCGTGGACTCCCTCGCCCTGCCCAACGGCTCGATGCCCTCCGACGCCGGGCTCGCCGTCGAGGGCTCCTCCGGCGACACCGACTACCGGCACGCCGGGGTCTACCTGGTCGGCGCCAACCCCGCGCCGTCCCCCTTCTCCTCGGACTTCGACCCGGCGGCGATCCCCCGCATCCGCTCCCAGGGCCCGGACGGCCCCGACGCGAACTTCGCCTCCGCCTCCTGGCTCGACAAGCTCGCGGACGGCACCGTCGCCCGCTACACCTCCGACGGCGACCCGGACCGCGTCTCCTTCCCCGCCGACCGCGAGCCCTCCCTCGCCGCCCCCTTCGAGAACCGCGCCCAGCCGTACTGACCGTGCGGGCTTCCCCGCTCGACCACGAGACGGACACCGGCCCAAGACTGCGCACCTACGCCGCAGCGGGCGTCCCCGTGTACGTGCTCCTCAACCGCGAGGACGGGCACGCCTACGCGTACACGGAACCGGTCGTCACGGCGGGTGGCTCGACCCGCAGCCACTCCACGGCGGTCACCTCCGTCGAATTCGGCGGCAAGCTGAACCTCCCTGCCCCCTACCCGCCCCTGGACACGGGCTTCCTCGCTCCCCGACTGAACGCCCCGCTCCCACGGAGTGCCCCCGGCGCGCAGCCGGGGTGTGGAACGATGCCCGGCGACAAGGCGACGGCGGAACGAGGAAGCCGGTGCGAATCCGGCGCGGTCCCGCCACTGTGATCGGCGAGCGGATCCCGGACAGGCCACTGCCCCCGGCGGGGCGGGAAGGCCGGGACGAGCAGCGACCCGAGAGCCAGGAGACTCCCCGCGGTCGCCCCTCGACGAACCGGGGCGGACTTCCCCGGAGGGGAGCGTGGGCAGCATGCCCGGGAGGTCGTCCGAACAGGTGCCGTGCCGCGTCACGGTGTGCCGGGACTGCTGCTGCGGCAGCCACAAAATCACCGGCGTGGACCACGCCGAACAGCTCGCGCGGCTGCGGCAGGAGGCGCCCGTGCGGGTGTCCGAGTGCCTGGACGTGTGCGACCAGGCGAACGTGGTCGTGGTGCAGCCGTCGGCCGAGGGGCGCGCCGCGGGCGGACGTCCCGTCTGGCTGGCGCTGGTCAACAGCGCCGAGGCGACCGAGGACGTCGCCGCCTGGCTCCGGGCCGGCGGCCCGGGGGTCGCTCCCCCGCCCGCCGTTCTCGACCTGCACACCTTCACCCCACCGCGCCGTGCCACGGAACCCGGGTCGGCGGCGGCCCCGCTGCCCGGCGACGCACGCTGAGGTGAGGATCCGGCGGAGACGTATGCGGTGACAACGGGCCGTAGGTGATCTTTCCGCGCGTCCCTCGCTCGGCCGCTGCCTACACTGGTCGGCGCGCCACGCAGGGTACGGAACGGGGAGACGCATGACGACGCACGGGGGCGGATTCTCGGCGAGCGCCGCATCCATCGACGGCAGTTCACACCTGCTCCTCGAGGTCGCGGGACTCCTCCACGCCGGACGGATGGACGGCGAGAACGCCACGATGTGCCGGGTGCCGCGGTCGCATCCCGAGGTGGCGGAGTCCGTGCACCGGTTCGCGACGTTCGCCCGCGACCAGTACGCCGACGCCGTCCTGCTGCTGGCCGCCCTCGCGACGAAGCTCGAGGCGACGGGCCACGCCTACGCCCGCGCGGACGAGGACTCCCAGCGGGCCCTGGACGGCATCCTGCAGTCCGGGCGGCTCGTCGACCCCGAGGACAGGTGACCGCGATGGCCCACCGAGCCGACGTCGCGTTCCTCGCCGACGCCAACCCGGCGCTCATCGAGCGCAACGCCGACGAGTTCGCGCGGCTGCACCGGCTCGCCGACTCGACGGACGACGCCTTCCTCAAGGCCGGCCGCGTCGACTGGGTCAGCACGTCGCAGCAGCACTACGTGAAGCGCCTGGACGAGGCGAAGCAGCTCGTGGACGGCCTGTCGGCCGGTTTCCGCAAGGCCTGGCAGGCGCTGGCCGACTACGCCGAGGCCGTGACGACGGCGCAACGCCACTTCGACGACGGCGAGTTCTCCGAACGGAAGCTGGCCGAGGTCGTCGCACGGGAGTCGACCCTGCTCACGCGTCTGACCGGTGCGCAGAGCCCGATGCGGGAGTGGGAGGATCTGCGCGACTCCTCCGGCCTGCTGGACCGGATCGGTGAGATCGGCGTCGACGTCGACGCGATCCGGGAGGACGCCGAACGCCACTACCGGCAGGCGAACGACGCCTACGAGGACGCGCAGCGCGTCGAGTCGGAGGCGCGGAGCCGCTGCCTCGCCGAGCTGCGGACGGCGTACGCCTCGCTCCCCGAGTTCCGCGGCGGCTCCGGCGACTCCGCGGAGATCCTGGGCAGTCTCGGCCTTCTCCGGGAGGAGACGCGGCAGGCCGCGGACGACCCCCACGCGCAGCTTCCCGGCACCGGCGTCAAGACCGACGCGATCCCGTCCCTCAGCGACGCGCGCGTCGTGAACGAGAAGCTGGAGCGCATCCGGTCACTGGCGGCGGAACACCCCGACGCGAAGGGCATCAGCTACCTCCTGCCCTCGGACTCGGAGGAGACCCTCCGGGCCTACGTCGACGCCAACAGCGCGCTGATCAGGGCCGCCGCCCACCACTCCGGGCTGCCGCCCGAGATGGTCGCGGGCATCGCGTGGCAGGAGGTCGGGGGCGCGCCGGCGGTGGTGGACGACGTGGCCGACGAGGTGCGGCAGCTCGTGCCCGGCACCGGGGAGGCCGACCAGACGTCGATGGGGCCGCTCGCCGTGCAGGTCCGGCGCGGCGCCGAGGTCCTCGGCTACGACCCGCACCACCTCACCGACGACCAGCGGGCGCGGGTCGAGGACGCGATCAAGGACCCGGCGCAGAACGTCTTCATCGCCTCCGAGTACCTGGCGCAGATGAAGGCGGAGAGCGGCTTCGCGGACGTGCCGGCCGAGCAGATGACACGTGCGCAGATGCAGGAGCTCGCCGCGCGGTACAACGGCGGGCCGTACTGGCGGAGCGACGACGCCCAGGCCTACGCGCGCCGCTTCGACGCCCGGCTGGACGAGGCGACGGCGCCGCTCCGCTGACCGGCGCCGGGGGCTCGGCAGCCGCCGGGACGGTCCCGTCAGGCCGTACGGCCGACGGACCGGCGGTGGATCTCGTGGAGTTCGTCGGCACACCTCCGGTCAGCAGCAGCCGGAGGCTCCCGGCAGCGTGCGCTTGTTGCGGGAGGCGGCGTTGCGAGCCGCGAGGTCGGCGTCCGCGGGGTAGCCGACCTCCTCGAGGGTGAGGCCGTGCGGGCGGACGACGTGGACGGCGGAGTCGCGGACGCCCGCCGCGAGGACCTTGCCGGGCCACTCGGAGGGCCGGTGACCGTCGCCGACGAACAGCATCGCGCCGACCAGCGACCGGACCATGTTGTGGCAGAACGCGTCCGCCAGGACGGTCGCTTCCAGGACGCCGTCGGGCTGCCGGACCCAGTGCAGCCGCCGGAGGGTGCGGATGGTGGTGGCGCCCTCGCGCTTCTTGCAGTAGGCGGCGAAGTCGTGTTCGCCGAGCAGCGCGTCGGCGGCGGCGTTCATCGCGTCGAGGTCCAGGGGCCAGTTGTGCCAGAGCACGTGGCCGCGGCGCAGCGGGTCGACGCCCCCGGGATGGTCGCAGACGCGGTACGCGTAGCGCCGCCAGATGGCGGAGAAGCGCGCGTCGAAGTGGGGCGGCGCCTCGGCGACCCGGTGCACGCGGACGTCCATGGGCAGCCGTCCGGCGAGGCGGCGCAGCAGTTGGCCGCCCTGCTCGGCCCACAGGTCCGCGGGAAGGTCGACGTGGGCGACCTGGCCGCGGGCGTGGACGCCCGCGTCGGTGCGGCCGGCGACGGTGAGCGGCGGTGCGGCGTCCAGGCGCAGCACGACACGCAGCGCGTCCTCGATCTCCTGCTGGACGGTGCGCTGCCCGCCCTTCTGGCGGGCCCAGCCGGAGAAGTCCTTGCCGTCGTAGCTCAGGTCGAGCCGTACCCGGACGAGGCCGGGCTCCACGTCGTCACTCACGCACCCGATCCTCTCACCACGCCCCGGCGCGCGTGACGGCCCTCCGCGCCCGTTCCTTACTCGGGGGTAGGCATCGTCGGGAGTTCTTGCTATACAGGTCGTCAACAAGCCAGGGCCGGATCACGACGACGCGCATCAGGGAGCCCAGCATGGCAGGCAGCACCGTTCGGCCGGAGAACGGAGCCGACGCACGGCCCCGCGAGGACCACCTCGCGCAGCGGCTGCTCGACTCCTCCGCCCGGCTCTCCTACGACCCGGCCACCGAGGTCGACTGGGAGACGCCCCTCGACGAGGACTTCCACGGCGCCAGCCCCGAGTGGAGCACGCTCTACGGGACGCCGTACTGGAACGAGCTGACCGAGGCGCAACGCAAGGAGCTGACCCGGCAGGAGGCCGCGTCGGTGGCCAGCACCGGCATATGGTTCGAGATGATCCTCCAGCAGATGGTGCTCCGGGACATCTACGCCAAGGACCCGACGGACGAGACGGTGCAGTGGGCGCTCACCGAGATCGCCGACGAGTGCCGCCACTCCCTCATGTTCGCCCGCGGCGCGAAGAAGCTGCGCGCTCCCGCCTACCGCCCGCACCGCGTCGCCGTCGAACTCGGCCGCGCCTTCAAGACCGTCGCCTTCGGCGAGGCCGCGTACGCCGCGATCCTCGTCGCCGAAGAGGTCCTCGACGTGATGCAGCGCGACTGGATGCGCGACGAACGGGTCGTGCCGTTCGTGCGCACCATCAACAACATCCACGTCGTCGAGGAGTCCCGGCACATGAAGTTCGCCCGGGACGAGACCCGTCGGCACCTCGCGCGCGCCGGCCGCACCCGCCGCACGATCCACGCCTTCGTCATCGCGGTCGCCGCGTACGTGATCGTCACCAGCATGGTGCACCCCGAGGTCTACGCGAACGCCGGCCTCGACGAGGAGCGGGCGGTCCGCGAGGCGAAGACCAACGAGCACCACAAGGCGATGATGCGCTCCAGCTGCTCGGGCCTGATGGAGTTCCTCTCCTCCTGCGGTCTGCTCACCAAGCCGGCGCTGGTCTTCTACCGGCGCGCCCACCTGATCTGAGCGGACCCCATGGCCTACGCGATCACCCAGACCTGCTGCAACGACGCCGCCTGCGTGGCCGTCTGCCCGGTGAACTGCATCCGCCCGACGCTGCAGGAACGGGCCTTCGGCAGCACCGAGATGCTGCACATCGACCCGCGGACCTGCATCGACTGCGGTGCCTGCGCGGACGCCTGCCCGGTGGAGGCGGTCTTCCCCGTGGACCGGCTGCCTCCGGCGCAGCAGGAGTACGCCGACCTCAACGCCGCGTACTTCGCGGACGCCGCCTCCCCCGGCGGGACGGCCGACCACGGCCCCGTCTTCCACGCCTGGGGCCGGCCGACGTTCGACCGCACGCTGCCGTCCGACTTCGGGCCGCTGCGGGTGGCCGTGGTCGGCACCGGGCCGGCGGGCATGTACGCCGCCGAGGACCTGCTGCTGCACACGCCGGCCGAGGTCACGCTGATCGACCGGCTGCCCACGGCCGGCGGCCTCGTGCGGTACGGCGTGGCGCCCGACCACCTCTCCACCCGCAGGATCGGCGCGTCCTTCGCGCGGCTCCACACCCACCCCCGCGTGCGGATGCACCTGGGGCTGGAGGCCGGCCGGGACGTCACCGCGGACGAACTCGCCGCCCACCACGACGCGGTCGTCTGGGCCGTGGGCGCCTCCGCCGACCGCCGGGTCGGCATCCCCGGCGAGGACCTCGACGGCAGCATCCCGGCGACCACCTTCGTCTCCTGGTACAACGGCCACCCGGACGTGGCCCCGGACGCCGTCGACCTGTCCGCCGAGCGCGTCGTGGTCGTCGGCAACGGCAACGTCGCGCTCGACGTCGCCCGCATCCTCGTCACCGAACCGGAGCAGCTGGCCGCCACCGAGATCGCCGGGCACGCGCTGGCCGCGCTCCGGCGCAGCCGCGTGCGGGAGGTGGTCGTGCTCGGGCGGCGCGGACCTGAGGACGCGGCGTACACCCGGTCGGAGCTGGCCGCACTGCGGCACCTGCCGGGCGTGGACCTGGTCCTGGACGCCCACGACCCCCGGGTGGGCGCGGCGGTCGACGCGGCCACCGGGACGCACGGCACGGCGGGCGTGCTGCGCGGCATGACGCGGGAGGCCGTGGACTGGACGCGGCCCCCGGCAGGGGACGCGCGGCGCATCGTCTTCCGCTTCCACTCGGCGCCGGTGGAGGTCTGCGGCGCGGGCGGGGCGGTGCGCGCGATTCGTGTTTCGGGGCCGCACGGTGACGTGGCGCTCCCCACCGGCACGGTCCTCCGGGCGGTCGGCCACCGGGGGAGGCCGGTCGCCGGGCTCCCCTTCGACGAGGCCACCGGAACGGTGCCGCACGAGGGCGGCCGCGTGTCCGGCCGTCCGGGCAGCTACGTGGTGGGATGGATCAAGCGGGGGGCGTCCGGGGGGATCGGGGCGAACCGCGCGTGTGCGGCGGAGACCGTGGGGACGCTGCTGGCCGACGCGGTCGCCGGTGCGCTTCCCTCGCTGGGCCGCTCCCCGCGTGCGTTCACCCGGCTGGCCCGCCGCCGTCGCCGACGGTGAGGTCTCCCCTCGCCCCCGGCCCGCATGCGAACGGGCCCGCACCCCTCGGGGGTGCGGGCCCGTTCGCAGTTGCGGGGCGCGTCAGGCGTCCTTGGACTCCTCGGCGGCCTCGTCGGCAGCCTCGTCCTTGGTGACGTCGACCTTCTCCGCGTCGGCGGCCTTCTTCTCGTCGGCCTCCTTCACGGACCGCTTCGTCGCCGCCTCGGCCTCGCCGACAGCCGTCTGCTGCACGGTGAGGGCCTCCACCAGCTCGATGACCGCCATCGGGGCGTTGTCGCCGCGGCGGTTACCGATCTTGGTGATGCGGGTGTAGCCACCCGGACGGTTCTCGTAGCGGGGACCGATCTCGGTGAAGAGCGTGTGCACGACGCCCTTGTCCAGGATCGTGCGCATGACCTGGCGGCGGTTGTGAAGGTCGCCCTTCTTCGCCTTGGTGATCAGACGCTCCGCGACCGGGCGCAGGCGGCGGGCCTTCGCCTCGGTGGTGGTGATGCGGCCGTGCTCGAAAAGGTCGGTGGCGAGGTTCGCCAGCATGGCCTTCTGGTGCGCGGCGCTGCCGCCCAGACGGGCACCCTTGGTGGGCTTCGGCATGGTGCTTCTCCTTGGTTACTGCACCGGCCGTGTCAGGTACCGGTGTCAGGGGTCCGTACGGACGGGCCGTCCGCACGGGCCCGGGACGGTCGGCGTACCGCCGCCCCGGAGCCGGCCGGTGGGAGCCGGCCGGTCGCCCGGCCCGGAGGCCGGAAGTCGTGCTGCGGGCGGCCGCAGCGCGTGCCGCCCGCTCGCCGCTCTCGGGCCGGTCCCGGCGTCCGTGGACGCCGGGACGGTCCGCTCTCGGCTTTGCCTGCCTGCCGTTTCCGGCCGGCTCAGTACTGCTCGGTCTCCACGAAGCCCTGGTCGCCACCGTCGTCGTCGGCGCCGAAGGCGTCCGCCGCGGCGGTCGGGTCGAATCCGGGCGGGCTGTCCTTGAGGGCCAGGCCCATGCCGGCCAGCTTCGCCTTGACCTCGTCGATCGACTTCGCACCGAAGTTGCGGATGTCGAGCAGGTCCGCCTCGGAACGCGCCACGAGCTCGCCCACGGAGTGGATGCCCTCGCGCTTGAGGCAGTTGTAGGAACGGACGGTGAGCTCGAGCTCCTCGATCGGGAGCGCGAGGTCCGCCGCCAGGGCGGCGTCCGTCGGCGACGGGCCCATGTCGATGCCCTCGGCGTCGACGTTGAGCTCGCGGGCCAGGCCGAACAGCTCGACCAGGGTCTTGCCGGCCGAGGCCATCGCGTCACGCGGGCGCATGGCCTGCTTGGTCTCGACGTCGACGATCAGCTTGTCGAAGTCGGTGCGCTGCTCGACACGGGTCGCCTCGACCTTGTAGGTGACCTTCATGACGGGCGAGTAGATGGAGTCGACCGGGATGCGGCCGATCTCCTGGCCCACCTGCTTGTTCTGGACGGCGGAGACGTAGCCGCGACCGCGCTCGACGGTCAGCTCCATCTCGAGCTTGCCCTTGCCGTTCAGCGTGGCGAGCACCAGGTCGGGGTTGTGCACCTCGACACCGGCCGGCGGCGCGATGTCGGCGGCGGTGACGACGCCCGGGCCCTGCTTGCGCAGGTACATCACGACCGGCTCGTCGTGCTCGGAGGAGACGACGAGGCTCTTGATGTTGAGGATGAGGTCGGTGACGTCCTCCTTGACCCCCGGCACGGTGGTGAACTCGTGCAGGACGCCGTCGATCCGGATGCTCGTCACGGCGGCACCGGGGATCGAGGAGAGGAGCGTGCGACGAAGGGAGTTGCCGAGGGTGTAGCCGAAGCCCGGCTCCAGCGGCTCGATGACGAACCGGGAGCGGAACTCGTCGACGACCTCTTCGGTCAGTGAGGGGCGCTGAGCGATCAGCATGGGTGTGTGCCTCCAGTCTGCGGCAACCGCTATTTGATGCCGTACTGACAGGGTACGGGCGGTACCGGCCGAATGGCCGCGTACCGCCCGCCCCGTTACCGAGCGTGACCCGAATTACTTCGAGTAGAGCTCGACGATCAGCTGCTCCTGCACCTGGGTGTCGATCACCGGGCGCTCGGGCAGCGAGTGGACCAGGATCCGCAGCTGCGAGGGGATGGCCTCGAGCCACGCGGGGACGGTCTTGTCGCCGGCCTCGGCCTGAGCCACCTGGAACGGGGTCATGTTCCGGGAGGACTCGCGGACCTGGATGATGTCGCTGGGGACGACGCGGGCGGAGGGGATGTCGGTCTTGCGACCGTTCACCTCGATGTGCCCGTGACGGACCAGCTGACGGGCGTGGTCGCGGGACTTGGCGAAGCCGGCCCGGTAGACCACGTTGTCGAGGCGGGTCTCGAGGATGCGCAGCAGGTTCTCACCCGTCTTGCCCTGCTGGCGGTTGGCCTCGTTGAAGTACCCGCGGAACTGCTTCTCCAGCACGCCGTAGATGCGAGCAGCCTTCTGCTTCTCGCGCTTCTGCAGCAGGTACTCGGAGTCCTTGGTGCGCCCGCGCCCGTGCTCACCCGGGGGGTAAGGACGGATCTCGATCGGGCACTTCGCGCTCTCGCACTTAGCTCCCTTGAGGAAGAGCTTCTGCTTCTCCCGACGGCAACGCTTGCAGTCGGCCCCGGTGTAACGCGCCATTGTCTAGATCTCCTACTTCCTGATGGTCAGACTCGGCGACGCTTCGGCGGGCGGCAGCCGTTGTGCGGGGTCGGGGTGACGTCCTGGATGGATCCGACCTCGAGGCCGGTGGCCTGGAGGGAGCGGATCGCGGTCTCACGGCCGGAGCCGGGACCCTTCACGAAGACGTCGACCTTGCGCATGCCGTGCTCCTGGGCGCGACGCGCGGCGTTCTCCGCGGCCATCTGCGCGGCGAACGGCGTGGACTTGCGCGAGCCCTTGAAGCCGACGTGGCCGGCCGAGGCCCAGGAGATCACGTTGCCGGTCGGGTCGGTGATCGAGACGATGGTGTTGTTGAACGTGCTCTTGATGTGAGCGTGCCCGTGGGCGACGTTCTTCTTCTCCTTGCGGCGCACCTTCTTGGCGCCGGCCGTACGGCCCTTCGGAGGCATAGAGGTTCACTCCCGTGGAGGTGGTCGGTCCGACAGCGGGACCGCTGGTCAGCGTGTCCGCAGTGGACTACTTCTTGCCCGGCTTCTTCTTGCCGGCGATCGCGCGACGCGGGCCCTTGCGGGTACGCGCGTTGGTCTTCGTGCGCTGGCCGTGGACCGGGAGGCCCCGACGGTGGCGCAGACCCTGGTAGCTGCCGATCTCGACCTTGCGGCGGATGTCGGCCTGGATCTCACGGCGGAGGTCACCCTCCACCTGGAGGTTGTTGTCCACGTACTCGCGGATCTTGACCAGGTCCTCCTCGGCGAGGTCCCGGACGCGGGTGTCCGGGCTGACGCCGGTGGCGGCCAGGGTCTCCTGGGACCGCGTACGGCCGATGCCGAAGACGTAGGTGAGGGCGACCTCGACGCGCTTGTCGCGCGGGAGGTCAACGCCTGCGAGGCGTGCCATGTATGTGGCTCCTGATTTCTGCGGAGGTCTGGCGCAGCACCGTTCCCGTAGGTCTCCCGGGGGAGTTACGAGCCGGGTCCTCGGCCTCCGACCGAGGGTGTCGTCCCCACCGGCTGTGCGTTCTCGGCGAGCGGGGGGTCGGGTGACTGCGTATGTACTTTTCGCTTGCGTCGCGCGAAGAGTTGCGAGCGAGGTGCGAAGGCGAGGGTCGGCTGCGTTCAGCCCTGGCGCTGCTTGTGGCGCAGGTTGTCGCAGATGACCATGACCCGGCCGTGACGGCGGATCACCTTGCACTTGTCGCAGATCTTCTTGACGCTCGGCTTGACCTTCATGAAAGTGAGGTTCTCCGGGTCAGTGCCGACGCCCTGCACCGGAGGATTCCGGCTCAGGGCGTCTGCAAGATCTACTTGTAGCGGTAGACGATCCGCCCGCGCGTCAGGTCGTAGGGAGACAGCTCCACCACGACCCGGTCGTCGGGAAGGATACGGATGTAGTGCATCCGCATCTTGCCGCTGATGTGCGCAAGGACCTGGTGGCCGTTCTGCAGCTCCACCTTGAACATCGCGTTCGGGAGAGACTCGACGACCGTGCCCTCGATCTCGATGGCCCCTTGTTTTTTGGCCATGCTTGAGCGCTTCACCTTCCGGGATCGGCTACCTGGGGTGGTCCGGGGCATACAAAGACACCCGGACCGACGAGCAAGTCTACTTCACGGCACCCGGAAAGACGAATCGGGGAAGTATCCCCCGGGAGGAAGATCGTTAAGCGTCGGGAACGACGTCTCTTCGAGACCGTCCCGTTACCCGAGCGGGTCGGGGGCCGTGGTGACGCCCAGCTCGGCCAGCTTGGCCCGGCCGCCGTCCGGCGCGGTGAGCACCAGCGGACCCTGCTCGGTCAGGGCGATCGAGTGCTCCCAGTGGCTGGACCACGTGCCGTCGTCGGTGAGGACGGTCCACTCGTCCGAGAGCACGTGCGTCTTCGGCGTCCCCAGGCCGACCATGGGCTCGATGGCCAGAGCCATGCCCGGCACCAGCTTCGGGTTGTGCCGGCCGATGAGGCGGCGCCGGTCGACGTAGTTCAGCAGGTGCGGGTCCATGTGCATCTGCGAGCCGATGCCGTGGCCGCCGTAGTCCTCGATGATCCCGTACTTGCCGGAGGCCGGCCGCGGCTGGCGGCGGATGTAGCCCTCGATGGCCCGGGAGATGTCGGCAAGCCGGTGACCCTTGCGGACGGCGGCGAGGCCGGCCCACATGGACTCCTCGGTCACCCGGCTCAGCTCGTGCAGCTCGGGGGCGTGGCCCTCGCCGACGAAGACGGTGATCGCGGCGTCGCCGTGCCAGCCGTCGATGATCGCCCCGGCGTCGATGGACAGCAGGTCGCCGTTCTTGAGGACGGTGTCCTTGCTGGGGATGCCGTGGACGACGACGTCGTTGACCGAGGTGCAGATGTTGCCGGGGAAACCGCCGTAACCGAGGAAGTTCGGCTTGGCGTCGTGCTCCGCGAGCACCTTGGCGGCGACGTCGTCCAGGTCCTTCGTCGTCGCGCCGGGGACGGCGGCTTCGCGGCACGCCTTGTGCATGGCGGCGACGACCAGCCCCGCGGCGCGCATCTTCGCGATCTGCTCAGGGGTCTTGATCTCGACCATGGTGTTCTGTCGCCTCCTGCCCGTGGGCGCTGCTGCGTGGAATTCTCCCCGTCCCCGCCCCTTCCCGAAAGCCGGGAGACCGCCAGGACCTCACGGGCACCCCGGGGGGCGGGGCCGGCCCCCGGGCACGCGGGGTGCCCGGTGGACCGAGGGAACGGCCGTCGGGCACGGCGGCGCGAAGCCGGACGCGGCCCGGGCCGGGGACGACCGCTAGTCGCGCCCCAGCGCGGACATCGCCCGCTGCGTGACCTCGGCCGCGGCGCCGAGCCCGGAGATGGTGGTCACCAGGCCCTGCGCCTTGTAGTAGTCGATGATCGGCTCGGTCTCGCTGTGGTACACGGCGAGCCGCTTGCGCACGGTCGCCTCGCTGTCGTCCTCGCGCTGGTACAGCTCACCGCCGCACTTGTCGCAGACCCCGTCGGCCTTCGGCGGCGCGTACTCCGCGTGGAAGACGTGGCTGGAGTCGGTACGGCAGATGCGCCGGCCGGCGATCCGCTTGACGACCTCCTCCTCGGGGACCTCCAGGTCCAGCACCGCGTCGAGCTTCAGCTCGTGGGCGTCGAGGTAGCCGTCCAGCGCCTCGGCCTGGCCGATGTTCCGCGGGAACCCGTCCAGCAGGAAGCCGCCGGAGGCGTCCTCCTGCTGCATGCGGTCCTCGGCCATTCCGATGGTGACCTCGTCCGGCACCAGGCGCCCCGCGTCCATGAACTCCTTGGCCTGCCGTCCGAGCGGCGTGCCCTGGGAGATGTTGGCGCGGAAGAGGTCGCCCGTGGAGATGTGCGGGATCGACAGGTTCTCGGCGAGGTACGCGGCCTGCGTGCCCTTACCCGCACCCGGCGGTCCGACGAGGACGATTCGCATCAGCGGAGGAACCCTTCGTAATGGCGCTGCTGCAGCTGGCTCTCGATCTGCTTCACGGTCTCGAGCCCCACACCGACGATGATGAGAATGCTCGTGCCACCGAACGGGAAGTTCTGCTGAGCACCGAAACCAACCAGCGCGACGGTGGGCACCAGAGCGATCAGACCCAGGTAGAGCGAGCCGGGCCACGTGATGCGGTTCAGCACATAGCTCAGGTACTCGGCCGTGGGGCGTCCCGCACGGATGCCCGGGATGAAGCCACCATACTTCTTCATGTTGTCTGCAACTTCTTCGGGGTTGAACGTGATGGCCACGTAGAAGAAGGCGAAGAAGACGATCAGGAGGAAGTACACGCTGATGTAGAGCGGGGAACTCTGCTGCGTCAGGTTGGCCTGGATCCAGTCCGCCCAGCCCGCCTGGGAGTTGCTGAACTGCACCACCAGAGCGGGAATGTAGAGCAGGGACGAGGCGAAAATCACAGGAATGATGCCGGCCTGGTTGACCTTCAGCGGAATGTACGTCGAGGTGCCGCCGTAGGAACGCCGGCCGATCATGCGCTTCGCGTACTGCACCGGAATGCGGCGCTGCGCCTGCTCGACGAAGACGACCAGGACGACCATCGCGAGGCCCGCGAGAATCACGACGCCGAACTCGATCCAGCCGCCGGCGAGCTTGCCCTGCTGCTTGATGGCCCACAGCGCGCCGGGGAAACCGGCCGCGATGGAGATGAACATCAGGATGGACATGCCGTTGCCGATGCCGCGGTCGGTGATGAGCTCACCGAGCCACATGATCAGACCCGAACCCGCCGTCATGCAGATCACCATCACCACGGTGGTGAAGATGCCGTCGTTCGGGACGATCTCCCTGCCCACCGGGCACTGCGGGAAGAGCGCGCCACTGCGGGCGGTCGCGACCAGACCGGTCGCCTGCAGGACGGACAGCGCCACGGTCAGGTAACGCGTGTACTGCGTGATCTTGGCCTGGCCGGACTGTCCTTCCTTCTTCAGCTGCTCCAGCCGGGGAATCACCACGACCAGCAGCTGGAGAATGATGCTGGCGGTGATGTACGGCATGATGCCGAGCGCGAAGATGGTGAGCTGCAGCAACGCACCGCCGCTGAACATGTTCACCAGACCGAACAGGCCGCTGTTGGACTCGGCCATGTCCATGCACTGGTTGACGTTCTCAAAGCTGACGCCAGGTACCGGGACGTGCGCCCCGACGCGGAAGAGCACGATGATGCCCAGCGTGAACAGCAGCTTCTTGCGCAGGTCGGGCGTCTGGAACGCCCGGGCGAACGCGGTGAGCACGGTGCCTCCTGCGACCTCCCGGCACGAACGCGCGAGAGGGACGGTCTTGGGGGTCGGATCAACAGTGCACGCCACCTTACCGGCGGCGACGGGCCCGGGGAACGACCACTCGTGACGGAACCATCACGACCGCTGGCCGACCCCGGCAACAGCTGACCGGGGATGCCCATGGGACACCCCCGGTCAGCCGGTCAAACGAACTCAGACGAGCTCGGTGACGGTTCCACCGGCGGCGGTGATCTTCTCCTTGGCGGAGCCGGAGACCTTGTCGACGGTCACCTGCAGCGCCACGGAGACCTCTCCGTCGCCGAGCACCTTCACCAGTTCGTTCTTGCGCACGGCGCCCTTGGCGACCAGGTCGGCCACGGTCACCTCGCCACCCTTCGGGTAGAGGACGGCGAGCTTCTCGAGGTTCACCACCTGGAAGTTCTTGTGCGCCGGGTTCTTGAAGCCCCGGAGCTTGGGCAGCCGCATGTGCAGCGGCATCTGCCCGCCCTCGAAGCGCTCGGGAACCTGGTAGCGGGCCTTCGTGCCCTTGGTGCCACGACCCGCGGTCTTGCCCTTGGACGCCTCACCACGACCGACACGGGTCTTGGCGGTCTTGGCGCCGGGGGCCGGCCGGAGGTTGTGGACCTTCAGCGGCTTGTCGCCCTGCGGCTCAGCCATCTCAGTCGACCTCCTCGACCGTCACGAGGTGACGCACGGTGTGCACCATGCCGACGACCTCGGGACGGGCCTCCTTGACGGAGACGTCGTTCACACGCTTCAGACCGAGGGTCCGCAGCGTGTCCCGGTGGTTCTGCTTGGTCCCGATGACGGAACGCGTCTGCGTGATCTTCAGGCGAGCCATTACGCATTCACCCCGGCACGCGCCCGCAGCAGAGCGGCGGGAGCCACGTCCTCGAGCGGCAGGCCACGACGGGCGGCGATCTCCTCGGGACGCTGCAGGCCCCGCAGAGCGGCGACCGTGGCGTGCACGATGTTGATCGGGTTGGCCGAGCCGAGCGACTTGCTCAGCACGTCGTGGATGCCCGCGCACTCCAGCACGGCACGCACCGGGCCACCGGCGATCACACCGGTACCGGGCGACGCCGGCTTGAGCAGCACGACACCCGCGGCCTCCTCACCCTGGATCGGGTGCGGGATGGTGCCCTGGATGCGGGGGACCTTGAAGAAGTGCTTCTTCGCCTCCTCGACGCCCTTGGCGATGGCAGACGGCACCTCCTTGGCCTTGCCGTAACCGACACCCACGGTGCCGTCACCGTCGCCCACCACGACCAGCGCGGTGAAGCTGAAGCGACGACCACCCTTCACAACCTTGGCGACTCGGTTGATCGCGACGACGCGCTCGACGTACGCCGTCTTCTCGGCGGCGGCGCCGCCGTCCCGGCCCTTGCGGTCCCGGCGGTCGCCACCGGCGCCGCCACCGCGGCGCTGGGGTCCAGCCATTGGAATTACCTCTCTCGTTTCCGTCCGCGTCCGCGGAACCGGCTCAGAACTTGAGCCCGGCTTCGCGGGCGGCGTCAGCCAGAGCGGCAATCCGCCCTGCGTACTTGTTTCCACCGCGGTCGAAGACGACGGCCTCGACACCCGCGGCCTTCGCACGCTCGGCGACCAGGGCGCCGACCTTCTCGGCCTGCGAGCTCTTGTCGCCCTCACCGCTCCGGATGGAGCTGTCCAGCGACGACGCGGAGGCCACGGTGTGGCCCTTGATGTCGTCGATGACCTGCGCCACCATGTGGCGGTTCGAGCGCGTCACGACCAGACGAGGACGCTCGGGCGTGCCCGAGATCTTCTTCCGGATGCGAATGTGCCGGCGCTTGGCGGCGGCGCGCTTGTAGGCGTCGCCCTTAGCGATCTTCACGCCGTATGCCATGGCTTACTTACCAGCCTTTCCGACCTTGCGGCGGATGACCTCGCCCGCGTACTTCACGCCCTTGGCCTTGTACGGGTCGGGCTTGCGCAGCTTGCGGATGTTCGCGGCGACCTCGCCGACCTTCTGCTTGTCGATGCCCTCGACCGAGAACTTGGTCGGCGACTCGACCTTGAACGAGATGCCTTCCGGCGCCTCGATCAGGATCGGGTGGCTGTAACCCAGCGAGAACTCCAGGTTGGAGCCCTTGGCCTGGACGCGGTAACCGACACCGCTGATCTCGAGAGCCTTGGTGTAACCCTGGGTCACGCCAGTGATCATGTTCGCCACCAGCGTGCGGGACAGGCCGTGCAGGGCCCTGTTCCGGCTCTCGTCGTTCGGGCGGGTGACGCTGAGCACGCCGTCCTCGCCCTTGGCGATCTCGATGGGCGCGGCGATCGTGTGCGTGAGGGAGCCCTTCGGACCCTTCACGTCGACCTTGCGTCCATCGAGGGTGACGTCCACACCGGCGGGAACCTGGATGGGGAGCTTGCCGATTCGCGACATGGCTTTACCTCCGTTCCCTTCCGTTACCAGACGTAGGCGAGGACTTCCCCGCCCACACCCTTCTTCTGTGCCTGCTGGCCGGTCAGGAGACCGTGGGACGTGGAGATGATCGCCACGCCCAGGCCGCCGAGAACCTTCGGCAGGTTGGTGGACTTTGCGTAGACCCGAAGACCCGGCTTCGAGATCCGCTTGATGCCGGCGATCGAACGCTCACGGTTCGGGCCGAACTTCAGCTCGAGGACGAGGGACTTGCCCACGGGGGCGTCCTCGGTCTTCCAGCCGGTGATGTAACCCTCCTGCTGGAGGATCTCCGCGATGTGCGACTTGATCTTGCTGTGCGGCATCGCGACGGTGTCGTGGTACGCCGAGTTCGCGTTTCGCAGACGCGTCAGCATGTCTGCGATCGGATCGGTCATGGTCATGTGCTGGCCTTCGGCCTCTCTCGCCGGGGTTTCCTGTCTGCTCCGTCCTTCTCCCCGCACGCGCCTCGGTGGCGCGGCGGGACAGGTGTGGAGCGGGGACCTACGGCGTAGTAAGTCGTATCCGGGCGCCGGGCGCCCGACCCTCCACCCTAAGGGATGCGGGTCGGGGCTCGACGTCCAGGTTCCTTACCGAGAGTCCTGGCTGGTCGACTGCGAGGAGCCGATTACCAGGAGCTCTTGGTGACGCCCGGCAGCTCGCCGCGGTGCGCCATCTGGCGGAGGCACACGCGGCACAGGCCGAACTTGCGGTAGACGGAGTGCGGGCGACCGCAGCGCTGGCAGCGCGTGTAGGCGCGCACCGCGAACTTCGGCTTACGGCTCGCCTTGGCGATCAGGGCCTTCTTCGCCATGTCAGTTCTCCTTGAACGGGAAGCCGAGGTGACGAAGCAGCGCGCGGCCTTCCTCGTCGGTGGTCGCCGTGGTGACCACGGTGATGTCCATGCCCCGGACCCGGTCGATCTTGTCCTGGTCGATCTCGTGGAACATGACCTGCTCCGTGAGACCGAAGGTGTAGTTGCCGCGGCCGTCGAACTGCTTGGGCGACAGTCCGCGGAAGTCGCGGATGCGCGGCAGTGCGAGCGACAGCAGGCGGTCCAGGAACTCCCACATCCGGTCGCCCCGGAGGGTGGAGTGGGCGCCGATCGGCTGTCCCTCGCGCAGCTTGAACTGCGCGATGGACTTCCGGGCCTTGGTCACGGCCGGCTTCTGGCCGGTGATCGTGGCGAGGTCCTTGATGGCACCCTCGATCAGCTTGGAGTCGCGGGCGGCGTCGCCCACACCCATGTTGACCACGATCTTCGTGAGACCGGGGATCTGCATGACGTTCTCGTACTCGAACTCGTCACGCAGCTTGCCCGCGATCTCCTCGCGGTAGCGCGTCTTCAGACGCGGCGCGGTGGCAGTGGTGGTGGCAGTCATCAGATGTCCTCACCGGTCCGCTTGGCAACGCGGATCTTGTTGCCCTCGTCGTCGAAGCGGTATCCGACACGGGTGACGACCTTCTTGCCACCGGACTCCACGACGAGCTGCACGTTGCTCACGTGGATCGGGGCCTCGGTCGTCACGATGCCGCCGGTCTTCGAGCCACGAGCGGTCTGGCCGGCCTTGGTGTGCTTCTTGACCCGGTTGACACCCTCGACCAGAACACGGTCCTCGCGGGGGAAGGCCACGATGACCTTGCCCTGCTTGCCCTTGTCCTTGCCGGTGATGACCTGGACCAGGTCGCCCTTCTTGATCTTCATGCTCACAGCACCTCCGGCGCGAGCGAGACGATCCTCATGAACTTCTTCTCGCGCAGCTCACGGCCCACGGGGCCGAAGATACGGGTGCCGCGGGGGTCGCCGTCACCCTTGAGGATGACGGCGGCGTTCTCATCGAAACGGATGTACGAACCGTCGGGGCGACGGCGCTCCTTCACGGTGCGCACGATGACCGCCTTGACGATCTCGCCCTTCTTCACGTTGCCGCCCGGGATCGCGTCCTTGACGGTGGCGACGACGACGTCACCGATGCCCGCGTAGCGACGGCCCGAACCACCGAGTACACGGATGGTGAGGATCTCCTTCGCACCCGTGTTGTCGGCGACGCGAAGCCGAGACTCCTGCTGGATCACGTCTATCTCCTGATCGTCTGCCGGTTCCCGGCGGGGCGCCCACGCGCGGTGCGCGCCCCGCCGAGCCTGGCGGAACTCCTCCCGGGGCCAGACGGCCCCGGGAAATTACTTGGCCTTCTCGAGGATCTCGACGACGCGCCAGCGCTTGGTGGCGGACAGCGGCCGGGTCTCCATGAGGAGGACACGGTCGCCGACGCCCGCGGCGTTCTGCTCGTCGTGCGCCTTGAGCTTCTCGGTACGGCGGATGATCTTGCCGTACAGCGCGTGCTTGACGCGGTCCTCGACGGCGACGACGACGGTCTTGTCCATCTTGTCGCTGACGACGAGACCCTGGCGGGTCTTGCGGAAGCCGCGCTTCTGCTCGTTCTTCTCAGTCACGTTGGTCTCGCTCATCAGGCACTCTCCACCGTCTCGATGCCCAGCTCGCGCTCACGCATCAGGGTGTAGATCCGCGCGATGTCCTTGCGGACGGCCTTCAGCCGGCCGTGGTTCTCGAGCTGCCCGGTCGCCGCCTGGAAGCGGAGGTTGAACAGCTCTTCCTTGGCCTCGCGCAGCTTGCCGACGAGCTCCTCGCCGCCAAGCTCACGCAGCTCGGACGCCTTGGTTCCGGCCGCCATCACGATTCACCTGCCTCGCGCCGCACGATCCGGCACTTCATCGGAAGCTTGTGGGCGGCGCGGATGAGCGCCTCCTTGGCAATCTTCTCGTTCGGGTAGGACAGCTCGAACATGACCCGACCGGGCTTCACGTTCGCGATCCACCACTCCGGCGAACCCTTACCGGAACCCATGCGGGTCTCGGCGGGCTTCTTGGTCAGCGGGCGGTCGGGGTAGATGTTGATCCACACCTTGCCACCACGCTTGATGTGACGGGTCATGGAGATACGAGCTGCCTCGATCTGCCGGTTCGTCACGTAGGCCGGGGTGACGGCCTGGATGCCCCACTCGCCGAATGCGACCTCGGTGCCGCCCTTGGCCATGCCCTTGCGCTTCGGGTGGTGCTGCTTGCGGTGCTTGACCCTGCGCGGGATCAGCATGGGTCAGCTCTCCTTTCCGGAAGCCGTGGGCTCCGCGGCAGCAGCGGCGGGAGCCGCAGCCTCGGCCGACTTCGGGGCCTCGGACTGCTGCGAGCTCTGCGGCCGGCGGCCGCGGCCGCCGCGCTCGCCGCCCCGGCGGGGACGGTCGCTGCCGCCACCGCGCGACGGGCGGTTGCCCGCACGGGCGGCCGCGTTCTCGGCGCGCACCTCGGCGATGTTCTTGACGTCGCCCTTGTAGATCCACACCTTCACACCGATGCGGCCGAAGGTCGTACGGGCCTCGAAGAGGCCGTAGTCGACGTTGGCGCGCAGGGTGTGCAGGGGCACACGGCCCTCGCGGTAGAACTCCGAGCGGGACATCTCGGCGCCGCCGAGACGGCCACCGCACTGGATCTTGATGCCCTTGGCGCCGGCCTTCATCGCGGTCTGCATGCTCTTGCGCATCGCGCGACGGAAGGAGACGCGGGAGGACAGCTGCTCGGCGACGGCCTGGGCCACCAGCTGAGCGTCCGTCTCCGGGTTCTTCACCTCGAGGATGTTGAACTGGATCTGCTTGCCGGTCAGCTTCTCCAGGTTGCCCCGGAGGCGGTCGGCCTCGGCGCCGCGGCGGCCGATGACGATGCCCGGACGAGCGGTGTGGACGTCGACGCGCACGCGGTCACGGGTGCGCTCGATCTCCACCTTGGAGATGCCGGCCCGCTCCATGCCCTTGGTGAGCATCTTGCGGATCGCGACGTCTTCCTTGACGTAGTCCTTGTAGAGCTTGTCGGCGTACCAGCGCGACTTGAAGTCGGTGGTGATGCCGAGGCGGAACCCGTGCGGGTTTACCTTCTGGCCCATTACCGGGTTCCTTCCTTGCTGCTGACGACCACCGTGATGTGGCTGGTCCGCTTACGGATCCGGTAGGCGCGGCCCTGGGCGCGCGGCCGGAACCGCTTCAGGGTCGGACCCTCGTCGACGAAGGCCTCGGAGATGAAGAGGCTGTCGACGTCCGTGTGGTCGTAGTTGTGCGCGGCATTGGCAATGGCGCTGTCGAGCACCTTGCCCACGGGCACGCTGGCGGCCTGCGGGGCGAAACGCAGGACCGCCTGAGCCTCCGTGGCACTCATGCCACGGACAAGGTCCACCACCCGGCGGGCCTTCATGGGCGTGACGCGCACATAGCGCGCGGAGGCCCTGGCTTCCATGGTTGTCCCTTCGGTGTCAGTCATGGTCGTCACCCCGGTCAGCGACGCCGCGACTTGCGGTCGTCCTTGACGTGGCCGCGGAAGCTGCGGGTCGGGGCGAACTCGCCGAGCTTGTGGCCGACCATCGACTCGGTGACGAACACCGGGACGTGCTTACGGCCGTCGTGCACCGCGATCGTGTGGCCCAGCATCGCCGGGACGATCATCGAGCGGCGGGACCAGGTCTTGATGACGTTCTTGGTGCCTGCTTCGTTCTGCGTGTCCACCTTCTTGGTCAGGTGGTCGTCGACGAAGGGCCCCTTCTTGAGACTGCGCGGCATCGAAAACCCCGCCTCCTAGCGCTTCTTGTTCGTCTTGCGGCGGCGGACGATGTACTTGTTGCTGGCCTTCTTCGGCGAGCGCGTACGGCCCTCCTTCTGGCCCCACGGCGACACCGGGTGGCGACCACCGGAGGTACGACCCTCACCACCACCGTGCGGGTGGTCGATCGGGTTCATGACCACACCGCGGACGGTCGGGCGGACGCCCTTCCAGCGCATACGGCCGGCCTTGCCCCAGTTGATGTTCGACTGCTCGGCGTTGCCGACCTCGCCGATGGTGGCGCGGCAGCGGACGTCGACCAGCCGGATCTCACCGGACGGCATGCGCAGGTGGGCCATGCGGCCCTCCTTCGCCAGCAGCTGCACGGACGCACCGGCGGAGCGGGCGAACTTGGCGCCGCCGCCGGGCCGCAGCTCGATGGCGTGGATGACCGTACCGACGGGGATGTTGCGCAGCGCCATGTTGTTGCCCGGCTTGATGTCCGCGCCGGGGCCGTTCTCGATCCGGGCGCCCTGCTTGAGGCCGGCCGGGGCGAGGATGTAGCGCTTCTCGCCGTCCACGTAGTGCAGCAGCGCGATGCGCGCGGTGCGGTTGGGGTCGTACTCGATGTGCGCGACCTTGGCCGGCACGCCGTCCTTGTCGTGACGACGGAAGTCGATCACGCGGTAGGCGCGCTTGTGGCCACCGCCCTGGTGGCGGACGGTCACACGACCGGCGTTGTTACGGCCGCCCTTGCTGTGCAGGGGGCGGACCAGCGACTTCTCCGGCGTGGACCGCGTGATCTCGACGAAGTCGGCGACGCTGGAGCCACGACGGCCCGGGGTCGTCGGCTTGTACTTGCGGATACCCATTTCTCAGTCCTCGGAAGATTCCGGACTTCAGGCGGTTCGGCCCCCGTTAGGAGACCGGGCCGCCGAAGATGTCGATGCGGTCGCCCTCGGCAAGGGTCACGATGGCGCGCTTGGTGTCGGCGCGCTTGCCGTAACCGGTGCGGGTGCGCTTGCGCTTGCCCTGCCGGTTGATCGTGTTGACCCCGGTGACCTTGACCGAGAAGACCGCCTGGACGGCCTGCTTGATCTGGGTCTTGTTGGCGCGCGTGTCGACGAGGAAGGTGTACTTGTTCTCGTCCAGCAGCGCGTAGCTCTTCTCCGAAACCACCGGCTTCAGCAGCAGGTCACGGGGGTCCGTGAACGTCTTGCTGGTGACGGCGGTCTGCTCGGTCGCCTCGCTCATCAGGCTTCGCTCCCTTCGAGCTCAGCCCCGGCAGCGGCCTTCTGCGGGCCGGCCACGAAGGACTCGAAGGCGGCCTTCGTGAAGACCACGTCGTCGGAGACGAGCACGTCGTACGTGTTCAGCTGGCCCGGCTCCAGGATGTGCACCTGGGGCAGGTTGCGGGCGGACAGCCACGCGGCCTCGTCGGCGCGCTCGGCGACCAGGAGCAGGTGCTTGCGCTCACTGACCTTGCCGAACAGCGTCTTGGCGGCCTTGGTGGAGACCTCGCCCTCGACCACGCCGGAGACGACGTGGACACGGCCGTGACGGGCCCGGTCGGAGAGGGCACCGCGCAGGGCGGCGGCCTTCATCTTCTTCGGGGTCCGCTGCGAGTAGTCACGCGGCTGCGGGCCGTGGACGACGCCACCGCCGGCGAACTGCGGCGCGCGGGTCGAACCCTGACGGGCGCGACCGGTGCCCTTCTGGCGGTACGGCTTCTTGCCACCGCCGCGGACCTCGCCACGGGTCTTGGTCTTGTGCGTGCCCTGGCGGGCCGCGGCCAGCTGCGCGACGACGACCTGGTGGATCAGCGGAACGCTGACCTGCGTGTCGAAGATCTCCGCGGGGAGCTCGACGGTGCCGGTCTTGTCGCCTGCCGGCGAAAGAATGTCAACGGTGCTCATTACCTCAAGCCCCCTTGGCCGCGGTACGGACCAGGACGAGGCCGCCGTTCGGACCGGGAACTGCGCCCTTGATGAGCAGCAGGCCCTTCTCCGCGTCAACGGCGTGGACGGTCAGGTTCTGGGTGGTGACCCGCTCGTTGCCCATGCGGCCCGCCATGCGCGTGCCCTTGAAGACACGGCCGGGAGTCGCGCAGCCGCCGATGGAGCCCGGCTTGCGGTGCACGCGGTGGGCACCGTGCGAGGCCTTGCCACCGCGGAAGCCGTGGCGCTTCATGCCACCGGCGAAGCCCTTGCCCTTGCTGGTACCGGTCACGTCGACCTTGATGCCGGAGTCGAAGACCTCGGCGGTGACTTCCTGGCCCAGCGTGTACGCGCCGGCGTCGTCGGTACGGATCTCCACGAGGTGGCGGCGCGGGGTCACGTCGGCCTTCGAGAAGTGACCCTTGAGCGGCTTGTTCACCTTGCGGGGGTCGATCTCGCCGAAGGCGATCTGGACGGCGTCGTAACCGTCCTTGTCATTGGTGCGCACCTGGGTCACGACGCAGGGGCCGGCCTTTACCACGGTCACGGGCACGACGCGGTTGTTGTCGTCCCAGACCTGGGTCATGCCGAGCTTCTCGCCCAGGACGCCCTTGATCTGCTTGGTCATCACTACCGCGCCTCTCAGAGCTTGATCTCGATGTCGACGCCGGCCGGGAGGTCCAGGCGCATCAGCGAGTCAACGGTCTTGGGCGTCGGGTCGAGGATGTCGATCAGGCGCTTGTGGGTGCGCATCTCGAAGTGCTCGCGCGCGTCCTTGTACTTGTGCGGCGACTTGATGACGCAGTACACGTTCTTCTCAGTGGGCAGCGGCACCGGGCCCGCGACCGACGCACCAGTGCGGGTCACCGTCTCGACGATCTTCTTCGCCGAGTTGTCGATGACCTCGTGGTCGTAGGCCTTGAGCCGGATGCGGATCTTCTGTCCCGCCATGGCTACTTCGTAGTCCTTCTTCTCGTCACGCTCTGGAACCCCGGAGGTCGTCCGCTCCCCGCTCCCGCTCCTTGCGATTGCTCCTCCGCTCCGACCCACGCGGTCGGGCGTGTCGCAACCCTCCTCGTACGTCTCCACAGGAGAACGTCCTCGATGAAGGAGGGAGTCGGGGGAAGAGACCCACCGGGATGCCTGGTCGGAGCCCCTCCTGCACTTCCCGGAAGATTCCCGTACTTCCGCCCCTGACGAGGGGCGACGAGTACATCGGGACTCGCTTCCAGTCCTCCCGGCGGGAGGCGCACAGCATCGGCACTCAACCGAGCAACCGGAACAGTGTGCCATACCAGGCGGGGGCCATGCGAATCGGCGCCGGGCCCCCGACCAGGCAGGTGACGAGGCCCACACGGGCGTTCGGACCGTCCCCCGGCCGTACGGTCGCGCACCGGCGCGGCGCACCCTCCGCACCACCCCGACACACACAGGAGGCGCGGCCCGGTTCCGGGCCTTTCCCCTTCCGCGCTGGTATGCGTGCCCTGCAGACGGGTCGTGGAGAGGTGGGCGGAATGTCCGGTGACTGGTGGATGCGCAACATCGTCGAGCCCGGCAAGCTACCGCTGCTGCTGGCGCTGGTGACGTTCGTGCTCACCTTCGCCATCACGCGGCTGGTGACCCGGATGATCCGCGCCGGACGCGGGCCGTTCCGCAACGTCACGCCCGGCGGCATGCACATCCACCACGTCGTGCCCGGCATCCTGCTCATGACGGTCGGCGGCTTCACCGCCTTCGCCGGCGGGCGGCACGGCTGGGGCGCGGGCGTGGCCGCGGTGCTGTTCGGGATGGGCGCGGGACTCGTCCTGGACGAATTCGCGCTCGTCCTGCACCTGGACGACGTGTACTGGAGCAAGGCCGGCACGCAGAGCGTCGAGGTCGTGCTCGTCACCTTCGCGCTGACGCTGCTGCTGCTCAGCGGCTTCTCCCCGCTCGGCGTCGACAGCCTCGGCGACGACGAGGAGCAGAGCAGACTCGGGGCCGCGCTCACCGCGCTGGCGAACTTCGCGGTCGTGCTGATCGCGCTGGTCAAGGGCAAGACGTGGATGGCGCTGGTCGGAGTGCTGATCCCGCCGGTCGCCCTCTTCGGTGCGGTACGGCTCGCGAAGCCGTCGTCGCCGTGGGCGAAACGGCTCTACACGCGGCGGCCGCGCGCACAGCGGCGCGCGGCCGAGCGCGCCGACGCCCACATGCGGCGCTGGGGCCCGCTGCGCCGCCGCATCGACTACCTCGTCGGCGGCGCCCCTTCCGCCTGACCGCGGCGCGGCCGGCGGCCGGTCACGAGCCGGGGCCGGTGCGGGGGCGCGGTCCGTCCCGCACCCGGTACCCGGAATGCGGGCGAAGCGGCCGCACGGCGGCCTACGCGTGGCCGCGGGCCAGCGCGATGAGGCGGTCGAGGATGCGGGCGCCGTCGGCGCGCAGGCCGTTGTGCTCGTACTCGTTGGTGAGCCAGGGCCGCATCGTCGGGATCAGCGCGGCCGTCTCCTCGGAGAAGGCACGGTCGACGTACGCGTCGTCCGCGTAGATCGCCGCCGCGCAGGGCACGTCGCAGTCGCGCAGCCGGTCCGGGTCGTAGAGCCGTGGCCACTCGTGTTCGGCGAGCAGGTCGGCGGCCTCCCGCAGCGGCGCCAGTTCGCGGTAGTCCTCGAACATCCACGGGTAGACGTGCTCGCCGGTGAACAGCGTGGTGTCGGCGGCGTACCCGGCGGGCAGGGTCCGCTCCGCGGACCACCGGGTGGCATGCCCGTCGGCGTAGGACGACTCGTGAACGACCGCGTACAGGGGGTTCCGGCCGGAGAACGGCATCGCCGCGGCCACGTCGTGCTGGAACGCCGCCGACGAGGGGTCGCGTTCCAGCAGGTGGTGGAGGCGCTCGGCGCCGTCTCCGGTGCCCAGCAGGTGACCGAGCTGCCGGAAGCGCCGCGCGGTGAGCCGGTCGCCGTCCGGCAGCACGACCTCGCCGGCGTCCAGCCGCTCCGTCAGGGAGCGGACCCGGGCACGGTCGCCCGGGTAGCGCCGGTAGTAGCGGGCGTTGCGCTCCCGCATCACCCGGTACGTCGCCGCGTACACCTCGTCGGGGTGGCGCCCCACGGGCGGCAGGCCGCCCGTGAAGTAGACCTCCCGCAGCGCCTCCGGCGCCACGCTGAGGTAGTGCAGGGCGCAGAAGCCGCCGAAGGACTGCCCGAGCAGACTCCACCGGTCGACGTCCAGGTCGGCGCGGATCCACTCCGCGTCCTGGACGATCGCGTCGGCACGGAAGCGGGCGAGGTGGGCGGCCTGCTGCCGCGGCGACATGCCCGGCAGGGTCCCGACGGGCGTCGAGAGGCCGGTGCCGCGCTGGTCGAGCAGCAGGACGCGGTACTCGGGCAGCGCGCGCCCGAGCCAGCCGGGGGCGGTGGGCGCCACGGTGGGACGGGGTGCCTCCTGGCCCGGCCCTCCCTGGAGGTAGACCAGGTACGGCCGGTCGCGCCCGTCCGGCGCGGCGACCTCGCGGGCGAAGACGGCGATGCGCTCGCCGTCCGGGTCCGCGTGGTCCAGCGGGACGTGGAACTCCAGCTCGGTCAGGACCATTCCGGGGACGTGGTGCGTGAGAGCCATGGGGTCGATCCTCCCACCACGCCGGGGCGCCGGGCGTACGGCCCGCCCGGTGACCGCTCACCGGGCGGGGGCCCGTACGGCCGGGGGCGGCGGGTGTCAGCCCTGCCGGACGGCCGACACCTCGAACTCGAGCGTGATCTTGTCGCTGACCAGGAAGCCTCCGGTCTCCAGGGCGGCGTTCCAGGTGATGCCGAAGTCCTGACGGTTGATCGTGGTGCTGCCCTCCAGCCCGATGCGGCTGTTGCCGAAGGGGTCGGTGGCGTTGCCCTCGTAGGTGAAGGGGACGGTCACCTGCCGGGTGACGCCCTTGATCGTGAGGTCGCCCGTGACGTCGAAGGTGTCGTCGCCGGTCGCCTGCACGCCGGTGGACCGGAAGGCGATCTCGGGGTACTGCGCCATGTCGAGGAAGTCGTTGCTCCGCAGGTGGCCGTCGCGGTCGGCGTTGCGGGTGTCGATGCTCTCGGCCTTGATCGTCAGCTCCACGGAGGACTTCTCCGGGTGCGCGCCGTCGATGCGGGCGGTACCGGTGAAGTCGTTGAACGCGCCGCGCACCTTGGTCACCATCGCGTGGCGGGCGACGAAGCCGATGCGGGTGTGGGCCGGGTCGAGGGTGTACGCGCCGGTGAGCCGGGTGCGGTCGTCGGTGACGGTCATGGTGGGCCTCCGAAGGTCGTGGTCGTGCTCTCTGCACGCCACAACATGGTTGAAGGCTAAACTATTCCGGCGGACGGGGAACCGTTTCCACCGGGACCACGACATGCGGAAGGGCCCGCACGACAGGCGTCGTGCGGGCCCTCCGTGCCGGCCGGAGCCGGCGAAGCGCTCACCAGGAGCAGGAACCGAAGGTCACTTGTTGATCTTGGTGACCTGGCCGGCGCCCACGGTCCGGCCACCCTCGCGGATGGCGAACTTGAGGCCCTCCTCCATGGCGACCGGCTGGATGAGCTGGACGCTCATCTCGGTGTTGTCGCCCGGCATGACCATCTCGGTGCCCTCGGGGAGGGTCACCACGCCGGTCACGTCCGTGGTACGGAAGTAGAACTGCGGGCGGTAGTTGTTGAAGAACGGGGTGTGGCGACCGCCCTCGTCCTTCGACAGGATGTACGCCTGCGCCTCGAACTCCGTGTGCGGGGTGACCGAGCCCGGCTTGATGATGACCTGGCCGCGCTCGACGTCCTCGCGCTTGATGCCACGGAGGAGCAGACCGACGTTCTCACCGGCCTGGCCCTCGTCGAGCAGCTTGCGGAACATCTCGATACCGGTAACGGTGGTGGAGGTCTTCTCCTCCTTGATACCGATGATGTCGACGTTCTCGTTGACCTTGAGCACACCGCGCTCGATACGGCCGGTGACGACCGTACCGCGACCGGTGATGGTGAAGACGTCCTCGATGGGCATGAGGAACGGCTTGTCGGTGTCGCGCTCCGGCTCCGGGATCGCCTCGTCGACGGCCTTCATCAGGTCGACGACGGACTTGCCCCACTCGGCGTCGCCCTCGAGCGCCTTCAGCGCCGAGACCTTGACGACCGGGACGTCGTCGCCCGGGAACTCGTACTCGGAGAGCAGCTCACGGACCTCGAGCTCGACGAGCTCCATGATCTCCTCGTCGTCCACCATGTCGGCCTTGTTCAGGGCGACGACGATGTACGGCACGCCGACCTGGCGGGCCAGGAGCACGTGCTCCTTGGTCTGCGGCATCGGGCCGTCGGTGGCGGCGACCACGAGGATGGCGCCGTCCATCTGCGCGGCACCGGTGATCATGTTCTTGATGTAGTCCGCGTGACCCGGGCAGTCGACGTGCGCGTAGTGACGGTTCTCCGTCTGGTACTCGACGTGCGCGATGGAGATGGTGATACCGCGCTGACGCTCTTCGGGCGCCTTGTCGATGTTCTCGAACGCCGAGGCCTCGTTGAGGTCCGGGTAAGCGTCGTGCAGCACCTTGGTGATCGCCGCGGTAAGAGTGGTCTTACCGTGGTCGATGTGACCGATGGTGCCGATGTTGACGTGCGGCTTAGTCCGCTCGAACTTCGCCTTCGCCACTGGGGTCCTCCTGTGGACTGGTGCTGTACGCCCACCACGCTCTGCGGTGGGGTTCAGGTGGTCGTACCGAACCGGTCAGGACCCCGAGGGGGACGCCCTTGACCGTTTCGTCTTCTGGGCGGGGCTCCGGGGCCCGTTCCAGATCCTGCGGATCTGGAACGGTATGCCCCGAATGCCTTTGCTCCAGCCTAATGGGTGAGTGCAGCCGGCGAACCGGAGTTACTCGCCCTTGGCCTTCGCGATGATCTCCTCGGCGACGTTCTTGGGAACCTCACCGTAGGAATCGAACTGCATCGAGTACGCGGCACGACCGGAGGTCTTGCTGCGCAGGTCACCGACGTAACCGAACATCTCCGAGAGCGGCACCAGGCCCTTGACGAGCTTGGCGTTGCCCCGGTCCTCCATGGACTGGATCTGTCCACGACGGGAGTTGATGTCACCGATCACGTCGCCCATGTAGTCCTCGGGCGTGGTGACGTCGACGGCCATCAGCGGCTCGAGGAGGGCCGGGGAGGCCTTCCGTGCGGCCTCCTTGAAGGCCATCGAACCGGCGATCTTGAACGCCATCTCGGAGGAGTCGACCTCGTGGAACGCGCCGTCGAGCAGGGTGACGCGCACGCCGGTGAGCGGGTAGCCCGCCAGCACGCCGAACTCCATGGCCTCCTGGCAGCCCGCGTCCACGGACGGGATGTACTCCCGCGGGATACGGCCACCGGTGACCTTGTTGACGAACTCGTAGCCGTCGCCCTCGAGGGGCTCGAGCTGGATCTGCACCTTCGCGAACTGGCCGGAACCACCAGTCTGCTTCTTGTGCGTGTAGTCGTGCTTGTCGACGTTCCTGCGCAGCGTCTCGCGGTAGGCCACCTGCGGCTTGCCGACGTTGGCCTCGACCTTGAACTCACGCTTCATACGGTCGACCAGCACGTCGAGGTGCAGCTCGCCCATACCCGCGATGATGGTCTGGCCGGTCTCCTCGTTCGTCTTGACCTGGAAGGACGGGTCCTCCTCGGCCAGACGCTGGATCGCGACGCCCAGCTTCTCCTGGTCGCCCTTGGACTTCGGCTCGATGGCGACCTCGATCACCGGGGCCGGGAAGTCCATGGACTCGAGGATCACGGGGTTGGACGCGTCGCAGAGCGTCTCACCGGTGGTGGTCTGCTTCAGACCCATGACGGCGACGATGTCGCCGGCACCCACCGATTCGATCTCCTCACGCTTGTTGGAGTGCATCCGGTAGATCTTGCCGATGCGCTCCTTCTTGCCCTTGAGCGCGTTCAGCACCTGCGTACCGGTGTCCAGGCGACCCGAGTACACGCGGATGAAGGTGAGCTTGCCCAGGTGCGGGTCGCTCGCGATCTTGAACGCCAGGGCGGCGAACGGCTCCTCCTCCGAGGGCTTCCGCTTCAGGACCTCGTCCGGGTCCTTCACGGAGTGGCCCTCGATGGCCTCGACGTCCAGCGGCGACGGCAGGTAGCTGCACACCGCGTCGAGCAGGGGCTGCACGCCCTTGTTCTTGAACGCGGTACCGCAGAACACCGGGGTGACGGTGATGGTGCCCTCGGCGCCGGTGGAGGCGAGGGTGACACGGCGGATCGCCGCGATGAGCTGCTCCTGGGTGGGCTCCTGGCCCTCCAGGTACAGCTCCATCATCTCCTCGTCGTTCTCCGCGACGGCCTCGAGCAGCTTCCCGCGCCACTCCTCGGCGGCCTCGGTGTGCGTGTCGGGGATGTCGACCACGTCGTAGGCCTCGCCGAGCTTGGT
This sequence comes from Streptomyces hazeniae, assembly GCF_031845485.1. Lineage (NCBI taxonomy): Bacteria > Bacillati > Actinomycetota > Actinomycetes > Kitasatosporales > Streptomycetaceae > Streptomyces > Streptomyces hazeniae. The sequence goes on from NZ_JAVREQ010000029.1 coordinate 39,605, forward strand.
CTCGGCGGACCAGACGAGCGCCTTCATCTGCACCAGGTCGACGACGCCCTTGAAGTCCGCCTCGGCGCCGATCGGCAGCTGCATGACCAGCGGAACCGCACCCAGGCGGCTCTCGATCATGTCGACGCAGCGGTGGAACTCCGCACCGGTGCGGTCCAGCTTGTTGACGAAGCAGATCCGCGGGACGCCGTACCGGTCGGCTTGACGCCACACGGTCTCGGACTGCGGCTCGACGCCGGCGACACCGTCGAACACCGTCACGGCACCGTCGAGCACGCGCAGGGACCGCTCCACCTCGACGGTGAAGTCGACGTGCCCGGGGGTGTCGATGATGTTGATGGTGTGGTCGATGTCGTTGAGCGGCCAGTGGCAGGTCGTCGCGGCGGACGTGATGGTGATGCCGCGCTCCTGCTCCTGCGCCATCCAGTCCATCGTGGCAGCGCCGTCGTGGACCTCACCGATCTTGTAGCTGACGCCGGTGTAGTACAGGATCCGCTCGGTGGTGGTCGTCTTGCCCGCGTCGATGTGGGCCATGATCCCGATGTTGCGGACCTTGGCCAGGTCAAGTGAAGTGGTAGCCATAAGGCTTCAGTCTTCTCTCGGTCTCTCGATGGGGTCTGCGACTACCAGCGGTAGTGCGCGAAGGCCTTGTTGGACTCGGCCATCTTGTGGGTGTCCTCGCGCTTCTTCACGGCGGCGCCGAGCCCGTTGGAGGCGTCGAGCAGCTCGTTCATCAGACGCTCGGTCATCGTCTTCTCGCGGCGGGCGCGGGAGTAACCCACGATCCAGCGCAGCGCGAGGGTGGAGGAACGGCCGGGGCGGACCTCGACCGGAACCTGGTAGGTGGCGCCACCGACGCGACGGGAGCGGACCTCGAGGGTCGGCTTGACGTTCTCGAGCGCGCGCTTGAGCGTGATGACCGGGTCGTTGCCGGACTTCTCGCGCAGACCCTCCATGGCGCCGTAGACGATGCGCTCGGCGGTGGAGCGCTTGCCGTTCAGCAGCACCTTGTTGATCAGGGAGGTCACCAGAGGAGAGCCGTAGACCGGGTCGATGATGACCGGGCGCTTCGGGGCGGGGCCCTTACGAGGCATGCTTACTTCTCCTTCTTGGCGCCGTAGCGGCTGCGAGCCTGCTTGCGGTTCTTGACGCCCTGCGTGTCGAGGGAGCCGCGGATGATCTTGTAGCGAACACCCGGCAGGTCCTTCACACGGCCGCCGCGCACGAGCACGATGGAGTGCTCCTGCAGGTTGTGGCCCTCACCCGGAATGTAGGCGGTGACCTCGATCCCGCTGGTCAGTCGCACACGGGCGACCTTGCGCAGGGCCGAGTTCGGCTTCTTCGGGGTGGTGGTGAAGACACGCGTGCAGACGCCGCGGCGCTGAGGCGAACCCTCCAGTGCGGGCGTCTTGTTCTTCTCGACCTTGTCCTGCCGGCCCTTGCGGACCAGCTGCTGGATCGTAGGCACAGATTCTCCGTTTTCTGTGTGCCGTCTCGGTAAAGCTAACCTGGAACACTTCTCCGACCCACGCGGTCGGGTGTGTCGGGGCCTGCACAGCCCCCCGCCTGCGAAAACGTGCCGCGAGCGGGACTTCCCTTACGGGAGAAGCGTGCAGACACCGGTATCCGACGTCACCCGTTCCTGGCGTCGATGCGCACAGGAAGGGCAGGGGATACCCCAGGCACAAGGTCAGAGCCTACCTACCGCGTCCGCACTGGTCAAAACAAGTACCCGCGCGGCCCCCGGGCGATCAATCGGCGGCGATGCCGATGAGGATCAGCAGCACGAAGCAGACCCCGATCCAGCCCAGTACCAGCCCCGCGATGGCCCAGCCGTCGCCCCGCTCCCCCGTCCGCCGGATCTCCGCCCTGGCCTTGTGCCCGAGGATCACCGCGGGGACGCCGGTGAAGCCGGCGCTGAACGGCGCGAGCAGACCGCACACCAGCGAGCCGATCGCCGCGCCGTTGGCAGGCGGCTGCGCATACGGGACGGGCGGCGGGTACGGGGACGCGGGCGGCCCGAAACCGCGGTACGCCGGATACCCCGGGAACGGCCCCGGGAAGGGGCGGGGCTGCTGGAACACCGCCGGCACGCCACCGGGCCCCTGCGGCAGGTCCGCGGCGAGCAGCTGGAGCTCCTCGACGGTGCGCGCGGCAAGCGCCCGGGCGGCCCGCTGGTCGTGCTCCTCACGGGTCAGTCGACCCTCCGCGTAGGCGGCGCGCAGCACGTCGACCGTCCGCTCCCGGTCCGCGTTTCCAGCCAGCATCTTCCGACCTCCCCGTGGCCCCTCCCATAAGGAGTGGACGACCCATCATCCAGGACGCAAGCGGCCTCCGTACAGTTCCCCCACCCGTAACGACGTGCTCCGCTAGGGTTACCAGGGAGGGGGCGAGTGTGGGCACCGAGGGCGTATCCATCAACGAGACGTTCGGTGACGGCGGCACGGCCCGGCCCACGGGCCGGGATCCCGGCAGCCGAACCGGGCTCGGCGACCAGGTCCCGTTCCTCGCCCGGCTCGAAGCACACGACCGTGCGGCACTGCTGGCACTCGGCCGCCGCCTGCGGTTCGCCCCGGGTGACGCCCTGCTCCGTCAGCATGAGCCCTCCACGCACGTGTTGTTCGTGCTGCGCGGCTGGACCAAGGTGAGCAGTGAGGCGGCCAACGGCTACGAGGCGCTGCTCGCGCTGCGCGGGCCCGGCGACATCGTCGGCGAAGTCGCCGCGCTCAGCGGCCGACCACGCTCGGCGACCGTGCGGGCGATGGGTGAGGTGCAGGCCGTCGCGGTCGACCAGGAACGCTTCACCGCCTTCCTCGCCAGCACCCCTCATGTCGCACTGCGCCTGCTCTCCCTGACCACCGACCGGATGCGGGACAGCGACAGTCGCCGCCTGGAGTTCGCCGCGCTCAACGTCCGCGAACGGCTCGCCATGCTCTTACTCGAACTGGCTCGCACTCACGGCGAACACACCGACGAGGGCATCCGCCTCACCTCCGGGCTCTCCCAGTACGAGCTCGCCGGCTCGGTCGGCGCGTCCCGGGAGGCCGTCGCCCGGCTGCTTCGGGAGCTCAGGCAGCGCGGCATCGTACGAACCGGCCGCCGCGGCCTGGTCCTCGTGAAGCCGGAACAGCTTCGCCGGATGCGCCGCGCGGACTGACCCGCGCCGCCCCTCCCCCGACACTCTCCCGGCCCAGGAGTCGTTCTGTGCACTCGGTCACAGAGGCTGTGTGCAGTCGGCCCTCGTAGCGCTCGGCGATCCACGGGATGGTGAGGGACCTCCCCGCCGAGAAGTCGAAGGGCCACCATGGGCGAACCCGTGAACCGGACGATCCTGCTGTTCGACATCGAGCAGTTCGGGCGCCGCGACGACGTAGAGCAGGCGTTCCTGCGGCGCTCGTTGCACGACGTCGTCGAGGACACCCTGTCCGCAGCCGACGTCGAACCCACCCAGCAGTACCGGGAGGACCGCGGCGACGGCCTCATCCTGCTGCTGAGCGGTGACGTCTCCAAGGTCGCGCTCCTCCGGGCCCTGCTGACGTCCCTGCCGGACGCCCTGAGCAACTACAACCGGCTCGCCGCGGCGAGCACGCAGATGCGGCTGCGGATCGTGCTGGCCGTCGGGGAAGTCGCACTGGACCCGCGGGACGGAACCCTCGGCGGCGTGGTCGGCCACGACCTCAACCAGGCCTGCCGCCTGCTGGACGCCGAGGTGCTACGCGACGCGCTGCGTTCGAGGCAGCGCTCGGCGAGCGTGGTGTGCGTCTCGGACACGATCTACCAGGGCGTCGTGCGGCACGGGCACCGCGGCGTGGCGGCCGACGCCTTCCACCGGGTCGGCGTCCTGGTGAAGGAGGGCGAACTGACGGCCTGGCTGCACGGTCCACCGGCCGAGGACCCCGCAGACCGGGGTGCGGAGCCGGAGACCGGCCGGGGCACACGGAGGACGGGGGGCGGTGCGCCGACAGCAAGGGGACCCGCCCCGGGCACGCCGGCGGACACAGGCGGGGGCGTCGTCTTCGAGGGCTCACCGGACATCGGCGGATCCGTGGCCGGGCGCGACCTGCACGGAGTCTCCGGCGGCCACGTCGCCGGGGACGTCTACCTCGGCAGCCGACGGGAGGACCGCAGGTGACCCCTCCTGAACAGGGTCAGGAGCCGCCGAAGAGCCCCGGAGCGGACGCCCGCCCCGCTTCCCGCGACGCGGCCCCCGAACGCGATCGCGCAGGTGACGGGCGGAAGGACGACGACGGTCCGGAGCGGGACGGGAACGCCGACGCAGAGGGGCGGGAAACGGCCGACGATCCCGCCGACGGCGAGCAGGAGAAGCCACAGCGCGCCTGGGACACCCGCCGCGAGATCCTGCGTCACAGCCCCGGCATCATGCTCGGCCGGAAGTCCGCCGTCGGCGGGTCGGTGGCGGGACACGACCTGCACGGCGTCTCGGGCGGCCACGTCGCCGGGGACGTGTACCTCGGGGGCAGGACGGAATACCACGTCGCCGCGGACGGGCCTGTGCACGCCTCCGGTGAGATCCGCGCGGCCGAACTCGACCGGATGGCCGCGGTCTTCACCCGAGGCGAGGACGACGCGGGCTTCGCGGAGGCGCTCGAGCGGCTCCGCTCCGAGCGCATCGTGGTGCTGACCGGAGCCCCCTCCACCGGAAGGCGCCTGGCAGCGCTGATGCTGCTGCGCGAGGTCGGAGCCGTACCCGTCCGGGTCCTGGACCCCACCGTCGCCCCTGGCAAGCTCCGCGACCAGCTCACGGGCGGACACGGCTACGCACTGTGCGACCTGGCCGCCGGGCGGGAGCGCCCCCTGCGCGAACACCACCTGCGGGCCGTCGCCGACGAACTACGGTCTGGCAAGGGCTATCTGGTGATCACCGCCGAGGGGTCGGCGGTGCAGGCGGGCCCTCCGCCGGTGCCCTGGCGGCAACCCGCGCTGGACGCCATGCTCCGGTGCCACCTGCAGCGTCTGGTCGAGGACCCCGAGGCGACGCAGCGCTTGCTGGCCCTCCCGGCTGCGGCGGACTTCCTCCGGCGCGACCACCGTCCCGGGGAGGTCGCGCGCTTCGCACATGCGCTCGCCGACCACCACGCCGGCCGGACGACCCCTGAGGATCTCGAACAATTCAGCCGGGCCGCCGTCCGCGACCAGGTCCGAGAGTGGTTCGACGACGCCGAACTCCTCCTGCACGACAAGGCGTTCTTAGTCTCGCTGGCGGCCTTCGACGGGACGCCGTTCCCGCTCACCGCCGAGCTCGGCGACACGCTCTACGCCCTCCTCCAGCGCACCGAGAACCCCGACGAATCACCCCGCATCCCCGTCTTCAGCACCTCCACCGCTCAGCGCCTCGAACTCGCCCGGGCCGAGACCCGGGAGCAGCGCGAGGACACCGAGTGGGGGCCCGTCCACCAGCGGACGGCGCACTTCCGTAATCCGTCGACGTCGCTGGAGCTGCTGCGCGAGGTATGGACCGGCCACCCCTCGTCACGACCCGGTCTGCTCGCCTGGCTGCGCCGCCTCGCCGAGGACGGCCGCCCGCTGGTGCGCACCCGCGCCGCCGCCACAGCCGCCGTGCTCGCCTCCGCGGACCTGCCCTCCGCCATGGCGTTACTGATCGGCCCCTGGGCGCTCGCCAGGCAACACCGCCTGCGGGTCGCCGCCGTCACCGCACTCACCCTGATGCACACACTCGGCACGCCCAACGTGCCGCAGATCCTGCGCGAGTGGAGCACCGACCCGCGCCCGGCCATGCGCTGGACCGCCGTCCGCACCTACGCGGTGGCCGGCGAGGACTTCCCCCAGGAGGCGCTGTCCGCTCTGATCGACGCGGTACGAGCAGCGGACGACGGGTCCTTCTCCACTGATGCCCGGCAGGAGCTGGACGAGATCGCCGAATCGGCGGCCATGCTGCTGCTCGCCGGCACGGAGGGGAACGTCCTCCCCGACCTGGTACCGCTGCTCACGGAACCACGACCAGTGCGCAGCGTCGTCCAGCAGGCGTTCGTGCTGGCCTGTACTCAGACCGACGGCGGGGACGAGAGCGGACGCCCGGTGCTGCTGGACCGGTACGCCGGGACCGCCGACGACGCGGAGGGCACGCCGGGTGCGGCCTACCGGCACGGCCTGACGGCGCTGTGGCGCGCGGTGCTCAACGACCGCACCCGCACCCGCGACGCGCTGGAGGTGCTCCGCTCCTGGGTGCGTCTCGCCGACCGTGACGAAGGGGCGGAGTGGTCGCTGGCCTGGCTGCTGCACACGCTCGTCGCGACCGGCGACGACCGGGAGCGGCTCGTCCACATGCTGCGGAACCTGCGCGGCACGGACGGCGGGCCGCAGCCGGAGGCCGCCGGCCGCCTGCTCGCCTACCTCACCGCGGCGAACCCCCCTCAGACCCCGCACGTTCCGCACCCCTCGCGGCCGGAATCCGCGCCGCCCGCACGACCGAGGAGTTGACGCCATGGTCAACCGTCCACCCCAGTGGCATCAGGCGGCCAACCGCCACACCTCGCTCACGGACCCCGTGATCACCATCCAGGAGCTGTCCCGCTTCAAACCGCTGCGCACCACCCGCATCGACTACGCGCTCGTGTTCACCACGGCCCGGGGCACGTACGACACCTACCTTCCGCCCCGACGACCCGGCCGCGCGGACTTCACCACGAAGCGCTGGCAGACCGTCTACGAGGTGGACATGGGCGTTCACCGGTCGGACACGCGGCTGTCCCTGCCCAGCGACGACGACGCGTTCTCCTTCGGCGTCGCGGTGGACATCACCTGGCAGGTCACCGACCCGGCGCGTTTCGTGGCCAGCGGCGAGCGGGACGTCAACGCGCTGGTCGCGCGGCAGGTCGAGCAGCTTGCCCGGCACGTGAGCAGGCAGTTCCCCGTGCAGGACAGTCCCGGCGCGGAACGCTCGGTGCAGAAGGCCGTCGAGGCATCCGGCCCGCTGGGCGAACAAGAGGGCCTGCGCGTCAGCTGCATCCTGCGGCTGACTCTTGACGAGGACACCCTCGCCCACCGCCGCGACCTGCGGAACATGCGGTACGAGGGGGAGAAACTCGACCCCGCCCACGAACTGCGGATGCGGGAGGACGCCCTCGCGGCCGAACGCGCACTCGCCCAGGAACGGCAGCACCACCACATCGCTGTGGAACGGCAGACGCTGGGCCACCAGCGGGCACTGCTGCACGGCGAGCAGCAGGTGGAGCTGCAGGCCATCGAGGCCAAGAAGATCGAGTTCTACCAGTACCACCTGCAGCAGGGCGGGGTGCGCGCCTGGGCGTTCCACCTCGCCCAGCACCCGGAGGACTCGCGGCTGGTGCTGGAGAACATGCGCGAAGACCAGCTCCGCCTGCTGCAGACCCAGATGGAGCTCGCCAGTCAGGTGATCAGCGGCAAGGACGGCCTGGAGGAGCACGAGATGGCCGAGCCGCGGCGGCTCGCGCTCCAGGCGATGCACGAGATCCTGCAACGGAGGCTGCCGGGGGTGGTCTCCTCGCCCGAGCTCCCGCAGGGTGGCGACCCGTCCGCGGCCGACCGGCCGGGGACGAGTCGCCAGGCACAGCCGGGTCCGGACCCGCACGCCGCCGCAGACCCGGCACGGCCCACAGCACCGCCGGGAGAGTGCGGACCGCCGTCACAGGCGCCGCCCCCGCCGGGACCGCCTCCCGGATACGGCTATCCGCAGCGCGCAGGGGAGGCGTCCAGGAACGAGGCCGGGCAAGGCGACAGCGACGCGCCGTCAGGACCGCGCGAGGTCGACGGCGGAGGGCAGCCGTGACCGCGCCCACGCCGCCCACCGCCGCGTCCGGCACCGCCCCTCCCGATGCGGACCCGGACGTCCGGGCGACGGCCCTGCGTCTACTGGCCGACCTGCGCGCGGAGACCGCCAAGGCCGACACCAAGGCATCGGTGCTGATGGGTGCACAGAGCCTGGCGGCGGGCATCCTCTTCGGGCTGCTCGCCGACGGCGAGTGGCGTCCGTCGAACCTCCCGGCGGTAGGCACCGCGCTCTGGTGGTTCGGCTCACTCTCGTTCGTGACGTCGCTCGGCTCCCTGCTGATGGCCGTTCTCCCCCGGTACACCAGAAGTACCTGGCAGCCCGGCCTGCCGGTCGCCTACTTCGCCGACATCAGCCGTGCCGCTGCCCGGGGCCAGCTGGCCCGTGCGCTGGCGGACACTGCGCGCGACCCCGCCGCCGGCGTCGTCGCCTCACTGACCGAACACAGCCGCATCGTGCAGAGCAAGCACCACTGGATACGCGTCGGCCTGGCGGCCTTCTGCACCGGCTGCGTCCTGCTACCGGGCGCCCTGCTGATCGGCTGAGTGGAGAGGACACCGCATGACCCACCCACCCGAACCGCCCGTCTACCCGGGCGAGGAACCCGTCGGCCCGTCAGCCGGCGGTGCGGCCGGGCCGCCCGTGTATCCGTCCGGCGCGCCCACATACCCCGCGGACGGGCCGGCCTACCCCGGAGCGGAGCCCACCTACCCCGCGGGAGGGCCGCCACCCGCCTACCCGGTTGCCGCATCGGACCGACCCCCCGTCGAGGGGCCGTCCGCCCCGGCACCCGGACCGGACGAGGACGACCTCGATTTTCAGCAGGGCAGGCTGCACCTCGGTGCGACGCAGCGTCGCGCCGACGCCGCCACCTGGAGCAGCCTGGTCTTCCAACTGCCTGCCTTCGTCATCAGCCTGGTCCTGGTGTCCCTGCTCGCGTACCTGGTGTTCGACTCACTGGCGTGGCTTTTCGTCCTGGCGTGGCTGGCGTCCGGCGCCCTGGTCTTCCACCGGCCGACGGAGTCGGCGTTCGCCCGCCAGGTCCTCCGGCTCCGCTACCCCACACCCCAGGAGCGGGCCCGGCTGGAGCCGGTATGGACGGAGGTCACCCGCCGCGCGGGCGTATACGGCTCCACATACGAGCTGTGGATCGACGAACGGGACGCCGTCAACGCCATGGCGTCGGCCGGCCATATCGTCGGAGTGACCGGACGATCCTTGCGGACCCTGCCGAACAGCCAGCTCGCGGCCGTGCTCGCACACGAACTGGGGCACCACACCAGCGGTCACGCCTGGTCGACGCTGCTGGGCTACTGGTACGGCCTGCCCGCGCGCGGTGCGTGGGCGGCGGCCCGGGGGGTCACCTTCAAGCTGCTGCACGGATCGGGTTCCGCGCCCCTGGCGGGCGGCTGCCTGATGCTGATGCTGGGCTGCGGGATCCTGTCACTGCTGATCTCCGCTTGGTGGCTGGTGCTGCCCGCGGCGATCGCTCCGTTCGCACTTGCCTGGGCATCCCGCAAGGCGGAGCTGAGCGCGGACGAGCATGCGGCGAAGCTGGGCTTCGCACCGATGCTGGCCGAGGTGCTCAAACAGGAGTACGAGGCGGAACAGGCAGCGGCCGCCACTCCCCCACCGTCGGCAGAGCCGCAGGCGCCACCCGGGCCCTACGGCCGACCGGGGCCGCACCATGTGCCCGGGCCCTACGGCCCTCCCGGCCAGTACGGCGGGCCGCCGCCGCACGTGCCGCACCAGCGGCCGCAACCGAAGACGCCACAGCCGCCCAGCGGTCTGGTTCGGCTGCTCACCACGCATCCCGAGTACCACACCCGGCTGCACCACCTGCAGCCGTACCTCGACGGCCCCGGCTGACCGGGCCCGCACATGCCGCAGGGCGGCCACCCCCGAGGGGTGACCGCCCTGCGCGACGTACGACGCCGTCAGCCGGTGTACGGACCGTAGTCGTAGTCCTCCAGCGGAACGGCCTGGCCGGAGCCGGTGCCGAACGGCGAGTAGTCGATGTCGTCGTAGCCGACGGCCGAGTACATCGCGGCCTTGGCCTCCTCGGTCGGCTCGACCCGGATGTTGCGGTAGCGGGACAGGCCCGTGCCGGCCGGGATGAGCTTACCGATGATGACGTTCTCCTTGAGGCCGATCAGGGAGTCCGACTTGGCGTTGATCGCCGCGTCGGTCAGAACCCTGGTCGTCTCCTGGAAGGACGCCGCCGACAGCCACGACTCGGTGGCCAGCGAGGCCTTGGTGATGCCCATCAGCTGCGGACGGCCGGAGGCCGGGTGGCCGCCTTCCGTCACGACCCGACGGTTCTCGCCCTCGAACTTCGTCCGCTCGACCAGCTCGCCCGGCAGCAGCTCCGCGTCGCCGGACTCGATGATCGTCACCCGGCGCAGCATCTGCCGGATGATGATCTCGATGTGCTTGTCGTGGATCGACACGCCCTGCGAGTTGTAGACCTTCTGCACCTCGTTGACCAGGTGGACCTGGACGGCGCGCTGCCCGAGGATGCGCAGCACGTCGTGCGGGTTGGTCGCACCGACGGTCAGCGGCTGGCCGACGGCCACGTGGTCGCCCTCGGACACCTTCATGCGCGCACGCTTGGAGACCGGGTAGGACGTCTCGTCGGAGCCGTCGTCCGGCGTGACCACGACCTTCTTGGTCTTCTCGGTCTCCTCGATCCGCACCCGGCCGGCCGACTCGGAGATCGGCGCGACACCCTTCGGCGTACGGGCCTCGAAGAGCTCGACGACACGCGGCAGACCCTGCGTGATGTCGTCACCGGCCACACCACCGGTGTGGAAGGTACGCATCGTGAGCTGGGTGCCGGGCTCACCGATGGACTGGGCCGCGATGATGCCGACGGCCTCGCCGATGTCCACCAGCTTGCCGGTCGCCAGCGAGCGGCCGTAGCACATGGCGCAGGTGCCGACCTGGGACTCGCAGGTCAGGACCGAGCGGGTCTTGACCGTGGAGACGCCGTGCCGCACGAGCTCGTCGATGAGCACGTCGCCCAGGTCGGTGTTGGCCGGGGCCAGCACCTTGCCGTCCACCGCGACGTCCTCGGCCAGGGCACGTGCGTACACGCTGGTCTCGACGTCCTCGGCCTTGCGCAGCACGCCGTCCTCGCCGGTGGCCGCGATCTCCAGCTTGAGGCCGCGGTCGGTGCCGCAGTCCTCCTCGCGGATGATCACGTCCTGCGAGACGTCCACCAGACGACGGGTCAGGTAACCCGAGTCGGCGGTACGCAGCGCGGTGTCGGCCAGACCCTTACGGGCACCGTGCGTGGAGATGAAGTACTCCAGCACGGACAGGCCCTCGCGGAAGGACGCCTTGATCGGACGCGGGATGGTCTCGTTCTTGGCGTTGGACACCAGACCGCGCATGCCGGCGATCTGGCGCATCTGCATCATGTTTCCTCGAGCGCCCGAGTCGACCATCATGAAGATCGGGTTGGTCTTCGGGAAGTTCTCGTTCATCGCCTCGGCGACCTCGTTGGTCGCCCGGGTCCAGATCGAGACCAGCTCGTTGGAACGCTCGTCCTTGGTGATCAGGCCGCGCTCGTACTGCTTCTGGACCTTCTCGTCCTGAGCCTCGTACGACGCGATGATCTCCTTCTTCGCGGCCGGGACCACGACGTCGGAGATCGCGACCGTCACACCGGAACGGGTCGCCCAGTGGAAACCGGCGGACTTGAGGTTGTCCAGCGCCGCCGCGACGATCACCTTGGGGTAGCGCTCGGCCAGGTCGTTGACGATCCCGGAGAGCTGCTTCTTGCCCACCGTGTAGTCGACGAACGGGTAGTCCTCCGGCAGCAGCTCGTTGAAGAGCGCGCGGCCCAGTGTCGTCCGCAGCCGGAAGCTGTCACCCGGCTGGTACTCGGGCTCGCCCTCCTCCGGCGTCGGCGGGGTCCAGCCGCGCGGCGGCAGGGTCCCGACCGGGAAACGGATGTCGACCTTCGCCTGGAGCGAGAGCTCGCGGGCGTCGAACGCCATGATGGCCTCGGCGACCGAGTTGAACGACCGGTCGTCGCCGATGGTCTTGCGCTGCTCCTCGTCGGTCGTGAGGAAGAACAGCCCGAGCACCATGTCCTGGGTGGGCATGGTCACCGGACGGCCGTCGGCCGGCTTGAGGATGTTGTTCGAGGACAGCATCAGGATGCGGGCCTCGGCCTGCGCCTCCGCGGACAGCGGCAGGTGCACGGCCATCTGGTCGCCGTCGAAGTCCGCGTTGAACGCGGTGCACACGAGCGGGTGGATCTGGATGGCCTTGCCCTCGACCAGCTGCGGCTCGAAGGCCTGGATGCCGAGGCGGTGCAGGGTCGGCGCACGGTTCAGCAGCACCGGGTGCTCGGCGATGACCTCTTCCAGCACGTCGTACACGACCGTACGGCCGCGCTCGACCATGCGCTTCGCCGACTTGATGTTCTGCGCGTGGTTCAGGTCGACCAGGCGCTTCATCACGAACGGCTTGAAGAGCTCCAGCGCCATGGCCTTCGGCAGACCGCACTGGTGCAGCTTGAGCTGCGGGCCGACGACGATCACGGAACGGGCCGAGTAGTCGACGCGCTTGCCGAGCAGGTTCTGCCGGAAGCGGCCCTGCTTGCCCTTGAGCATGTCGGACAGCGACTTCAGCGGACGGTTGCCCGGGCCGGTGACCGGCCGGCCGCGGCGGCCGTTGTCGAACAGCGCGTCGACGGCCTCCTGCAGCATCCGCTTCTCGTTGTTCACGATGATCTCGGGGGCGCCGAGGTCCAGAAGCCGCTTGAGGCGGTTGTTCCGGTTGATGACGCGGCGGTACAGGTCGTTCAGGTCGGAGGTCGCGAAGCGGCCACCGTCCAGCTGCACCATCGGACGCAGGTCCGGCGGGATCACCGGGACGCAGTCCAGCACCATGCCCTTGGGGCTGTTGCTGGTCTGGAGGAAGGCGGAGACGACCTTGAGGCGCTTCAGCGCACGGGTCTTCTTCTGGCCCTTGCCGGTACGGATGATCTCGCGGAGGCGCTCGGCCTCCTCCTCCAGGTCGAAGGTCTCCAGCCGCTTCTGCAGCGCGGCGGCGCCCATCGAGCCGTCGAAGTAGGTGCCGAAGCGGTCGCGCAGCTCGCGGTAGAGCAGCTCGTCGCCCTCGAGGTCCTGCACCTTGAGGTTCTTGAAGCGGTTCCACACCTCGTCGAGGCGGTCGATCTCGCGCTGCGCGCGGTCGCGGAGCTGCTTCATCTCGCGCTCGGCGCCCTCGCGCACCTTGCGGCGCACGTCCGCCTTGGCACCCTCGGCCTCGAGCTCGGCCAGGTCGGCCTCCTGCTTCTTGGCCCGGGCCTCCAGGTCGGCGTCACGGCGCTGCTCGATCTGCTGGCGCTCCACGCCGACGTGCGCCTCCAGCGAGGGCAGGTCGCGCGTACGGCGCTCCTCGTCCACGTACGTGATCATGTACGCGGCGAAGTAGATGACCTTCTCCAGGTCCTTCGGAGCGAGGTCCAGCAGGTAGCCCAGCCGGGACGGCACGCCCTTGAAGTACCAGATGTGCGTGACGGGGGCGGCCAGTTCGATGTGGCCCATCCGCTCGCGGCGCACCTTGGCGCGGGTGACCTCGACACCGCAGCGCTCACAGATGATGCCCTTGAAGCGGACGCGCTTGTACTTGCCGCAGTAGCACTCCCAGTCCCGGGTGGGGCCGAAGATCTTCTCGCAGAAGAGCCCGTCCTTTTCCGGCTTGAGGGTGCGGTAGTTGATGGTCTCCGGCTTCTTGACCTCGCCGTGCGACCACTGACGGATGTCGTCAGCGGTGGCCAGGCCAATCCGCAGTTCGTCGAAGAAGTTGACGTCGAGCACTCTCGTCAATCCCTCTCAGGGTCGTCTCTAGATCAATGGTCTGAACGGGGGTCCGGGGTGGGTGCCGGGGGCCCGCCGAAGCGGGCCCCCGGCCCCCGTCAGACCTCTTCGACGCTGCTCGGCTCGCGCCGGGACAGGTCGATACCGAGCTCTTCCGCGGCGCGGAAGACGTCCTCGTCGGTGTCGCGCATCTCGATGGACATGCCGTCCGAGGACAGCACCTCCACGTTGAGGCAGAGCGACTGCATCTCCTTGATGAGCACCTTGAAGGACTCGGGGATGCCCGGCTCCGGGATGTTCTCGCCCTTGACGATGGCCTCGTAGACCTTCACGCGGCCGGTGACGTCGTCGGACTTGATGGTCAGGAGCTCCTGGAGGGCGTACGCGGCGCCGTACGCCTCCAGCGCCCACACCTCCATCTCACCGAAGCGCTGACCGCCGAACTGGGCCTTACCACCCAGCGGCTGCTGGGTGATCATGCTGTACGGACCGGTGGACCGGGCGTGCAGCTTGTCGTCGACCAGGTGGTGCAGCTTGAGGATGTACATGTACCCGACCGAGATCGGGTCCGGGAACGGCTCGCCGGAGCGGCCGTCGAACAGGTTGGCCTTGCCGGAGGGCTGGACCATGCGCTCGCCGTCGCGGTTCGGGATCGTGGACTCGAAGAGACCGGCGATCTCGTCCTCGCGGGCGCCGTCGAAGACCGGGGTCGCGACGTTGGTGCCCGCGGCGACCTCGTCCGCGCCGATGGACTTCAGGCGCTCCATCCACTCCTCGCTGCCCTCGACCTTCCAGCCCTGCGACGCGAGCCAGCCCAGGTGGATCTCCAGGACCTGGCCCGGGTTCATCCGGGACGGGACGCCGAGCGGGTTGAGGATGATGTCGACGGGGGTGCCGTCCTCCAGGAACGGCATGTCCTCGACGGGCAGGATCTTGGAGATGACGCCCTTGTTGCCGTGGCGGCCGGCGAGCTTGTCACCGTCGGTGATCTTGCGCTTCTGTGCGACGTAGACGCGGACCAGCTGGTTCACGCCCGGGGGCAGCTCGTCGCCCTCCTCGCGGTCGAAGACGCGGACGCCGATGACCTTGCCGGTCTCGCCGTGCGGCACCTTCAGCGAGGTGTCGCGGACCTCGCGGGCCTTCTCGCCGAAGATCGCGCGCAGCAGGCGCTCCTCCGGGGTCAGCTCGGTCTCACCCTTGGGGGTGACCTTGCCGACGAGGATGTCGCCCGCCTCGACCTCGGCGCCGATGCGGATGATGCCGCGCTCGTCGAGGTCGGCCAGGACCTCCTCGGAGACGTTCGGGATGTCCCGGGTGATCTCCTCCGGGCCCAGCTTGGTGTCGCGGGCGTCGACCTCGTGCTCCTCGATGTGGATCGAGGAGAGGACGTCGTCCTGCACCAGACGCTGGGAGAGGATGATCGCGTCCTCGTAGTTGTGGCCCTCCCACGGCATGAACGCGACCAGCAGGTTCTTGCCGAGCGCCATCTCACCGGCCTCGGTGGACGGGCCGTCGGCCAGCACCTGGTCGACGACGACGCGCTCGCCCTCGTCGACGAGCACCTTCTGGTTGAAGGAGGTGCCCTGGTTGGAGCGGGAGAACTTGGCGATGCGGTACGTGGTGTACGTGCCGTCGTCGTTGGCGACCGTGATGTAGTCGGCGGAGACCTCCTGGACCACACCTTCCTTCTCGGCCTTGATGACGTCGCCGGCGTCGACCGCACAGCGGTACTCCATGCCGGTGCCGACCAGCGGCGACTCCGCCTTGATCAGCGGCACGGCCTGGCGCATCATGTTCGACCCCATGAGCGCGCGGTTGGCGTCGTCGTGCTCGAGGAAGGGGATCATGGCGGTCGCGACCGACACCATCTGGCGCGGCGAGACGTCCATGTAGTCCACGTCGTCGCCGGGGATGAGGTCGACCTCGCCGCCGCGGCGGCGGATCAGCACGCGGTCCTCGGCGAACCGCATCTCCTCGTTCAGCGGCGCGTTCGCCTGCGCGATGACGAAGCGGTCCTCCTCGTCGGCGGTGAGGTAGTGCACCTCGTCGCTGACGACGCCGTTCTCCACCACGCGGTACGGGGTCTCGACGAAGCCGAACGCGTTGACCCGGCCGTAGGAGGCCAGCGAACCGATCAGGCCGATGTTCGGACCCTCGGGGGTCTCGATCGGGCACATGCGGCCGTAGTGCGACGGGTGCACGTCGCGGACCTCGAAGCCGGCCCGCTCACGGGACAGACCACCCGGGCCCAGCGCCGACAGGCGGCGCTTGTGGGTCAGACCCGACAGCGGGTTGGTCTGGTCCATGAACTGGGACAGCTGGCTGGTGCCGAAGAACTCCTTGATGGAGGCGACGACCGGCCGGATGTTGATCAGGGTCTGCGGCGTGATCGCCTCGACGTCCTGGGTGGTCATCCGCTCGCGGACGACGCGCTCCATGCGGGCCAGGCCGGTGCGGACCTGGTTCTGGATGAGCTCGCCGACGTTGCGCAGGCGGCGGTTGCCGAAGTGGTCGATGTCGTCGGTCTCGACGACGATCTGGTCGCCCTCGGCGGAGACCGTCTCCTCCTCGCCGGCGTGCAGCTTGACCAGGTACTTGATGGTGGCGATCACGTCGGCGGTGGTGAGCACGCCGGAGTCGAGCGGCTCGTCGCCGCCCAGCTTCTTGTTGATCTTGTACCGGCCGACCTTGGCCAGGTCGTAGCGCTTCGGGTTGAAGTAGAGGTTCTCCAGCAGCGTCTGCGCGGCCTCGCGGGTCGGGGGCTCGCCCGGACGCAGCTTGCGGTAGATGTCGAGCAGCGCGTCGTCCTGGCCCTGGGTGTGGTCCTTCTCCAGGGTGGCGCGCATCGACTCGTACTGGCCGAACTCCTCGAGGATCTGCTCGTTCGTCCAGCCGAGCGCCTTGAGCAGCACGGTGACCGACTGCTTGCGCTTGCGGTCGATGCGGACACCGACCATGTCGCGCTTGTCGATCTCCATCTCCAGCCAGGCACCCCGGGACGGGATGATCTTGGCGGAGAAGATGTCCTTGTCGGAGGTCTTGTCGATCGAGCTGTCGAAGTAGACGCCCGGCGAGCGCACCAGCTGCGAGACCACGACACGCTCGGTGCCGTTGATCACGAAGGTGCCCTTGTTGGTCATGAGCGGGAAGTCGCCCATGAAGACCGTCTGGGACTTGATCTCGCCGGTCTCGTTGTTGGTGAACTCGGCGGTGACGAAGAGCGGCGCGGCGTAGGTGAAGTCGCGCTCCTTGCACTCGTCGATCGAGTTCTTCGGAGGCTCGAAGCGGTGATCGCGGAAGGTCAGCGACATCGACCCGGAGAAGTCCTCGATCGGGGAGATCTCCTCGAAGATCTCCTCCAGACCGGACTTGGTGGGGACGTCCTGACCACTGTCCAGCGCGGCCTCGACGCGACCCTTCCAGGCCTCGTTGCCGAGGAGCCAGTCAAAGCTCTCGGTCTGCAGCGCAAGAAGGTTCGGAACCCCGAGGGGCTCCTTGATCTTCGCAAAGGAGATTCGCAGCGGGGCGGTGCCGACGGCGGTGTTCGAATGGGAGGTCGAGGCGTTGCGCGAGGCGGCCAAGAGGGGGTCCTTCCGAGGGCTCGGACTCACTACGCGCATACCGGTGCCCCTGGTGACGGGCAGGGAGCATCTAACAGGCAGCGCAAAGGGTCAGTGTAGCCAAACGGCCCACTGATGTCCAGAGCGGTTCTCCGGAGAACGGCGCAGTGCCACTCTCCCCCTCTCTCGTTGTGCTGTCACAGCGCCGGGGGCACCCTCCGGCCCTCGGAGGCGACGGGTGCTCTCGGCGCATCACCATGCTTCCCGCTTCGTCACCGATCCATGCCTCGGAACCTGGATCGGTGTGACGACGCGACCCGAGAATTGCGCGCTGCGTGCCATTCGTCAAGGCCCCCTCGGCGCCCCCTCGACAGCGGTGATCACCATACCCGCCCGTTTCGGAAGGGCAAGGAACCCGTCCCGGCACGGCCGAAGGGCGACCACCCGTTCGGGTGATCGCCCTTCGGAACGGCACGTTGAGACGTGCCGCGAAAGAGTCAGCAGACTCGTGAGGTCACTTGACCTCGACGGAGGCGCCGGCGCCCTCGAGGGACTCCTTGGCCTTCTCCGCGGCGTCCTTGGCGACCTTCTCGAGGACCGGCTTCGGGGTGCCGTCCACGAGCTCCTTGGCCTCCTTCAGGCCGAGCGAGGTGAGCTCGCGCACGACCTTGATGACCTGGATCTTCTTGTCACCGGCGCCGGTGAGGATGACGTCGAACTCGTCCTGCTCCTCGGCGGCCTCGGCGGCGCCGCCACCCTGGCCGGGGGCGGCGACGGCGACGGCGGCCGGGGCGGCGGCCTCGACGTCGAACTTCTCCTCGAACTTCTTCACGAAGTCGGAGAGCTCGATGAGGGTCATCTCCTCGAACTGCGCGAGCAGGTCTTCCTGGCTGAGCTTCGCCATGGTGGCGGTCCTTCCACTAGTTCGGCGGGTGCCGGTTGTCTTGCGATATCGGCGGGCGTACTCGGGCCCGCTGCGACCGTGCGGGGGTGGTTACTCCGCGTCGGCCTCGGCGGGAGCCGGCGTACCGGCACCGCCCTGCTCGACCTTGCTGCGAAGGGCGTCCGCGGTGCGGACCATCTTCGTGAGCGGGGCCTGGAAGGTCGCCGCGGCCTTGGCCATGGACGCCTTCATGCCACCGGCCAGCTTGGCGAGCAGCACCTCGCGGGGTTCGACGTCCGCGAGCTTGTTGAGCTCGGCGGCGGTCATCGCGCCGCCGTCGACGATGCCGCCCTTGATCACGAGAGCGGGATGGTCCTTGGCGAAGTCGCGCAGACCCTTCGCCGCCTCGACCGGGTCACCGGTCACGAAGGCGACGGCCGACGAGCCCGTGAAGTACTCGTCGAGCTCGTTGATCCCGGCCTCGTTGGCCGCGATCTTGGTCAGCGTGTTCTTCACCACACGGTACTGAGCGTTCTCACCGAGAGAACGGCGCAGGTCCTTGAGCTGCGCCACGGTGAGACCGGTGTACGCGGTCACGACCGCCGCGTTGGAGTCGCGAAAACGGTTCGTGATCTCCTCGACGGCTGCGACCTTGTCGGGTGCGACCTGGTCCCTCGCCATGAGCCTCGGCCTCCTTCCGGGTGATGAGGACCGCGCGGAAGGGGCTGGGAATGCGAAACGCCCCGGGCGCAGGCGCACGGGGCGAGGCTCGACCGAATGACACGCGCTCGATGCGCACGTCGGCCGGGAGCTCTTCCAGTTCACCTACGCGGGTCGCCCGCAGCTAGCGGATCCTTCGGCCGTGCGCCCTCGTGTGGGCGCACCGCAACCAGCGGTCTTTGGCTTCCGGGCCAGATTACGCGGGCGACCCCTGCGCAGGCAAATCGGCTCCGCGGCAGGCCGGAGGCGGCGGAAGAGACGCCGGAGCGCCTCTCCCGCCGACAGGCCGGCTCTCCCGCCGGTGGGCGGCGAAGCCGCCGCGGACGGGCTCCGGGGAGCCCTCCGGCGGCGTCACATGCCGGTGCCGGCTCCCGCGGTGCTGCCGGCGCCCTGGAGCTCCTCCAGCATCTTCATCAGGTCGATGGTCTCGGAGGCCGGCGGAGCGTCCACCGAGACGTCGGCGCCGAAGTCGCTCATCTTCTGCGTCATGTCGACGGTGCCCTCGGGGGTCTCCATCCCGACATCGATGCGTACCGGGAGGTCCTCCTCGTTCACCCAGGCCTCGATGCGGTACTCCTCGATCCCGGAGGCCTCCAGCTGGTCGAGAAGCTGCTCGCGCTCCTTCTCCTCCAGCACCTCGAGCGACTTGTTCGCCTTCAGCGCCTCCTCGATCGTCAGCGAACCCGTGTAGTGCCGGGTGGCGACGCCGTCGATCTTCTCCTCACCGGCGAACTTCACGTTCGGCGAGTCCAGCAGCATGCCCATCTGCTGGGCCGGGCTCTGGCCCAGGTTGTCCAGGCCGGAGGTCATGGCCTCGGCCATCTCGGGGTCCTCCGCGGACTCCGCGACCGCGCCCAGGTCGATCTTCATCCACCGCTTGCCCTCCATGTCGGCGGCAGCGGCCTCGCCCATGTCCATGTACATGGCGTCGTCCAGCCAGATCACCCGGCTGCCGCCCGCCCCGCCGGCACCGGCCAGTTCGCCACCCGTCATGGTCATGTCCATCGCGTACGGGTCCCAGCCCATGACGCCGTTCATCTCCATGGTGCCGCCGGCCTGGCCGGGCAGGGTCATCTCCATCGAGACCTTCGCGGACTTCGCCTCACTGGTCTTCCGCGTGGACGCGGTCATGACCGCGATCGCGGAGCGTGAGTCGGTCTGCTGCGAGACCTTCTCCTCCCCCGCCTTGCCGGCGTCGTCCGACTTCTCCCCGCCGGTGCAGGCGGTGAGCGTGGCTGCCATGGCCACGCTCACGGTCGCCAGGACGGCCTTGCGGAACGCGCGCATCCCCAACCCCCACTGTTTCTTCATATGTTCGGTTGGCACACATGGTACGGCGCCGGGCCCCGCCCTCCGAACGGAGAGCGGGGCCCGGCGCCGTGTGCGTCCGCGTGGCCGACGGCTCAGACGGCCGCCGGGTCCTCCTCGACGAGGAGGTTCTTGGTGCGGTTGGTGTCGACCGGGACACCGGGGCCCATCGTGGTGCTGATGGTGGTCTTCTTCACGTAACGGCCCTTGGCGGCCGACGGCTTGAGGCGGTGGATCTCGTCCAGCGCCGCGGCGTAGTTCTCCACGAGCTTGGCCTCGTCGAACGACGTCTTGCCGATGATGAAGTGGAGGTTGGAGTGCTTGTCCACCCGGAACTCGATCTTGCCGCCCTTGATGTCGGTGACGGCCTTGGCGACGTCCGGGGTGACGGTGCCGGTCTTCGGGTTCGGCATCAGGCCACGCGGACCGAGCACACGGCCGAGGCGGCCGACCTTGCCCATCAGGTCCGGGGTGGCGACGACGGCGTCGAAGTCCAGACGGCCCTTGGAGACCTCGTCGATCAGCTCGTCGGAGCCGACGATGTCGGCGCCGGCGGCTTCCGCGGCCGCAGCACGGTCACCGGTCGCGAAGACCAGGACCCGGGCGGTCTTACCGGTGCCGTGCGGGAGGTTCACGGTGCCGCGGACCATCTGGTCGGCCTTGCGCGGGTCGACGCCCAGACGCATGGCGACCTCGACGGTCGCGTCGAACTTCACCGAGGAGGTCTCCTTGGCGAGCCGGACGGCCTCGAGCGGGGCGTAGAACTTCGCCCGGTCGACCTTGGCGTCCGCGCTGCGGAGAGTCTTGCTGCGCTTCACTGCTGCTCCTGCTGTCTCAGGTTCGGAGTCGTGGTGCGGGCCGCGCAGGCCCTTCCACGGGTGACGGATGGAGGGATCAGCCCTCGACGGTGACGCCCATGGAACGAGCGGTACCGGCGATGATCTTCTCCGCCTGGTCCAGGTCGTTCGCGTTCAGGTCCGGCATCTTGGTCGTGGCGATCTCGCGCACCTGGTCACGGGTGACCTTGCCGACCTTGTTGACGTGCGGCTCGCCGGAGCCCTTCTCGATGCCGGCGGCCTTGAGGATCATCTTCGCGGCCGGCGGCGTCTTGGTGATGAAGGTGAAGGAGCGGTCCTCGTAGACCGTGATCTCCACCGGGATGACCCAACCGCGCTGCGACTCGGTCGCGGCGTTGTAGGCCTTGCAGAACTCCATGATGTTGACGCCGTGCTGACCCAGCGCCGGGCCGACCGGCGGAGCCGGGTTGGCGGCACCGGCCTGGATCTGGAGCTTGATCAGCCCCGCGACCTTCTTCTTCTTGGGAGGCATGTTCTCTCCGGGTCCTGGTGAGAAGTGATTCGCGCCTCCGTCCGCGGCCGGGCCCGGACGAGCCCGTCAGCCGGATGGAGGCATACCGCACCACGATAGCGCCTACCGTGGCGAGCTCTGAAATCGGTGGGGGCGGGGAGGCCCCGCAGGCCCGCCCGCCCCCACCCGAGGCATGGAATGCCGGAAGGTCAGTTCTTCTGGATCTGGTCGAAGCTGAGCTCGACCGGGGTCTCTCGGCCGAAGATCTCGACCAGGCCCTTGACCTTCTTGGAGTCGGCGTTGATCTCGTTGATCGTGGCCTGGAGGGTCGCGAACGGGCCGTCGGTGACGGTGACGGAGTCGCCGACCTCGAAGTCCAGCACCTGGACCTCGACGCGGCGCCCGGCACCCGCGACCGGCTTGCCCTCCTCGTCGGTGGCGGCGGCCTTCGCGGCCTTCTCCTCCGCCTCCGGGGCGAGCATCTTCACGATCTCGTCCAGCGTCAGCGGGTACGGGTCGTACGCGTTGCCGACGAAGCCGGTGACGCCCGGGGTGTTGCGGACGACGCCCCACGACTCGTTCGTCAGGTCCATGCGGACCAGCACGTAGCCGGGGAGCTTGTTCTGCTTCACCGTGCGGCGGTCGCCGTTCTTGATCTGGACGACCTCCTCCTGCGGCACTTCGGCCTGGAAGATGAAGTCCTCGACGTTGAGCGAGACGGCGCGCTGCTCGAGGTTGGTCTTCACGCGGTTCTCGTAGCCGGCGTAGGTGTGGATGACGTACCACTCGCCGGGCAGGAAGCGCAGTTCGTCGCGGAGGGCGGCGACCGGGTCGACCGGCTCCTCCTCCGCCTCGGCGGAGGCGTCCTCGACGGACTCGGCGGTGTCGCCCTCGGCCTCGGCCTCGGCGGGCTCGTCCGCGTCCACGTCCGCAGCCGGCTCGGCAGCCTCGGTCGCTTCCTCGGCGGCGTCGTCAACTGCCGCCTGGTCGACGCCGTCCGCCGTGGCGTCCGTCGCCTCGACGAGGTCGCGCGCGGAGTCGTCGCCCGTGGCGGGCTCGACGGCGTCGTTCAGGTTCGGGTCAGACACGGTGGCTGCTTCTTCCTGGCTTCGTGGGGTCGAACATGCGGTGGCCGCTGTCACGGCGACCGAGGGGCCGGGCACGCGTCAACGCGCCCTTCACGACTCAACGTACCCCTCGGCGGGCACTCACGGCCCTCCGCGAGGGTCAGCCGAAGACGAACTTGACGGCTTCGGTGAACCCATAGTCAAGCACGGTCACCAGAGCGATCATGATGACCACGAAGACGATCACCACGGTGGCGTAGGTGGAGAGCTGGTTCCGCGTGGGCCAGACGACCTTGCGGAGCTCCGCGATGATCTGCCGGTAGAAGAGAGCGAGACGCGCCAGCGGGCCCTTCTTGCCACGCTTGCCACCGCGCCGGGGCTTGTCGTCCGAGGACCGTCCGGGCTCGGGGACCTCGGTGGTGTCCGTGATCTCCGTCACTAGTCCTCACCTTGATCCGGATCGTTGCCCTGCGGCGCACGGGCCGGCCGCACGGCGGTGCAGTTCGAGTACGTACTGAAAAAGCACACACCATGTGGTGATGTGTGTAGCAGGGCCGGAGGGACTTGAACCCCCAACCGCTGGTTTTGGAGACCAGTGCTCTACCAATTGAGCTACGACCCTTTGTGCCGTCCTCAACCTACCGCATCCGCGCCGGTGCACACAGTGCGCAGCGCTGAGCGATCGTTGAGGGCCGACGACGTAGGAGTGTACGTGTTCCGCGGCCCGCCGTCGAACACCGCCCACCGCGCACGGTCCGCCGCGGCGGCCGTGACCGGCTCCACACCTTGCTGCGGCGGGGCCGCCCGGTCTGCAACGATGACGGCATGACCGCTGCTACCCCTTCCGCACAGTCTCCCACCGCACGACGCGTGTCGGCCCGCATCGGGTCGATCTCCGAGTCCGCGACGCTCGCCGTGGACGCCAAGGCGAAGGCCCTCAAGGCCGCCGGGCGCCCGGTGATCGGCTTCGGCGCGGGCGAGCCGGACTTCCCGACGCCCGACTACATCGTCGAGGCGGCGGTAGAGGCCTGCCGCGACCCGAAGAACCACCGCTATTCCCCGGCCGGCGGGCAGCCCGAGCTGAAGGCCGCGATCGTCGACAAGACGCTGCGTGACTCCGGCCGCCAGATCGAGGCCGCGAACGTCCTGGTGACCAACGGCGGCAAGCAGGCCATCTACGAGGCCTTCGCCGCGACCCTGGACCCGGGCGACGAGGTCATCGTGCCCGCGCCGTACTGGACCACCTACCCGGAGTCCATCCAGCTCGCGGGCGGCGTGCCGGTGCCGGTGGTCGCGGACGAGTCCAGCGGCTACCGGGTGTCCGTGGAGCAGCTGGAGGCTGCGCGCACCGAGCGCACCAAGATGGTGGTCTTCGTCTCCCCGTCGAACCCGACCGGCGCGGTCTACAGCCGGGAGCAGACGGAGGAGATCGGCCGCTGGGCCGCCGAGCACGGGCTGTGGGTGCTGACCGACGAGATCTACGAGCACCTGGTCTACGGCGACGCCGCGTTCACCTCGCTGCCCGTGGTGGTGCCGGAGCTGGCGGACAAGTGCATCGTGGTCAACGGCGTCGCCAAGACGTACGCCATGACCGGCTGGCGGGTCGGCTGGGTCGTCGGCCCCAAGGACGTCGTGAAGGCCGCGACGAACCTGCAGTCGCACGCCACCTCCAACGTGAGCAACGTCGCGCAGGTCGCGGCGATCGCCGCGCTCAGCGGTGACCTGGACGCCGTCGCGATGATGCGCGAGGCCTTCGACCGCCGGCGCCGGACCATCGTGCGGATGCTGAACGAGATCGACGGCGTGCTCTGCCCCGAGCCGGAGGGCGCGTTCTACGCCTACCCGTCGGTCAAGGGCGTGCTGGGCAAGGAGGTCCGCGGCAGGCGGCCCGCCACCTCGGTGGAACTGGCGGAGGTGATCCTGGAGGAGGTCGAGGTCGCCGTCGTGCCGGGCGAGGCCTTCGGCACCCCCGGATACCTGCGGCTTTCGTACGCGCTCGGCGACGAGGACCTGGTCGAGGGCGTCTCGCGCATCCAGAAGCTGCTGGCCGAGGCACGCGACTGATCCCTGCCCGGGAGGCGGGGCCGCGGCATGCGGCCGTGCTTTCGGGCAAGCCCCCGTCCGGGGAATGCGGTTCCGGGCGGGGGCTCGCGTGTAGCAGGATCGGGGGATGGCACGAGAGGTACGTTCGCTCCCCAAGGCCCATCTGCACCTGCACTTCACCGGTTCGATGCGGCCGTCCACGCTGCTGGAGCTCGCCGACAAGTACGGCGTCCACCTGCCGGAGGCGCTGCGGAGCGGCGAGCCACCGAAGCTGCGGGCCACGGACGAACGCGGCTGGTTCCGCTTCCAGCGCCTCTACGACGCCGCCCGCTCCTGCCTGCGGGCGCCGGAGGACATCCAGCGGCTGGTGCGCGAGGCCGCCGAGGAGGACGTGCGGGACGGCTCGCGGTGGCTGGAGATCCAGGTCGACCCCACCTCGTACGCGCCCCGGCTGGGCGGGCTGATCCCTGCGCTGGAGGTCATCCTCGACGCCGTCGACCGGGCGATGCGGGACACCGGCCTCGAGATCCGCGTGCTGGTCGCCGCGAACCGCATGAAGCACCCCCTGGACGCCCGTACGCTCGCCCGGCTGGCCGTCCGCTACCGGGACCGGGGCATCGTCGGCTTCGGCCTCTCCAACGACGAACGGCGGGGGTTCGCCCGCGACTTCGACCGTGCCTTCGCCATCGCCCGGGACGGCGGGCTGATCGCCGCGCCGCACGGGGGCGAGTTGTCGGGCCCGTCCAGCGTCCGGGACTGTCTGGACGACCTGCACGCCCTCCGCGTCGGCCACGGCGTCCGCGCGGCCGAGGACGCCCGGCTGCTGGGCCGGCTCGCCGATCGCGGGGTGACCTGCGAGGTGTGCCCGGCGTCCAACGTGGCGCTCGGGGTGTACGACAAGCCGGAGGACGTGCCGCTGCGGGCCCTGTGGGACGCGGGCGTGCCGATGGCGCTCGGCGCCGACGACCCGCTGCTCTTCGGCTCCCGGCTCGCCGCCCAGTACGAACTCGCCCGTGACGCCCACGCGTTCACCGACGAGGAGCTGGCCGAACTGGCGCGCCAGTCGGTGCGCGGTTCCGTCGCCCCGGAGGAGGTGCGGCGCGGGGTGCTCGCCGACATCGACGCGTGGCTGGCGGCACCGGCCGGCTGACGTCGACGCCGGTGCCGGACGCGCCCCTCAGAGGGCGCAGCCGACCGTCACGGGTTCGTTGACGAGTGTGACGCCGAAGGCGTCACGGACGCCCGTCCGCACCTCGCGCGCGAGGGCGAGCAGGTCGGCGGTCGTGGCGCGGCCCCGGTTGGTGAGGGCGAGGGTGTGCTTGCTGGAGATGCGTGCCGGGCCGTCGCCGTAGCCCTTGGTGAAGCCCGCCCGGTCGATGAGCCACGCGGCCGAGGTCTTGGTCCGGCCGTCGTCCGCGGGGAAGGAGGGCGGGGTGACGTCCGGCCCGAGCCGTTCGGCGACACGGGCGAGGAAGGCGGCGTACTCGGCGTCGTCGAGGATCGGGTTGGTGAAGAAGGAGCCGGCCGACCAGGTGTCGTGGTCCTCCGGGTCCAGCACCATGCCCTTTCCGGCGCGGAGTTTGAGCACGGTCTCGCGGGCGGTGGCCGCCGGGACGCGTTCGCCGGGCTGGACGCCCAGCGCACGGGCCGTCTCGGCGTACTTCAGCGGCGCGGACAGGCCGTCGGCGTCCTCCAGCGCGAACCGGACCCGCAGGACGACGAACCGCGTCGGATCGGCCTTGAAGCGGCTGTGCCGGTAGGCGAAGCCGCACTCGGCGTTCGGGACGACGACGGTCTCGCGGGCGCGGCGGTCGTAGGCGACGACCTCGGTGACCGTGGAGGAGACCTCCTGGCCGTACGCGCCGACGTTCTGGATGGGCGTCGCGCCGGCCGAGCCCGGGATGCCCGCCAGGCACTCGACGCCGGCCAGGCCGGCCTCGACCGTGCGGGCCACGGCCTCCGACCAGTTCTCGCCCGCGGCGAGTTCGAGCCGCGTGCCCTCCAGGTGGAAGCCGCGGGTGGCGATGCGCAGGGCCGTGCCGGGGAAGCCCGCGTCGGCGACGACCAGGTTGCTGCCGCCGCCGACGATCAGCAGCGGCGTGCCGGAGTCGTCGGCCTCGCGCACGGCCGCCACCACCTCGTCGTCGGTGGCGGCGGTCAGCAGACGTGCGGCGGGGCCGCCGAGCCGGAAGGTGGTCAGCGGGGCCAGCGGGGCGTCGTGGAATTCCTGCACGCGCACAAGAGTACGTTCCACGCGTGCAGGGCCGCGTTCCGCGCGCGGCGGAGCGGTCCCCGCGGGGAGACCGGGGTCCCTCAGGCCAGGGCGACCACGGCGCGGGACATGCCCAGCACCTTCTGCCCGGCGGCCGTCACGGTCAGGTCGACGCGGACGGTGCGGGCCTCGTCGTCCAGCTTCGCGGCGACCTTGCCGGAGACCTCGACGTGCGCGCCCTCGCCGTCGTCCGGCACCACGACCGGCCTGGTGAAGCGCACCCCGTACTCGCGTACGGCGCCCGGGTCGCCGACCCAGTCGGTGACCACGCGGGCGGCCTCGGCCATGGTGAACATGCCGTGCGCGATGACGTTCGGCAGGCCGACCTCGGTGGCGAACCGCTCGTTCCAGTGAATCGGGTTGAAGTCCCCGGAGGCGCCCGCGTAGCGGACGAGCGTGTCGCGGGTCACCGGGAAGGTCTGCGCGGGCAGTTCGGTGCCGACCTCGACGTCGGCGTAGGCGATCGCAGCGGTCATCGTCTCGCTCAGCCTTCCTCGGCGGCGCGCGCCACCAGCTTCGTCCAGGCGGTCACCACGTGCTCGCCGGCCTCGTCGTGCACCTCGCCGCGCACGTCCAGGATGTCGTTGCCGGCCCGGGAATTCACCGACTCGATGGTGGAGGTGACGGTCAGCAGGTCGCCGGCACGTACGGGCCGGCTGTAGGCGAACCGCTGGTCGCCGTGCACCACCCGGTCGTAGTCCAGGCCCAGCTTCGGGTCCTGAACGACCTCGAACGCCGCCCGGTAGGTGAGGGAGAACACGAAGGTGGGCGGCGCGATCACGTCCGGGTGGCCCAGCTCGGCGGCCGCGCCGCGGTCGGTGTAGGCCGGGTTGGCGTCACCGATGGCCTCGGCGAACTCGCGGATCTTCTCCCGGCCGACCTCGTAGGGCCGGGAGGGCGGGTAGCTGCGTCCGACGAAGGACTGGTCGAGCGCCATGGATCTCGGTCTCCTGAATCTCTGCCTGCCGCCGGGGCGGGAAGAACGATGTGAGGCCGCCCCCGACGGGCGGGGGCGGCCTCACATGCGAAGTACGTCTGCGCGTCAGCGCGGGTACGTCAGCGCGTCTCGCGGTGCGCGGTGTGCGCGTTGCAGCGCGGGCAGTGCTTCTTCATCTCCATGCGGTCCGGGTTGTTACGCCGGTTCTTCTTGGTGATGTAGTTCCGCTCCTTGCACTCCACGCAGGCCAGCGTGATCTTCGGGCGGACGTCGGTGGCAGCCACGTGAGTGCTCCTTGACGGACGGGACGGGTTGAACGCAGAAAGAGTAGCCGACCGGAGGACCGAGCCCGCAATCGGCTACTGTCAGTGAAGTAGCGGCGACCGGACTTGAACCGGTGACACAACGATTATGAGCCGTTTGCTCTACCGACTGAGCTACGCCGCCGCGATGCGCTTCGACCCCCGCCCGGACGAACCGGACGACGACCTCACACATCAGAGCCCCAAAACGGAATCGAACCGTTGACCTTCTCCTTACCATGGAGACGCTCTGCCGACTGAGCTATTGGGGCGAGCGGTGAAGACACTACACGGTCCCGGCTCGATACGTGAAATCCGTATCCGGGGGCCGCGGTACCGCACAGTCGTACTGCTCCTCCAGCCACCACGCCGGTACGACTATTCCGCTCCTCCGCTGCGTCTCCCGCTGCGCGCCGTACCCTCGTCACACGCCGGGCCACCGTGATCAGCTGCCGGCCCCTACCGCCGCCGCGACCACTGGGGAGACGATGGGCGACAGCCAGACGCCGGACCCCGAGGCCGGTTCCGGCTCCCCCGCCGACGGCTCCCGGCTGCTGCTGAGCGGCGCCCGCCTCGCCGACGGCCGGACCGTGGACGTCCGGCTCGGCGGTGGCCGCATCGAGGCCGTCGGCACCGCGGGCAGCCTCGCCACCACCACCGGAACCCGGCCCGGCACCCGCGTCGACCTGGGCGGATACCTGCTGCTGCCCGCTCCCGCCGAACCGCACGCCCACCACGACACCGCCCTGACCGCCGCGAGCGGCACCCCGGACACCCGGACCACGGAGGGCGCGACCACCGGCAGCGGGGCGCGCGCGGGCGGACCGCCGTCCGACGACGTCGAGGAGGTGCAGCGCCGCACCACCGAGGCGGCCCTGCTCCAGCTCGGCCACGGCGCCACCGCGCTGCGCAGCCACGTACGCATCGGCGACGTGGCCGGGCTGCGTTCCCTGGAGGCCGTGCTCCAGGCCCGCCGCAGCCTGCGCGGCCTCGCCGACCTCACCACCGTCGCCGTGCCCCGCCTCCTCACCGGACGCGCCGGCGAGGAGGAACTCGCGATGCTGCGCGACGCCCTGAAGATGGGCGCCACCGTCGTCGGCGGCTGCCCCGACCTCGACCCCGACCCGGGCGGCTACGTCGAGGCGGTCCTCACGGTCGCCGCCGAACACGGCTGCGCCGTGGACCTGCACACCGACGCCGCCGACCCGGCCCGGCTGGCCCGCCTCGCCGCCGCCGCGGGCGGCCTCCGCCCCGGCGTGACCCTCGGCCCGTGCGGCGGCCTCTCCCGGCTGCCGCACGAGGTCGCCACCCGCGCCGCCGACCAGCTCGCCGCCGCCGGGGTCACCGTGGTCGCGCTCCCCCAGGGCAGCTGCGCCGCCCTGAAGCACTCCGGCGTCGCGGCCTCGGCACCCGTACGGCTGCTCCGGGCGGCCGGCGTCCGCGTCGCGGCCGGCAGCGGGGCCCTCCGCGACGCCGCCAATCCGGTCGGCCGCGGCGACCCGCTGGAGGCCGCCTACCTGCTCGCCTCGCGCGGTGAAGCCGGCGCCGACGGCGCCTACCGCGCGGTCAGCTGCGACGCCCGCGCGGCCATGGGGCTGCCGGAAGTACGCGTCGAAGCCGGTTTCCCGGCCGAACTCCTCGCGGTGCGCGGCCAGGACGTCGCGGGCGCGCTGTCCCTCTCGTACAGCCGGATCGTCATCCACCGCGGCCGCGTGGTGGCACGCACCAGCGCGGTACGGGAGTACTGCGACTCCGCCGCCGCGGTGGAGTTCGACCTGCCGCGGCAGGCGCAGGGCTGACGCTCCGTCCGGCACGACACCGAAGGGCGTACGGTCGGGGGCATGCGTACAGTCATCGCCGGTGGACACGGAAAGATCGCGCTGCGCCTGGAGGCGCTCCTCGCCGAGCGCGGCGACCGGACCGTGGGCCTGATCCGCAACCCCGCCCACGCGGACGACGTGACGGCCACGGGCGCCGAACCCGCCGTCTGCGACCTGGAGTCGGCGACCGTGGACGAGGTCGCCCGCGCGCTGGAGGGCGCGGACGCGGCCGTCTTCGCGGCCGGAGCGGGCCCGGGCAGCGGAGCGGCCCGCAAGGATACCGTCGACCGCGACGCGGCGATCCTGTTCGCCGACGCCGCCGCCCGCGCAGGCGTACGACGGTTCCTGGTCGTCTCCGCGATGCGCGTCGACGAGGAGCCGACCGCCGACATGGACCCGGTCTTCGCCGCCTACCTGCGCGCCAAAGGCGCCGCCGACGCGGCCGTACGGGCACGTACCGACCTGGACTGGACGATCCTGCGGCCCGGCCGCCTCACCGACGACCCCCCGACGGGCCGGGTCGCGCTGTCCGCGCACACGGGCCGCTCCGAGGTGCCGCGCGCGGACGTCGCGGCGGTGCTGGCCGCACTGCTGGACGAGCCGCGCACAGCCGGTCTCACCCTCGAGCTGGTCTCCGGAGACACGACCGTCCCCGACGCGGTCGCCGCCGCCGTGTCCCAGCCCTGAACAGCCCTTTCGCTACAGAAGGGCGGCGATCTCGGCCGCCGTCCACCGCATCGCCGCCCCCGGCCGCCGCGCCAGGTGGGCGGCGATGCGGGCGGCCGGCCAGGCGTGCGACACCTGCAGCCCCGAGGCCAGCCACCGCAGGTACGCGGCCGCCGGTGGCCGCCACGCCACGTCGCCCATCCCCCACGGCGCGGTGAAGGTGAGCACCGGGCGCCCGTCCAGCGATCCGGGACAGACCAGCGTCTCGTAACAGCCCGGTCCCATCCGGGACCGGCCCTCCGCCAGCACCCCGGAGAGGTCCAGGTCCACCCCGGGCGGGCGGTGCATCTCCTGCGCCGCGATGTCGGAGAACTGCCGCGCGCTGATCAGATAGGCCCGGGCCGGCGTCTCACCGCGGGCGCCCGGGTCGTAGAAGGCCATACCTCCGGTCCACGCGGGCGACTCCAGCGCGAAGTACACCTGACCCGGCAGCATGATCGGTTCCGTGCGCGCGGGGTCCTGCGGCTCACGGCACCCCGGATACGTCCGCCTGCCGCCCGGCGGCTTCCCGCCGCGCAGGTAGAAGCCGAGCCGCGTGTGGTGCAGGTTCGACCCGTAGGCCGCGTACCACACGTACTCGGTGCCGGCGGCCTCCACCCGCCCCGGGCCGAGCCGCCGCAACTGTCTGCTCATCCGTCCCCAGCGTAGGGCAGTGCCCGGGAAGGCTCACCCGCCCGCGGCGCATGGCACGGCCCCTCGCCGCGTTCTCGCATCGCCGCCGGTCGTCAGACGTGCCGGTCCGGGCGATCGTGGACACAATGGCGTCATGACCGAGTCACCGTCCACCTGTCCCGAGCCTCACGGCTCCATGCTGTCCGTGTGGTCGAAGGACTCGGTGCTGTCGATCGGTTCAGTGGGGTCGGTCCTGTCGATCGGGTCCGTCGGCTCCGCCCTCTGTGTCGGCTCGGTCGGGAGCACCCTGTCGGCCGGCTCGATCGGCTCCGCCCTGTCGCTGATCTCGGCCGGATCGTGGCTGAGCACGGGATCTCTGCTGTCCGCCCGATCCCGGTGGTCGGTGCTGTCCTGGGCCTCCTCGCGGGGCTTCCTGACCGCCGGAGTCGTGGGCGCGGTGGCCGGAACCGGCTTGGTCCTGGCCCGGACGACCTGCGGGCCGCTTGCGGCAGGACGCCTTCAGCGGCCCGTCATGCGCGGCGGGCGGAAGCGTCACCCGAGCCCGTAGCGGACTCGTCTTTTCACCGGCTCCGGTTCTCCGCCGGCTCCCCTGCTTCGCGCCGTACGAAGGACCCGGCGCGAACCAGGCAACCGGCCGCGGCGACCGTCAGCAGCAGGGGGAAGAAGCCCCGCCCGACCAACCCGAGAAGGCTGTCGTCCAGCGCCTCGTAGGTCCCCCACGGGGCGCGACGGACAGGGACGACGTCGCCGTCGACTGCGGAGTACGAGCGCACCGTGGCCGGCCCGTCGCTCCTCTCCCCGCGACCGTTGACGAACGTCCCCGCGCATTCGACGTAGGAGCCGCCCTTGCCTCCGCCGTGCTCGACGCACCGCGCAGCGACGATGTGTCCACCTTCGCCAAGGACGCCGAACCCTACGGCAGCCCGTACCCCGAGAAACGCCGCGAAGGTCAGGAGAACAAGGCTGAGGAACATCCATGCGCCTGCAGCGGCGAAGCGATCCCTCGCGCCCTCTGCAGCGCTCACCACGGTTCAACCCCTCTCGATGCAACGGCCACCGCGTACATGCTCGCTGTCGGTTGGCGCTGCCAGAGAGGCATCCGGCGCCACTCCGCTGCCGTCGAGCCGAGCCGTCCGCGTGCCGGATCCTCTGGCGGGGCATCACGAAGAACAACGGTCGGCCAGGGTGATCTCACAAGAAACCGACCCCTGACCGATTTTGCTGGTCAGGGGCCGGTTTCACGGTCCTGTGGCGGCGCCAGGATTCGAACCTGGGAAGGCTGAGCCGGCAGATTTACAGTCCCCCGCGGACAGCGCATCTGACCTGCACATACGCGCCAACTCGCTTCCCTTGCCCCACGTCAGCCCCACAGCGCCCCAGTTGGGGGCTCCACGCGCGCCCGCGAACGACTGGCTCGGACAGGTGCGGTGCAGGTCTCAGAGGCTGGCCGGGTGGTGGGAGAGTCAGACCACACGACAAAAATAGAACAAAATATCGAGTTCACAAGACCTTCCATATGTCTACCTGTTCTTCACATATCGGCGTAGTATTGCCGCGGGCCAAGAATCACACCCTTGGAGCGACCTTGAAGCTGACCGTTAGCATTGCACGCAAAGACGTAACCACATTTGAAGAGCTGATTAGGGCGGTCTACGTTGAGAGGCTTGGCCTGACACGACTTGAGCCGACATCATCGCTGAGTTTTCCGGTGCAGGCCTACATCCAACGCGACAAGCCCACTCAGCCAAAGTGGGTCAATTTCTTAGGTCAACACTTTGCGGTGACCGGAGTTGAGAATACGTCCAACTCCTTCGTCCTCCTAGCGAAAGTTCGCGACCGAATTTTCGCAGTAACCTTTGGCGTATCGGGCATTAATTCCCTCGACCGGGGGAAATTGGAGCGCGGCTTCGGACTGCGCGTATGTGCGAACTCGGTAGATGCAAGTGAACTAATTTCCGTAGACACGCGCAACCTCGACGCAGTGACTCGTCAGCAGAAGACACATCTAAGCATCGGCAGCTCCATATCAGACTTTTCAATCCCCGTAGAGCAGGACTGGGTACGCCGCATTCAAGGGAAAACGGGGAAGCTGGATTTCGC
Source organism: Streptomyces hazeniae (assembly GCF_031845485.1). Taxonomy (NCBI): domain Bacteria; kingdom Bacillati; phylum Actinomycetota; class Actinomycetes; order Kitasatosporales; family Streptomycetaceae; genus Streptomyces; species Streptomyces hazeniae. The sequence continues at coordinate 72,907 of NZ_JAVREQ010000029.1, forward strand.
AAAGAGCCTATCGGGGGCCGACTCACTACATATCAATGTCTCTGGATCGCTCTCGAAACTGCCGGATTTTCTCTCTGCCATCCTGGATGCCTACGAGTCAGAGGACTACAAGACTACATTTCCATTCCTTGACTACTACTCGCCGGTCGACAGTCACGACCCCCGATTTGCCGAACTTGAGCGAAAACTCCTAGCGAGAGTACTAAACCGAGCGACCGAGAAAACCTCCCTTGCGGCGCCTCAGATCGTGGATGACGAACAGGTTAGCCACTACGAGATCTCCGCTAAATACAAGGTGGCTGAAACGGAGGAAGTAACCCTAGCGGGCGTGTATGAATTTTTAGGCGCATCCTACGACGGAGACGACCCGCTGCACGACGTGCGGATAGTACCGATTGCCGACTCCGGTCAGGCCGCAGGACAAAAGCGTCCTCTCCGTGACTGGGTGGTATGCGAAGTCGCGGAATCGGACAGGACTTACGTCCTCTCCTTGGGGGAATGGTACGAAGTAGCCGGTGACTTCGTCAGCTCAGTCAATTCAGAGGTTGCCAGAATAGCGGACGTCACTGACGAACTACAGCTAGACGCATGGCAGCCCTCAGAAAAGGAAGGCGACTACAATGAGCGAGTTGCCGAGAATAGACAGTGGGCCTTGCTCGACAAGAAGAACTACAGCATAGGCGGACCTTCCCAGAAGATTGAAATTTGCGACCTTCTCACCAAAGACATGCAGTTGATTTGCGTGAAACAGCAGACAAGTTCCGCAACCCTCTCCCACCTGTTCAGCCAGGGAAGCGTGTCCGCAGAACTCTATCGAGGCGAACCCGACTACCGGAATCGCATATATAATGACGCGCGCGAGAATTGGGGAGAGGAGATACCAGAGCCTCCAGAGGGCCCCACGCCGACGATCGTCTACGCCATCGCCAATGATCGCCCGGGAAAGCTTGCGGACAATCTGTTCTTCTTCAGCAAAATCACCTTGTTGGCAAACAGGCGCATCATCGAACGTCTCGGAATCAAAGTAGCCATGGCACGCGTCCCGATGCCCACCGGGACTCTGCGAACGAAGAAGCGCAAGAGGCGCAGCGCTTGACAGAGCAATTTCGCCCAGGCCATTAAGGTTGCCGCGGGGATTTCGTGTTTTCCCCGGTCCTACTCCTCACACCTCGGACTCAGTGTCACGTCTTCGAATCCATGCTCGGCCGCGGCAGCGAGACGCTGGGCCAACCACCCCGAGACGCGCGGGCCACCGTTAACAGCTACGCCTTCACGAACTGTCCGGACGTGCTCGAACCCATGCCGCAGGTAGTAGCGCTGGAGACCAACGTTCGTCGTCCATGCGTCGAGCCGAAGCCACTTGACTCCGGACCGATAGGCTCGATCGCCAGCCCAGTCGAGCAGGCGCCCGCCAAGGTTTCGGCCGGCATGGCTGCGCGCGACGGTGAGCTTGGTGATGAACAGGGACGGTTCTCTCAGTTCCTCCTCCGTCCACAGGCCCTCTTCCGCTTGGGCGTCGAGCGTGATGGTCGCCACCGTCGCACCGCCGTCCGTGACCATGAAGACAGACCCGGCCTCGATCGTCGCGAGGAGACGGCCTACAGGGTACGGGCGCTGCCACTGGTCGCTGCCGAGCTGACGCAGCCAAGCTGACGCCTCCTCACGGAAGGCGAGCAGCTTGGCCACGTCGTCGGGCTGAGCTGAGCTGATTCTCACTGAGGCTCGTTCTCCCGGCCGGACTGGTCACCGATCTCGTAGTTCACCCGGTTCAGGTCACCGCGGAAGGTGGTGATCGTGCACCGAATCGGGCGGTCGACCGTGTACCCCGTGCGCATCCAGAGGAGCACCGGCACGCCCGCTCCCACCTCCAGGGCCCGGGCCTCTTCCGGCGTCGGCATGCGGGTGGAGATCTCATCGAAGTAGCCCACCTGCTCGGTTCCTCGCTCAGCGAGATACCTGGTCGTACCTTCCTCGATGTCCCCGGGCTCCGCGAGGCGGGGCGCTTCGTCGGCCAGCCACGCCGGGTAGTACGTCGCCTGCGTGGACCACGGCACGTCGTCCACGAATCGGTGACAGAACCGCAGGACCGTCCGCGAGCCAGGTTCGACCTTGAGACGAGCCGCCACCTCCTCAGGTGCCGGCCGAATCTCCACCCGGAAGGTCTGGTGCGGCCGACGACCCGCGTTGGTCACGTCGGTGCTGTACGCGTCCCCGATCTGCGGGAAGCTCAGGTCCTCGAAGCGCGATGCGTTCAGCTCGAAGACCTCATGCTTCGCGACCTCGTACCCCAGCCCCTGGCTAGAGGTGACGAGCCCCTGCGTCACGAGTAGGCCCAGCCCGGAGCGGACCGTGTTCCGCGACGCATCGAAACGGGCGGACAGCTCACTTTCCGAGGGCAGCCGAGACCCGGGCGGGTAGGTGCCGTTGTCGATCTCGCGGCGCAGCGCGTCCGCGACTTGCCGGTACTTCGGCTGCTTGCTCATGCCCCCATCATGACGCACTCGGTCAACTTGTTGGTACATGCGGGCCCCAATCGCTTGACGAACCTCTCACAGCCGTGCACTATCAACTCAGTCAACTTGTTCCAACAAGTTGACCAGGCGGTGCAGCACCATTAAGCGTGCCCTGCCCTGCCGACATTCCCGCTGCGGCGGGCGGATGGCGTCCGGACGGCCTCGTGAAACGGGTCGGAAGGCAGCGCTTGTGCCTTGAGAACTGAAGAGCGTGACGAGGTTGCCGCCTCCTCCGATAAGGCGGCCGGCGCGGCTGAGGTCCGCGCATCGCAGTCCTGTGCTGCACGTCGTCCCTCTCCCACCGCCCTGCGGGGCCGGTCGGGAGGGGCGTCGGCGTGGGGTTCGCAGGAATGCCCCATCACACACAAGCGCGCCGCCCGGGGGTCCAGCCCCGGGCGGCGCTTTACAGGCACCTGAGTGGAGGAGCCCGTGAACATCAGGATCACACACGTGCTGGCGATGACGGACGAGCAGCGTCGGCAGCTCGAAGAGGCGAACCGCAGGGCGAACGAGCAGTCGCAACGGGACGCGGCCGCGAAGCGCGG
>NZ_JAVREQ010000030.1:0-72201 GCF_031845485.1 Streptomyces hazeniae
CGGCGGCGCGGGTGCGGCAGCCGACGCGGGTGCCTGTGCCGAGGCGGGCGCGGGCGCCGGTGCCGACGCGGGTGCCGGTGCCGCGGCCGAGGCGGGCGCCGGTGCCGACGCGGGTGCCGGTGCCGCGGCCGAGGCGGGCGCCGGTGCCGACGCGGGTGCCGGTGCCGGTGCTGCGGAGGCCGGCACGGCGGCGTCCGCGCCGAGGAGTTCGCTCGCCCGTTCCGGGCTGATCCGCTCGGCGAGGACCGCGCTGAGTCGCTCCGGGGTGTCGGCCTCCTCGAAGAGCTCACGCATGGCGATCCGCACCTCGAAGGCCTTCTCCAGGCGGCGGATCATGTTGATGAGCAGCAGCGAGTCCGCGCCCAGGTCGAAGAACGCGGCGTCCGGCGGCACGTCGTCCACGGCGAGGGAGAGCTGGTCGGCGGCCAGCTCCCGGACCCGCCGGGTGAGTGAGGCCTCGAGCCGGTCCGCCGGGGCGGCGGCCCCGGCCGGGGGCGTCGGGTCGGTGTCGTTCGTCATCGGAGTGCCTCCGGCCGGAGGCGTGCCCGCTCCGGCGCTGATCCAGTAGGACGTTCGGGCGAAGGGGTGCGTGGGGAGAGTCACGTGGCGGCCGGGGTCCTCGGCCCGGACCAGTCCCCTCCAGTCCAGGGCGACTCCACGGCAGTGGAGTTCGGCGGCGGCCCGCAGCAGGCCGGCGGTGCCCGGCTCGCGGCGGGGCTGCGACGCCGTCCAGTGCGCCGCCGTGCCGGCGCGCCGCGCGATGGCGGTGAGGGTCGCGTCCGGCCCGGCTTCCAGGCAGAGGGCGGTGCCCTCGGCGTCGAGGCGGGCGAGCACCGCCGCGTAGTCCGCGGTCTCCCGGGTGTGCCGGAGCAGGTGTCCGGCGGCCGGCAGCTGTCCGGCGGGCAGCAGTTCACCGCCGACGTTGCTGACCACCGGGGTCCGCAGGGGACGCAGTTCGACCTGTTCCAGGTGGAAGCGGAACTCCTCCAGCATCGGTTCCACCAGGGAGCAGTGGAAGGCGCGGTCGCCGCGCAGCGGGCGGACCGCGTGTCCGGCGGTCTCCAGCCGCTGCGCCGCCTGGGCCACGGAGGTCTCGGGACCGGCGAGCACGTGGTGCGTCACCGCGTTGACCACGGCGACCTCCACGTCGGGGAGGCCGGCCGTGGCCGCGCCGACGGCGCTACGGTCGGCTTGGACCGCCGCCATCGCGCCCGGCGGGCAGTGCCGTCGCATCAGTCGGCCGCGCGCCGCGGTCAGGTACAGGCCGTCGGCGAGGCCGAGTCCGCCGGCGGCGTGCAGGGCGGCGTACTCGCCCACGCTGTGCCCGGCAAGCAGGTGCGGGCGGACGCCCAGCGACTCCCACAACCGCCACAGCGCGACCTCGAACGTGAACAGCGCCGGCTGCGTGACGTCCGTGGTCCAGACGTCCTCGGTGCCCTGGGGATCGTCGGCGAGCAGCGCTTCGGTGAGGCTGCCGTCCCAGGTCTCGCGGTAGAGCTGTTCGCATTCCTCGACGGTCTCCCGGAAGACCGGGAAGCGGTGGTGGAGGGCGCGGGCCATGCCGCGGCGCTGGGTTCCCTGCCCGGAGAAGACGAGAGCGACCGGCCCGGCTCCGCCGTCCGGGGCGCAGCCGTCGGCCCAGGAGGGGCGGGCGACGCCGGGGCCTCCTGCGGCGGTGCCGAGGAAGTCGTCGAGTGCCCGCGCGATCTCTTCGGTGCCGGTGCCCAGGGCCGTCATCCGGTGTGCGTGGTGGGGGCGGCGGAGCGCGGCGGTGACGAAGACGTCCGCGGGGCGCGGCGGCGGGTCCTCCCGCAGGCGGTCGCGGTAGGCGGCGGCGAGTTCCCGCAGCGCCGGTGCGGTGCGGGCGGAGAGCGGCAGCAGCCCCGGGCCCTCGCTCGTGCCGTCCGGTGCGGGGTCGGGACGCGCCGCCTCGGTGGGCTCCTCCAGGATCAGGTGCGCGTTGGTGCCGCCCACGCCGAGGGCACTCACGCCTGCCCGGCGGGGGGTGGCGCCGCGCTCCCAGGGCCGGCCGGTGGCGGGCAGGTAGAACGGGCTGCCGTCGAGGGCGAGGGCGGGGTGGGGGCGGGTGAATCCCGCGAGCGGCGGTATCCAGCCGTGGCGCAGTGCCAGGACGGCCTTGATCAGCCCGGCCATGCCGGCCGCGGTGTCGAGGTGGCCGATGGCCGGCTTGGCCGAGCCGAGGGCGCAGAACCCGGCCCGGTCCGTGGTCTCCCGGAAAGCTTCGACGAGCGCCTGGAATTCGATCGGGTCGCCGAGTGCGGTGCCGGTGCCGTGGGCCTCCACGTAGCCGACGGTGTCCGCTCCGACGCCCGCCGTCCGCAGGGCGCCGGAGATCACCCGCCGTTGTCCGGTCATGCCGGGGGCGGTGAAGCCGACCTTTCCGGCGCCGTCGTTGTTGACGGCGGAACCGAGGATCACCGCGTGCACCGTGTCGCCGTCTGCGAGCGCCCGGTCGAGGCGCTTGAGCAGGACGGCGGCCACTCCGTTGCCTCCGACGGTGCCGTCCGCGTCGGCGTCGAAGGCACGGCAGGAGCCGCTGCGGGAGAGGATCGAGCCCGGTACGTACGGGTAGCCGGCGTGCTGGGGCACGTGTACCGCGCCGGCTCCGGCGAGGGCCAGTTCGGCGTCGCCGGACAGCAGCGACTGGACGGCCAGGTGCACCGCGACCAGGGAGCTTGAGCAGGCGGTCTGCACGCCCACGGCCGGCCCGTGCAGCCCGAGGCGGTGTGCCACGCGGGCGGCCGCGAAGTCGGGCTGGTTGCCGATGGCGACCTGGAGTGCGGTCACGGGGTCGCGGGTGTCCTGGGTGGGTGCCAGGTTGTTGAGCAGGTAGGTCTGGAGGGCGTGCAGGGTCATGCCCGTGGTCGCGAAGACGCCGACGCGCGTGGTCTCCGGCACGCCGGCGTAGCCGCCGCCCTCCAGCGCCTCGTGGCACACCTCCAGCAGGAGGCGCTGCTGCGGCTCCATCAGCGCGGCCTCGCGGGCGCTGATGCCGAAGAACGCGGCGTCGAACAGGTCGGTGCCCTCCAGCGGGCCGCCGGCGGGCACGTGGTCGGCGTGGGAGCGCTGTTCCTCGGTCACCCCGGCCGCGGACAGTTCCGCGGGGGTGAAGCGGCGCAGTGCCGACGTTCCGGAGGTGACGAGCCGCCAGTAGGCGTCGAGGTCGGGGGCGCCCGGGAAGCGGCCGGCCATGCCGATCACGGCGATCCGGCGGTCGTCCGCCGTGCCCGGGGCGGGTTCCGGGGGGCCGGGAACGGGCTGTCCCTGTGCGGCCAGATGTTCGGCGAGTTCGACGGCCGTCGGGTGCTGGAAGAGGAGGGTGCGCGGGAGTTCGCGGCCGAGGGCGCGTTCCAGGGCTCCGTGGGCGCGCATCAGCTGGATGGAGCCGAGTCCGGCGTCGTAGAACGGGCGTCGTTCGTCGATGCTGTGGCCTGCCGCCTCCGTCAGGGCGTGCAGCACCAGCTCACGTACGCGGGTCCGGTCCGCGTCCCGGGAGCGGCCGTCGCCGGGGGCCGCCGTGCTCGGCGCGGTGGCCTGCGTCGCGTCCCGCGCGATCCGTGCGGCGGCGGCCGTGGTCTCCTCGTCGGCGGGGCCGCCTGCTCGTACCGGAACGGCCACCTCGCGGCCGCGCAGGTCCCGCAGGGGCGGCAACGCCCCGGCGCCGCCTGCGGCCCGGGAAGCCTGGGGCGCCTCGAGGGCGGCGGGCCGTTCCGGCCGGACCAGGCTGCGCAGCGCCGGGGAGGTCTCGTCCAGTCCGACGAAGTAGCAGTCCGGCCGGTGTGCGAGCACCGTACGGGCCAGGCGGCGTCCTTCGGCGGCGCTGAGCGCGAGCAGACCGCGCCGGGCGGCCGCCTCCTCCCACGCACTGTCGCGGTTCATGCCGACGTCTCGCCACAGCCCCCACACCAGGCAGTGCCCGGGGGCTCCCAGGGACGTCAGCTGGTCGCCGAGGGACTCCAGGAAGCGGTTGGCGGCGATGTAGGAGCCGGACGCCGCGGAGGGGGCGGCCGTCAGGAGGGAGGAGAAGGACACGAACCGGGCGCCCGGCCGCTCGCGGACGAGCCGGGCGAGGTGCACGGCGCCGACCGTCTTCGCCGCGGTCGCGGCCCTCCAGTGGTGCGGGTCCTCGTCGCGGAGCAGCACGGAGTCGAAGGCACCGGCCAGGTGCAGCACGCCGTCCAGCGGTCGCCCCCACGTCGCCTCGGCCTCGGCCACGGCCTCGGTCACGGCGGCGCGGTCGGTGACGTCGACGGCGCGGTAGCGGACGTCGCCGCCCAGCGCTCGCAGCCGGTCCAGGGCGCGGGCGGCGGCTCCGGACGTGCCGTCCTCGGGCACCGGGGTGCGACCGAGCACCAGGAGCCGGAGCCGGAACCGGCCGAGCAGGTCGCTGAGAACCTCGGTGCCCACGCCGCCCAGTCCTCCGGTCACCACGAAGCAGGCGCCGTCGGCGTACAGGGGCTGGTCCGGCTCGCCGTCGGGCGGCGTGTCGATGCGGACCTTCACCAGCCGCCGGCGGTGGCTGCGGCCGTTCCGGATCGCGGTCTCCACCGGCCCGGACCGCCCTCCCGGTCGCCGGGGCAGTGCGGCCAGCGCGCGGCACAGGTCCGTCGCGTCCTGTTCCGGGGTGGCGCCGGCGAGGTCGAGGTGGCGTACGTCGGCTTCCGGTGTCTCCAGGGCCAGACTCACCGCGACGCCCGCGGTGAGCGCGCCGGGGGTGCCGACCGGTTCGTCGCCGGTGATCCGGTGCAGACCGCGGCTGACCGTGACCACGCGCGCCGCGTCCGCCGCGGTGTGCTCCAGGAGGGCCTGCCCGGCGAGGACCAGTGCGGGGCCCGCCGCGGTGAGGGTGTGGGGCAGATCCGCGTCGTCGGGGGCGGCGAGGTCGAGGGTGGCGTAGCCGGCGAGGTGGAGCAGGGTGGTGGGCGTGCGGTCCTCCGCGCGCAGGTCGCGCCAGAGCGCTCTCCAGTGGCCGGGGTCGGCGAAGTCGAGGGTGAAGCGGCCGGGGGCGGTGCGCGCGTAGGCGCTGCCGTGCGCGGCGACGACGGCCGCCTCGAACGCCGCGCCGTGCGCGGTCAGTCGTGCCGCCAGGCCGTCCCGGTCGGCGACGATCAGCGTGGTGCCGGGGTCGGGGGGCGGGGCGTGCCCGGGGCCGTCCGGCATCTCTTCCCACACGGCGCGGTGCACCGCGTCGGGTACGTCGAGGGCGTCGTCGGCGCCGAGGCTCAGGGCACGCAGCACGTCGTCGAAGGCGCCGTCGAGGTACCGGCGGCGGATGCCGGTCCGCTGGATCTTCCCGCTGGTGGTCTTGGGGAACTCGGCGGCGGGGACGGGCACCGCCTGCGTGCCGGCCAGCTGGAAGCGCCGCGCGAGTTCCGCGGTGACCTGGCGGGTGCGGGCTGCGGTGGCGTGGTCGGTGGGGGCGGCGTCCCCTTCGGGGACGAAGAAGACGACGAGCCGTTCGCTGCCGGACTCCGGGTCCGGCACTCCGCAGGCGGCCACGGAGCCGGCCCGGACGCCGTCGACCGCGCCGACCACGTCCTCCAGTTCATGACAAAAATAGTGGCTGCCGTTGACGATGATGACTTCCTTGCGGCGGCCGGTGAGGGTGAGTTCGCCGTCCCGGAGGAAGCCGAGGTCGCCGGTGTCGAACCAGCCGTCGCCGCGGAAGGCCTCGGCGTCGGCCTCGGGGTTGTCGACGTAGCCGGGGGTGACGCGGCCGGAGCGGACCTGGAGCCGGCCGATGCGGCCTTCGGACAGGACCCGGTCCTGGTCGTCGCAGATGCGGAAGCTCGCCCCGAGCGTCGGCGGCCCCATGCTCAGGAACGTGGTCCGCTCGTGCGCGGGCACGTCCTCGCCCACCCACTCCAGGTCTGTGGAGAGGGACGACTTGCGCACCCGGGTGACGGAACCGGGCGTGCCGAACCGCTTGTAGCAGATGGCGGTGCAGGTCTCGGCCATCCCCCAGCCCAGCAGCACGCCGTCCGCGGGAAGGCCGAACGGCGCCGTGGCGTCCACGAAGTCGCGGACGACGGGAAGGGTGCACTGCTCCCCGGCGTTGATCAGCGACCGGACCGAGGTCAGGTCCCAGCGCCGGTCCGGGTGCCGCCGCAGGGCCTCGACGACCAGTTTGAAGCCGAAGTTCGGAGACCAGCTGTGCGCCGCCGCGTACCGCTCCAGCAGGTCGAGCCAGAGCAGCGGGTCGGCCAGCACCAGTTCGGTGGGGGTGTGCACGGCGACGCAGCCGAGCACGGTGTCGCGCAGGTGGAACATGAGCAGCCCGGCGACGTGGTCGAGCGGGAGCCAGTTGACGGTGGTGTGCTGCGGCGCGACGTCCTGCGCACGGGCGCCGGCGACGTACTCCATCACCCCGCGGTGGGTGATGCGGATGGCCTTGGAGCGTCCGGTGCTGCCCGAGGAGAGCTGCAGCAGGGCGGTCTCCTCCGGGTCCGGCCGGTGCACCTCGGTGGCCGGTTCGGCCTGAATCAGCTCGTCGGCGTCCAGCACCCGCACCCCGTGCACGGGATAGAGCGCGGGCAGCGCCCGCACTCCGTCGACGGCCGGCCCGGAGCAGAGCACCACGGGTTCCCGCAGCGTCTCCCAGGCGTGGCAGAGCTTCTCCAGTACGGCGCTCCGCGTCTCGTATCCGGGTGGCCTGGCCACCGTGACGGGCACGATGCCACCCAGCAGGCACGCCCACAGTGCGGGGAAGTAGGCGTCGAGCGTGGGCAGTTGGAGGATGGCGCGGTCGCCCGGGCGAAGCCCGGCGGCACGCAGCCCGCCGAGCATGCGCCGGGCGCGGTCGAGGAGGTCGGGATAGCCGACGAAGACGGTGCGGTGCGGTTCCAGAGCGAGGTGGAGACCCGCGTGCGGGCGTTCCGCCGCGGTCCGCACCAGGGCTTCCGGAAGCGTGCGCGGGAGGTCGGCCGCGAGGTGGAGTTCCGCGCCGTGGCTGAGCGCGGCGGGCCTCGGGCGCCCGTCGCTGCCGTCCGGGCCGCTGCCGTCCGGGCCGCCACCGGGTGCCGCGTCGGCGCTCCCGGATGCGGGCGGGGCGGCTTCCGTCACGGGTGCGGCGTGCGGCTCAGCGGGCTCGACGCGGGGCCGTTCCCGCCGCAGCGGGGCGAGCGTGACCTCGACGTGCCGGCCCGCGGTCCGGCACGTGTCGCGGTACCGGGCCAGCAGCGCCTCGTCCAGTACCGGCACCTCTTCGAGCGCGGCGCGCTCCACCCCTCCGTCGGGGAGGCGGGGCACGTCGTCGACCAGCACGGCGTGCGCGGTGACGCCGTGCTGCAGCGCGGCGGCCGTGACTTGGCGCCGCAACCGCGCGAAGTCCGCCCGGCCGTCGGGGACGACGTAGGCGAGGACCGCCGTCCGGTGCGGAACGAGGGCGCAGTCGAGGACGTGCCGTATGCCGCGCAGACGTGCCTCGAGCCGGGTCATGTCGTCGGTGTCCATCGTTCCCGTTTCCGAGGTGGGTGGTCGCCCGGCCGGTCGTCCGGCCCGGCGGTCGGGGCTTTTTCCGCGGCCGGGCGGGGCGGGGCTGCCGCCGCCCCGTCCGTGCCGCCGTCTTCGGCGTCGGCGGCGCCTGTGCCGTGCGTGCCGTCGGTGCCGTGCGTGCCGTCGGTGCCGTCCGGACCCTTGGCGGGGGCGGCGGGCGGCGGCAGGCGGCGCAGCGCCAGGAGGAAGAGCAGCGCCAGTGCGATGGCGAGGCCGTGCGCCGTCGCCACGACGGAGAGCGGCGTGTGGTGGTCCAGCAGGGAGGCCCACAGCACGGTGCCCGCACCGAGGGCGCCGGTCTCGGCCATCGCGGCCAGTCCGAGCAGACGCCCGCGCTGCACCTCGGGGAGGGCCTGGAGCCGCGAGTGGTACACGATTTCGGTGAAGCCGTCGGCGACGCCCGCCACGATCGCCACACCCATCAGCGCGACGGCGGGCAGGTCGGCGAACGCCAGGATGAAGAAGCCGGACATCAGGCAGGTGCCGACGGCGAAGGCGCGTTCCCCGCCCGGCCTGCCGGACGCGTCGGAGCCTCCCGCCCACCGCGAGACCGTGCGCAGCCGGGAGACCAGCTGGTGGGCGAGCAGACAGCCCACGGCCCAGACGGCGTAGAAACGGCCGACGAAGGCGGCGGCGTCCCCGGGCGCGATCTGCTCCGCGTACACGGGGAGGCCCACCTGGTGCGCGGCGGAGCCCATGTTGTCCACCGCACGGACCAGGATCAGGCAGAGCACGGCCGGAGCGAACCGCCACAGGGCGGACGGCGAGACCGGGTTGCGGGTGCCGGGGCGCCCCCGTGCGGCCCGCTCCCGGTCCGCTCCGCCCCGGGCGCCGGTCTCACCGCCGTCGCCCTCGGCCCGTGCGCCGTTGCGGGCGGCCGGGGCGGCTCCGGACAGTGCCAGCGCCGTGAGGGCGAGAGCGGAAGCCAGGAACGACGCGGCGTCCACCAGGAAGGCGGTGGTGTAGCCCGCTCCCGCCACCACGAGTCCGGCCGAGGCGAACCCGAGGATCATGGCGAGCGAACGCCCCGTGACCAGCAGCCCGTTGGCCCGGACCCGCAGCTCCTGCCCGACGATGTCCGGGACGGCGTGGCGCCGGGCCACCCCGGTGAGCGTGGAACCGCCGCCCATGACGGCGGCGAGCACGTAGAGCAGCACGGCCTGCGCCGCCCCGGGCGCCAGCAGGAAGACCAGCAGGGCCGAGGCCTGGCAGAGATCCGCGCCGATCATCAGACGCACGCGGTCGAACCGCACCACGATCCGCCCCGCCACGTACCCGGAGAGGACCGAGGAGGCTATGCGCAGCAGGAGGAACAGGCCGAGGGACAGCGCGCTGCTCGACGTCTCCAGCACGTACAGGTTGAGCGCGACCAGGTTGAGGTACGTGCCGTAGGACGAGACCGCGTTGCTGACGACGAGGGCGTGGAAGGGCCGGCCCAGCGAGGGGGCCCGCCGCCCTCCGGCGAGTAACCTCCCGCGCCGACGGCGTCCGGCCTTCGGGACGGCGCCGCCCTCCCGCCCCGGAGTTCCCGTCATCTGTTCTTGTCGACCTGCTGCGACTCGACCTGCGCCTGCTCGTGGGCCTCCTCGAGGGCCTCCTTGGTCGCCGCGCTGGCCGCACTCTGGTCGGCGGCCTCGGACGCGGCCTGGTCGGCGGCCTTCTCCGCGGCGGTCAGCAGCACGGTGTCCTCCGGCCGCTGGTCCTCGAAGTCCTCCGGGTGGTGGCAGGCGACCTGGTGGCCGGTGCGGAGCGCGACCAGCGGCGGCTCCTCGACCTTGCACACCCGGGTGGCCTTCCAGCACCGGGTGTGGAACCGGCAGCCCGTCGGCGGCTTGATCGGGGAGGGGACGTCGCCCTGGAGCAGGATGCGTTCCGCGCCGCGCCGGGCGCGGCCCCGCGGGTCGGGCACCGGCACCGCGGACATCAGCGCCCGGGTGTAGGGGTGCATCGGCGCGGTGTAGAGCGACTGGCGGTCCGTCAGCTCGACGATCTTCCCCAGGTACATCACCGCGATGCGGTCCGAGACGTGCCGGATGACCGACAGGTCGTGGGCGATGATCACGTACGTGAGCCCGAGCTCGTCCTGGAGGTCGTCCAGCAGGTTGACGACCTGGGCCTGGATGGAGACGTCGAGCGCGGAGACCGGCTCGTCGGCCACGACCAGCTTGGGGTTGAGGGCGAGCGCGCGGGCGATGCCGATGCGCTGCCGCTGGCCCCCGGAGAACTCGTGCGGGTAGCGGTTGTAGTGCTCCGGGTTGAGGCCGACGACGCCGAGCAGCCGCTGCACCTCGGCCTTGAGGCCGCCCTGCGGCTTGACGCCCTGGAGCTTGAACGGTGCGCTGACGATCGCACCGACGGTGTGCCGCGGGTTGAGCGACGAGTACGGGTCCTGGAAGATCATCTGCACGTCGCGGCGCAGCGGGCGCATTCCGGCCGTGCCGAGGTGCGTGATGTCGCGGCCCTCGAACTCGACGGTGCCGCCGGTGGGTTCGAGGAGGCGGGTGATCAGCCGGCCCATGGTGGACTTGCCGCAGCCGGACTCGCCCACCACGCCGAGGGTCTCCCCGGCGCGCACGTCGAAGTCGATGCCGTCGACCGCCCGGACGGCGCCGACCTGCCGCTTGAGAAGCCCCTTGGTGATGGGGAAGTGCTTCTTCAGGCCCTGGACGCGGAGCAGGGTCTCACCGGGGGCCGGGTCCTCGGTCAGGGTGGCGGCCTGCGTCGCCGACCCGAGTGTCTCCGGCTGCTCGGAAGTCGTCATCTGCTCGTCCTCGCTCACAGCTTCGGCGCTATCTCTTCGTTCCAGATGCGTGTCCGGTCCTCCTGCGACATGTGGCAGGCGGACCAGTGGCCGCCGTCCACCTCGCGGAGGTCCGGCCGCTCGGTGCGGGTGACGTTGCCCTTGGGGACGTCCGCGTACGGGCAGCGCGGGTGGAAGGCGCAGCCGTCCGGGATGTTGATCAGACTGGGCGGCGAGCCCTTGACCGGGATGAGGCGTTCGGTCTGGTCGCGGTCGATGCGCGGCATCGAGCCGAGGAGGCCCCAGGTGTAGGGGTGCTGCGGCTCGTAGAAGACCTTCTCGGCGGTGCCGCGCTCCACGCAGCGTCCGCCGTACATCACCAGGATGTCGTCGGCGAGTTCGGCGACGACGCCCAGGTCGTGGGTGATGACGATGACGGCGGAGCCGAACTCCTTCTGAAGGTCACGGATGAGGTCGAGGATCTGCGCCTGGACGGTGACGTCCAGGGCGGTCGTCGGCTCGTCGGCGATGAGGAGTTCGGGGTTGTTGACCAGCGACATGGCGATCATGGCGCGCTGACGCATGCCGCCGGAGAACTCGTGCGGGTAGCTGTCCACCCGCTGGTCGGGCTGCGGGATGCCGACGCGGTCGAGCATCTCCACGGCCCGCTTGCGGGCGGTCTTCTTGTCCACGTCGTGGTGGATGCGGTACGCCTCGACGATCTGGTGCCCGATGGTGAAGTACGGGTGCAGGGCCGACAGCGGGTCCTGGAAGATCATGGCCATCTCGCGGCCGCGCAGCTTGCGCACCTCGTCCGGCGGGGCCGAGAGCAGGTCGGTGCCCTCGAGCAGGATCTCGCCGGAGATGCGGGCCTTCTGCCGGCCGTACTGGCCGACGGTGTGCAGGCCCATGATGCCCAGCGAGGTCACGGACTTGCCGGAGCCGGACTCGCCGACGATGCCGAGCGTCTTGCCCTTCTCCAGCGTGAAGCTGAGCCCGTCGACGGACTTGACCAGCCCGTCCTCGGTGGGGAAGTGCACGTGCAGGTCGCGGACCTCGAGGAAGGACGTCGAGGGGGCGGACGCGGCGGAGCCGGAGAGGGGCTCGCCGACTGTCGCGCCGGTCTTGTTCAGGTCGGTCATCCCAGCCTCACTCGCGGGTCGATCACGCCGTACATCAGGTCCACGACGAGGTTCGCGACGACGACGGCGAGGGCGGTGATCAGCGTGACGCCCAGGATGAGCGGCAGGTCGCGCTGGTCGATGGCCCGCAGCACCGCCTGGCCGAGGCCGGGCAGGCTGAACGTGGTCTCCGTCAGGATCGCGTTGCCCATCAGCATGCCGAGATCGACGCCCAGCAGGGTGAGGATGGGCGTCATCGTCGACCGCATGGCGTGCTTGCGGATGACGACGGGTTCGCGGACGCCCTTGGCACGGGCGGTGCGGATGTAGTCCTCGCCCATCACCTCGAGCATGGTGGCGCGGGTGAGGCGGGCGTACATGGCGCCGAAGAGGAAGGCCAACGTCACCCAGGGGAGGACCATGCCGCTGAACCAGGCGGTGAAGCTGTCCTCGAGCGGGGTGTAGTCGCGGCGTACCCAGCCGAGGCTGCCGGCGAAGACCGCGAGCGAGATGAGGCCGGTGAAGTAGATGGGGAGCGAGACGCCGCCGAGGGCGAAGACCATGGCGCCGCGGTCCCAGAGGGTGCCGCGCTTGAGGGCCGAGAGCACACCGGCGCCGAGCCCGATGATCATCCACAGCACGGCCGCGCCGATGGCCAGCGCGAAGGTGACCGGGAACCGGTCGGTGAGCTGGGGCCAGATCGCCTGCTCGGTGTTGAAGGAGTAGCCGAAGCACGGGGCGGGGCAGTGGGTCACCGAGCCGCCGCCGACGTAGTCGCGGCCGACGAGGATGCCTTTGAAGAACTCGAAGACCTGCACCAGGATCGGATCGCCGAGCTGGAGCTTCTCCCGGACCCCCTCGAGTGCCGCCTGGTCGGTCACCTTGCCGACGTACATCGTGGCCGGGTCGATTCCCGTCCACTTCGGGATGAGGAAGAAGATGCTGAAGACCGCCAGTACGACGACGACCAGCAACACTACGGCGGCGAACAACCGCCTGATGAGATAAGTGAGCACTGCTCTCGGCCCGGGGCGGCCCGGCGGCCCCGGAGATGATCCGGGGCTCGCCGGGCCGCCAGCACGGCCCTCACCTGCCCTTCGTGCCTAGCGGCGGGTGTGCCGGTCGGTTACTTGACGCCAACAGAGGAGAAGTCGTACTGCCCGCTGTAGGCGTAGGTGGAGTAGACGTTCGTCGCGCGGTCCGAACGCCAGGTCAGGATCTTCTCGAAGGTGAAGGGCAGGTAGTACGCGCCCTCCATCACCTTGGTGTTGATGGACTCGGCGATCTTCGTCTTCTCCGCGTCGTCCTGGGAGTCGATGAAGTCCTGGAAGGCCTGGTCGATCTCCGGCTCGTCGATCATGGCGAAGTTGTTGTTGCCGTTGTCCAGGATGTAGTCGCTGTGCCACAGCGGCATGCCGTAGCCCTGGACGGTGTTGAAGTCCGGACCCCAGCCCATGATGATGATGCCGTAGCCCTTGTTCTTCACCACGTCGGGGTTGCCGATGATGCCGGAGGTCTGGGCACCGTCGTACTGCGAGATGCTGGCCTCGATGCCGACCTCGGCGAGGGAGGCCTGCAGCGCCTCGGCGGAGTCGACCTCGACCGGCTTGTTGTTGCGGACCGCGATCTTGGTCTTGAAGCCGTTCGGCTTACCGCACTTCTTCAGCTCTTCCTTGGCCATCTTCACGTTCGCCGCGCCGTCGTTCTTGGCCAGGCCGTACATGTCGAAGTCCTTGTCGGAGCCCGGCACCATCGGGGGGAGCATGTTGGTGCCGATGTCGCCGCCGGCGATCGGGCCGCCGCGGGCGGTCTGGATCGACTTGTGGTCGGCGCCGTAGATGGCGGCCTTCCGGCAGTGGATGTTGTCGAACGGCTTCACGTGCTGCGGGAAGACGGCGTAGCGGATGTAACCCATGGTCGGGTTGTCCACGTTCGCCTCGTGGTCCTGCAGCGCGTTGGCGCGGCCGGCCGGGCTCAGGCCGGTGCCGTTGAGGTCCAGGTCGTAGTTGCCGGCGATCAGGCGCTTGTCCATCTCGTTGGCGTTGGTGATCAGGTCGACCGTGATCTTGTCGGGCAGCGCCTTGCGGACGGTGTCGCTGGCGCGCTCCCACTCGCCGTTGCGCACCAGGACGATGCTCTTGTTCGGCTCGTAGCTCTCGAACTTGTACGGGCCGTTGGAGAACGGGTTCTGGCCGTACTTGGACCGGGTGTCCTTGTCCTCGCGGACCGGGGACGCCGACGGCATCGCCAGCATCTCCTCGAAGTCGCTGTTGGCCTTCGGGAGGTTGAAGACGATGGTCTTGTCGTCCGGCGTCTCGATGCCGGCGAAGCCGTCCTTGTCCTTGTACGGGCCCTCGAACTCACCGTCGGGGTCCATGGTCTGCTTGATGTAGACCGGACCGCCGGGCAGCACGCTCTGCGCCCACTGGCGCTCGATGCCGTACTTGACGTCCATCGAGGTGACGGGCTTGCCGTCCTGCCACTTGACGTCGTCCTTGAGCGTGTACGTGTAGGTCTTGCCGTCGTTGGAGACCTCGGCCAGGCCCTTCGCCAGGTCCGGCTTCAGCTCCAGGCCCTTCTCGCCGGGTGCGGCGGCCGGGGTGACGAGCTGACGGGTGTAGTACCGCATGAAGTTCCACGCGAAGCCGTAGTAGCCGCGCGTGGTGTCCCAGGAGTCGGCGTCCTGGGTACCGATGAACTTCAGCGTGCCGCCCTTCTTGTCGGACGCGTTGGCGACCTTGCCGACACCGGCGTTGCGGCCCGCGCCCTCGCTGCCGCCGCCCTCGTCCCCGCCACCGCCGCCGCAGGCGGCCGTGGAGAGCAGCGCCGCGACGACGGCGGCCGAGGCGGCTGCCCGCCGCCGGCTCGATGTGCGTAGGAATCTCACGATGCGCATCCTCCGTGGTGATGGCGGCCCGTACGGGTGAGGGGCCGTGGGTGATACATGGGGGGTCAGCGGGATCCCTTCGGGTCGAGGGCGTCGCGGACGCCGTCGCCGAAGAGGTTGAAGGCGAGCACGGTGATGAAGATGGCCACACCGGGCACCACCATGAACATCGGGTCCTGCTCGTAGTAGTCGATGGCGGAGGAGAGCATCTGCCCCCACGACGCCGTCGGCGGCTTCACACCGGCGCCCAGGAAGCTGAGGGCGGCCTCGGTGAGGATGTTGGTCGGGATGATCAGCGTGGTGTAGACGGTGATCGGCGCGATCAGGTTCGGCAGCAGTTCCTTGAAGAGGATGTAGCGCCGGCCGGCACCGAGGCTCTGCGCGGCCTCGACGTACTCGCGCTCGCGCAGCGAGAGGGTCTGGCCGCGGACGATGCGGCCGATGTAGGGCCAGCCGAAGAAGCCGATCACCAGCACCATGACGAACAGCCGGACGCCGGTGCCCTCCAGGCCGAGGAGCTGGTCGGGCATGACGGCGATGAGCGAGATGATGAAGAGGAGCTGCGGGAAGGCCAGCAGGATGTCCATGACGCGGCTGATCAGGGCGTCGATCCAGCCGCCGAAGTAACCGGCGAGGATGCCCATCACGGTGCCGACGATCACCGCGACCATGGCGGAGAGGAAGCCGACCAGCAGGGAGACGCGGGCGCCGTAGACGATGCGCACGAAGACGTCGCGGCCGTTGACCGGCTCGACGCCCAGCAGGTGCTCGGAGCTGATGCCGCCCAGCGAGCCGGTCGGGGTGCCGAACAGCGGGTCGATCAGGTCCTGGTGGTACTTGTACGGGTCCTGGCCGACCAGACCGGCTATCAGGGGCGCGAAGATCGCCACCAGCACGAGGAACAGCACCGTGAAGCCGCCGGCGAGGGCGAGCTTGTCCCGCTTCAGACGGTTCCAGGCGATTCTGCCCAGCGAACGCCCTTCCACGTCCTTCTTCGGCGTGTCAGCGGCAACCGCGGTCTCGTCGGCTTCCTCGGCCGTGACCGTGTCGTGCAGTGGTGCCGTCATCGTGGTGAGGACCCCTCTCGACCGGTGGTGACCGGCCCACGCCCGCCGCGGTAGCGGCTCTTGTACTGCTGTTCGCTTCGGAGGCCGTCGGGCCTCATGGCTCGGGAGTCTTCATCGGGGCCGCGATCACCCGCCAGGGTTCACCGGGAAAGGATGCGCAACTGTGATGTGCCGCACCCGGCGCCGGTATCCGGACGCATGGACTCCGTCAGCGGTACGAAGGATGCCGTTCTGTCCGATTCCGCGTGCGTTTGCACGGGCGTTTGCGCGAATCGCGCGTCAGTACGCGCGGGGGTACCCCTGTGCGGACGCCGCGCCGCCGCCGGTGACGCCCCCGGGGGCCGCGCCGGCGTGCGCGTCACGGTCGAAGAACGGGCGGGAGTTGGCGCGCAGCCACATCGCCACGGGGTCGTAGTCGTCGGCCATCGCGACGCTGGACACCGCGAGCCCGTCCGGCACCGCACCGACGGACTGGCGCACCATCAGCCGCACGTCCTCGGCGGCACGGTCGCCGTCCTCGTACAGGTCGTGGCCGATGGCCAGATACGGCGCCCCCAGCGCGGGCTGCACCCAGGCGCGGCGCAGCGCGCGGATGTTGGGCGTGCGGTGCGCGTTCTGCGCGAGGAGCGCGTAGAACTGCGGAAGTTCGAGGGTGGGTTCGCTGATCCGCAGGGGTCCGGCGGGCACCTGGTCGAGACCGGTGGCGATGCGGCGCAGGTCGAGCCAGGGGATGCCGACACCGCCGCCGGGAGCGTGCGGATTCAGCCAGACGCCCCAGCGCTGCCGGTAGAGGGTGGCGGCGACACGGCGGCCGGTGACCACCTCGTGCGCCCGGGTCCAGCCGGAGGCGGCCAGCTCCTGGGGGGAGGTGACGCAGGGGGCGTAGCCGTACCCGTCGACGTCCATGTTCCCGTACTGCGCGTCGTGCGAGCCGGAGGTGCCCTGCCACAGCAGCATCCACAGCTGCCCGTCGGCGAGGGCGTGCAGCAGAGCCTCGTAGGTGTCGAACCGGTCGGGCGACACCTGGCGCAGCAGCTGTTCGACACGTTCACCCGAACCGGAACTCGCGCTCACGAGGCCGCCCCCTTGTCTTGTGGTCATCTCTCGCCGGTCTTCCCGGCCGGGCGCCGCCGGCCCGTACCCATCCAACCAGCTTACGAGTCGGCCCTGACGTAGAAGGGGCGCACACACTGGCGCATCCACTCGACCACCGGGTCCTCCGCGGCGTCCAGCAGCACCAGCTGGACCGGCCACTTCACCGGCACCTGCTCCAGCGCACGGGCCAGCGCGTCGTGCGCGGCCTGCCTCGACTCCGGCTCCAGGAGGTCGAGTTCGACGCCGACGTAGAGGGCGGGCGGATCGCCCTCGGCGCTGGCGAGCGCCCGGCGCGCGGTGCGCACCGGGGCGACGACGGCGAACTCCCCCGCGGCGGCGGCGAGGAAGTCCACCGGCTCGTCCTGCCAGTCCGGCTCGAAGAGCCGCATGCGCGCGCCGCCGGAGACGCCGGTGAGCCGTTCCGTGGGAGTGTTCCGGCAGAGTTGGGCGACGGCCTCCGGCGGCACCGGAGCGCCGACGGTCCCCTCCGGGTTGACCGCGATGCCCACCTGCGGGGGCAGGCCGCGGGCGAACTCCCGCACCGGGGCGATGGCGAAGGACACATGGGCGCCGACGACCTGGAGGTACTGCTGCTCCGAGCTGAAGACCGGGACGTAGGGGGCGCCGTCGAGTTCGACCGTGGGCACGTTCAGATCGCTGTTCTGCGGTCCGCCGCCCTCCGGCAGCGGCACCCAGACACTGCTCCGCGCGAGGACCTCCAGCAGCCGGGCGCCCGCACCGGGGGTGCCGAGCGCGGCGGCGAGGGTCTCCTCCAGCTCGTTGCCGGGCCAGCCTCCGCCGTGGCCGGGCCCGTACTGCTGCGGCTGCTGAGGCTGCTGAGGCTGCTGCGGAATGGTCATACGGTCACCCTAGCGTCGGCTTCCGGCCCCGACGCCCCTCAGGTACCGCTCCCCTTCCGGCTCGCAGGGGGTTCGGGGGAACCACCGCCCACCTGCGGCGCTCACCCGAACGGTCACGGATCGCGACCGTCCGGTTGCGGGCCGCACACATCCGGCGAAATCTGGATCCCGCCCCTTCGCGCATATTCGAGAGGAATCGTCCCCATGCGTGTCAACAAGACGGTATCCGCCGTGCTCGCCACCACCATCGCCGGCGCGGTCGCGCTCGGCGGCGTCACCGCCGCCACGGCTTTCGCCGCGGACGAGCCTCGCCCGCAGGCCGCCCAGCAGGCCCCGCTGCCCAAGGCCCAGAAGCTCCAGCAGCAGACCCGCGTGCTCGGCGAGACCGGCGACGTCCTGAACCCCGTGGCCGAGCTGATCGACTCGGTGCTCAACGCCCCCGAGGGCCGGCTGTCCCAGCGCGAGGCCGACCGGCACGCGAAGGCCGTCCAGGAAGCCCTGGCCCCGCTGCAGGCCCAGCAGTCCCGGAACTCGTCGGACCGCGCCCCCCGCGCGAACCTGACCGCGCGCGCCGCCGTCGCGCTGGAGGCCCAGGTCGACGAGCTGCTGCAGGCCGCCGAGTCCGGCAACCAGCGCCGCATCGCCAAGGAGGCGGAGGCCACCGTCCGGGCCACCGTCAACGTGATGGCCGCCGTCGTCGCGGACGGCGAGCTGCCCGCCCCGGACATGAACGGCCTGTCGCAGCCGCAGGACGCCGCGCCGAACGCCCAGCGCGACGAGCAGGACGCCCAGGAGGAGGGCCCGCAGCTCGCGGAGAACCGTCTCGCCCCGGGCGACGCCGAACTGGAGATGCTCCCCGGCGACGCGGAGCAGGAGCTGCTCCCCCAGGAGTAAGAGCCCGACTCCTCCGCCGGGACGCGCCGCACAGTGTCCTCGTACGTGGCCCGCCGCCCCTTCCGGGGACGGCGGGCCACGTGCTGCGCGGGCGCCGACTCCTGCCGGGGCCCCGGGCCGGAGCGGGGCTATTCGAAGGCGACCGAGAGAAGGGCCGCCGCGGCGTCGCGGTCCAGGAGGACCACGGAGGCGCAGCCCTCCGGGAGGCGCCCGGCCTCCACGTCGGCGAGCAGGCGGCCCAGGGCCCGCCGGTGGCGGGCGAAGGCGTAGCGCGAGACCGTGCGGCCGCGCTCGGTCTGCCCGGCGAGCGCGACGGGCGGCGGCACGTCGAGCACCACGAGGTGCAGGCCGCGACCACGGCGCCGCGCGTCGGCCGCCAGCCAGCGCCGCACCCAGCTCTGCGTGCCGCAGTCGTGCACCACCACACTGCCGCCGGAGGCCAGCGAACGCCGCAACCCGGCGTAGTGCGCGGCGCGGGCGAAGGGCCGGTAGAGCCCGTACGGCAGCCGCTGCGGCAGCCGCCGCTGCCAGCGCTCCCTGGTGTCCTGGGAGTCGATGCGGGCCACCGCCCCGGTGCCGACGACGGTGCGGGCGATCAGCGTGGACTTCCCGCTGCCGGGCAGACCGGACACGACGACCAGGTCGCCCGACGGGAAGCGGAGCGTGCCGCCCTCGGCCGTCCCACGGAGGTCGCGGCCGGCGGCCGCGGGCACCACCGGCGCCGGAACCCCGGCCCCCACCGCCGTCGCAGTTGCGCTGCGCAGACTCTCCACCCGCGGCCTCCCCTTCCCCGTGCCGCTGACGCGCGGCGCTCGTAGGCGGCATACCCCCAGAGAGTGTCAAGAATAGGTAACGAGCGGCAAGGAGATTCCCGGGCATGCCCGACCTGCGGGACACGGGCCGGCTCGCGGATCCCGTCCGCAGGGGCCACCGAGCGGTCCTGCGTGACCGGCGACGCACGTGCGCGGGCCACACGCCCCCCCCCGGAACCCGCCGCCCCGTGGCGGGGCGTGGCGGCGCGGCCACCCCTCGCGGTCGCGGCAAGGTGCCGGGCGGGCGCGGAGCGATCGGTCCGCGCCCGCAGGGGTCACCGTGGGCGGGGGCGTGCAATGATGGCCCCCGAACTCCATACCGGCCGCTTGAATCCGCGCGGGAGAGTTCCCGCCCGTGGTCCGCTGGGCACACGGGTCGGGACGCCGAAGGAGCAAGATCCTCCCTTGAATCTCTCAGGCCCCGATACCGCGCAGGACGAGGCAGATCTGAAAAGCGGGCCGCGGCGTGCCGCCGCAGCCCCACCCAAGGTGCAAGCCGCCGCCCTGCCGGGCTCGTGGCGAACCTCTCAGGTTCCGATGACAGATGGGGAGGACATCCGTGTCACCAGCCTTGGGAGCCCCACATGAGCACGACTTCCGGTACCCCGCCGCGCACGACCGCGCTCGACGCCGTGCACCGCGAGCTCGGTGCGACCATGACCGACTTCGCGGGCTGGGACATGCCGCTGCGCTACGGCAGCGAGCGTGACGAGCACCAGGCGGTGCGCACCCGCGCCGGGCTGTTCGACCTCTCCCACATGGGCGAGATCACCGTCACCGGACCGCAGGCCGGGGAGCTGCTGGACTACGCGCTGGTCGGGTACCTGTCGAAGCTCAAGACCGGCCGGGCCCGCTACACCCACATCTGCGACGAGAACGGCGGCATCCTCGACGACCTGATCGTCTACCGCACCGGCGAGGCGGAGTTCATGGTCGTCGCCAACGCCTCGAACGCGCAGACCGTGCTGGACGCGCTCGTCGCCCGCCAGGCCGGTTTCGACGCGGCCGTGCGCGACGACCGGGACGCGTACGCGCTGATCGCCGTGCAGGGTCCCGAGTCCGCGGGCATCCTCGGCCGGGTCACCGACGCCGACCTGGACGGCCTGAAGTACTACGCCGGGCTGCCCGGCACCGTGGCCGGGGTGCAGGCGCTCATCGCACGCACCGGCTACACCGGCGAGGACGGCTTCGAGCTGTTCGTCTCCACCACCGACGCGGTGACCGTGTGGCAGGCGCTGACGGCCGCGGGCCAGGAGGCCGGGCTGGTGCCGTGCGGGCTGAGCTGCCGCGACACCCTCCGCCTGGAGGCCGGCATGCCGCTGTACGGCAACGAGCTGACGACCTCCACCACCCCGTTCGACGCCGGCATGGGCCGGATCGTGAAGTTCGAGAAGACGACGAACGAGGGCCGCTTCGTGGGCCGCGAGCCGCTGGAGGCCGCCGCGAAGCAGGCCGAGACCGCGCCGCCGCGCAAGCTCGTCGGCCTGGTCGCGACCGGCCGCCGGGTGCCGCGCGCCGGGTACCCGGTGGTCTCCGCCGCCGACGGTACGGTGATCGGCGAGGTCACCTCCGGGGCGCCCTCCCCCACGCTGGGCAAGCCCGTCGCGATCGCCTACGTGGACGCGGCGCACGCCGAGTCCGGCACCGAGGGCGTCGCGGTGGACATCCGCGGCAGCCACGAGCCGTACGACGTCGTCGCGCTGCCGTTCTACAAGCGCGAGAAGTGAGCGCCGGGCCGCAGCGCGCGGCCCTGCCCCCGTCTCAGCATCCGCACCCTTCCGCCCGCACACAGCGTCCTTCCAGGAGAATCGCACCATGAGCAACCCCCAGCAGCTGCGTTACAGCAAGGAGCACGAGTGGCTGTCGGACGCCGAGGACGGCGTCTCGACGGTCGGGATCACCTCGCACGCCGCCGACGCGCTCGGCGACGTCGTGTACGTGCAGCTCCCCGAGGTCGGCGACACCGTGTCCGCGGGCGAGACCTGCGGCGAGCTGGAGTCGACGAAGTCGGTCAGCGACCTGTACGCCCCCGTCACCGGCGAGATCACCGAGATCAACCAGGACGTCGTGGACGACCCGTCGCTGGTGAACTCCGCTCCCTTCGAGGGTGGCTGGCTGTTCAAGGTGAAGCTCGACGGCGAGCCGGAGGACCTGCTCTCCGCCGACGAGTACGCCTCCTTCACCTCGGGCAGCTGAGGCCCGCACCGGGCTCCCCCGCCGAGCACCGCCCTTTCCCCGGAAGGACCCAGGACTCCAGATGTCTCTTCTGAACAGCTCCCTGCACGAGGTGGACCCGGACGTCGCCGCCGCCGTCGACGCCGAGCTCCACCGCCAGCAGTCCACCCTCGAGATGATCGCGTCGGAGAACTTCGCTCCGGTCGCCGCGCTCGAGGCGCAGGGCTCCGTGCTGACCAACAAGTACGCCGAGGGCTACCCGGGCCGCCGCTACTACGGCGGCTGCGAGCACGTCGACGTCGTCGAGCGGCTCGCCCGCGACCGGATCAAGGAACTCTTCGGCGCCGAGGCCGCCAACGTGCAGCCGCACTCCGGCGCCTCCGCGAACGCCGCGGCGATGTTCGCGCTGCTCAAGCCGGGCGACACCATCATGGGCCTGGACCTGGCCCACGGCGGTCACCTGACCCACGGCATGAAGATCAACTTCTCCGGCAAGCTCTACAACGTGGTCGCCTACCACGTCGACGACAAGACCAGCCAGGTCGACATGGACGAGGTCGAGCAGCTCGCCAAGGAGCACCGGCCGCAGATGATCGTCGCCGGCTGGTCCGCGTACCCGCGGCAGCTCGACTTCGCCGCCTTCCGCCGCATCGCCGACGAGGTCGGCGCGCTGCTGATGGTCGACATGGCGCACTTCGCCGGCCTGGTCGCCGCCGGGCTGCACCCGTCGCCCGTGCCGTATGCCGACGTGGTCACCACCACCACGCACAAGACGCTCGGCGGCCCGCGCGGCGGCGTGATCCTCTCCAAGAAGGACTTCGCCAAGAAGATCAACTCCGCGGTGTTCCCCGGTCAGCAGGGCGGCCCGCTGGAGCACGTGATCGCGGCCAAGGCCGTGTCGTTCAAGATCGCGGCGAGCGAGGAGTTCAAGGAGCGCCAGCAGCGCACCCTGGACGGCGCCCGCATCCTCGCCGAGCGCCTGCTCCAGCAGGACGCGGTCGACGCCGGCGTGTCCGTGCTCTCCGGCGGCACCGACGTGCACCTGGTCCTCGTCGACCTGCGGCACAGCGACCTGGACGGCCAGCAGGCCGAGGACCGCCTCCACGAGGTCGGCATCACCGTCAACCGCAACGCGGTGCCGAACGACCCGCGCCCGCCGATGGTCACCTCCGGCCTGCGCATCGGCACCCCGGCGCTGGCCACCCGCGGCTTCCAGGCGGACGACTTCCGCGAGGTCGCCGACGTCATCGCCGAGGCGCTCAAGCCCGGCTTCGACGACGGCAAGGCCCAGGCGCTGAAGGCCCGCGTCAGCGCGCTGGCCGCGAAGCACCCGCTCTACCCGGGTCTGAGCAAGTAGCACCACGGCGGGCCCGCGCCGGCGACCCCGGCGCGGGCCCGTCCACCCCCAACGGACAAGGGAGTCCGCCCACCATGGCCATCTCCGTCTTCGACCTCTTCTCCATCGGCATCGGCCCCTCCAGCTCGCACACGGTCGGCCCGATGCGCGCGGCCCGCATGTTCGCCCGCCGCCTCAAGAACGAGGGCGTCCTCGCACAGACCACCTCCGTGCGGGCGGAACTCTTCGGCTCACTCGGCGCGACCGGCCACGGCCACGGCACCCCCAAGGCCGTACTCCTCGGCCTGGAGGGCCACTCCCCCGCCACCGTCGACGTCGAGCAGGCCGACGCCTGGGTGCAGCGCATCCGCCGGGACGGCCGGCTCCGCCTCCTCGCCTCCGAGATAGGCGACACGCACGAGATCGCGTTCGACGAGTCGAAGGAACTGATCCTCCACCGCCGCCGCTCCCTCCCCTACCACGCCAACGGCATGACGCTGTGCGCCTACGACGAGGACGGCGCCCCGCTGCTGGAGAAGACCTACTACTCGGTCGGCGGCGGCTTCGTCGTCGACGAGGACGCCGTCGGCGAGGACCGCATCAAGCTGGACGACACCGAGCTGCGGTACCCGTTCCGCACCGGCGACGAACTGCTGCGCCTGACGCAGGAGACCGGCCTGTCCATCTCCGCACTGATGCTGGAGAACGAGAAGGCCTGGCGCACCGAGACCGAGATCCGCGACGGGCTGCTGGAGATCTGGCGCGTGATGCAGGCGTGCGTCGCGCGCGGGCTCGCGCAGGAGGGCATCCTCCCCGGCGGCCTCAAGGTCCGCCGCCGCGCCGCGACTTCGGCGCGCCAGCTGCGCGCCGAGCGCAACGCCGAGGCGCACGCCATGGAGTGGGTCACTCTCTACGCCATGGCCGTCAACGAGGAGAACGCCGCGGGCGGCCGCGTCGTCACCGCCCCGACGAACGGCGCGGCCGGCATCATCCCGGCCGTCCTGCACTACGCAATGAACTTCGTCCCCGGCACCGATGACGAAACGGTTGTGCGCTTCCTGCTGGCGGCCGGCGCCATCGGCATGCTCTTCAAGGAGAACGCCTCCATCTCCGGCGCCGAGGTCGGCTGCCAGGGCGAGGTCGGCTCGGCCTGCTCCATGGCCGCCGGCGGCCTCGCCGAAATCCTCGGCGGCTCCCCCGAACAGGTCGAGAACGCCGCCGAGATCGGCATCGAGCACAACCTCGGCCTCACCTGCGACCCCGTCGGCGGCCTCGTCCAGATCCCCTGCATCGAGCGCAACGGCATGGCGTCGGTCAAGGCCGTCACCGCCGCGCGCATGTCCCTGCGGGGCGACGGCCGCCACCACGTCTCGCTGGACAAGGCCATCAAGACGATGAAGGACACCGGCGCCGACATGAAGGTCAAGTACAAGGAGACCGCCCGTGGCGGCCTCGCGGTGAACGTCATCGAGTGCTGACCGTGTTCTGGCCGTGGGGCGTTTAGGCCCTCCCGACAGCCTCGGCCGCCGCATGTCGGCGGCAGCGTCCAGTCTCCTTGTCTCTGGGCGAGGCGAAGATGCGCTGACAACAGTCAGAGAGGCGTCCTCGGCTTTGAGGCGCTACTTCCCAACAAGTGTCAAGCGGTATGACACGACCAGGAGTCACCCTGCCGCACACACATGACCACTAATCCTTCACAGATCCCTCGCTTTCCGTCCTGTTCAGTATGACAAAGTGGATGCCTAGTACGTCTCGACCTGGAATCCGTGTGGGGGCATCATGCGTTTCCGTACTGCGGCGACCTCTGCCGCGCTTGTTCTGTGCGCCACGGCGGCAATGACGGCTTGCTCGTCACCGCAGGCGAGCGACAGCACCAAGCCTGCAAACCCCGCCACTTCATCAAGTCCAGTACCGGTTGAGGACGTACCGGGCAAGGTCGAGCGAGGCGAGCATCAGACTGGCCGACCCGAAATGGGTGAACCGCAGGGGATAGACCCGAAGGATTGCGCGACCTCCGCCGCGGAGATTCCACCGGAGTGCGAAGTTCCTGACCTCTCACCGTCCGAAATCGATGAAGGCGAGTCAGCTCCGGGGGCACCCTCGACGCCCTGATTGACCGAAGAAGCACCGCCCCAGAATGCGGGAACTCGGCATTAGGACTCAAGCCAGTCGTTGAGTCAATTCCAATCTGCCGCCTGACTGGGTAGTTGTCCCATCTAGGGCGGTGTCGGGCATGAAGAAGCTCCTGGTGGACGGGTTGACGACCAAGATCACCTGTCACACCAGGAGCTTCCGCGTGCTTGTCTACCCGTCTGGCATCGATGTGTCCACCTCGACCCTGCGCTACCTGTCCGCCCGCCTGCGAACCCGGCGTCGGGAACGCGGAACACGGTGGCGCCGTCTGAGCCCGGGCCGCCAGGCCCTGCTCGTCCTCGCACACCTGCGCTCCGGCCACACCTACGCCCGGCTCGCCGACTGGGTTCGGTATCGGTACCGCCACCGCCTACTGGTACACCGCCGAGGCCATCACCTCCTCGCCGCCCTCGCACCGACCATCACCGAAGCCATGAAGACCGCCGCTACCAAGGCGTACCTGATCCTGGGCGGCACACTGCTGCCCCCCGACCGCATCGCGGCCGACCGGCCCTCCTACTCCGGAAACCACAAGAAACGCGGCATGAACGTCCAGGTCATGATCAATCCGGCAAAGATAGTCTGCCGTGGGCCTCACCCGCCCTCCCCGGAACAATCCACAGGATAAAGGCCGCACGCACCCAAAGGGTCATCGACGCCCTGACCGAAACCGGCAAGCCGTGGCTGGGCTGGCAAGGCATACCGAGGCGCCAGCAGGCCATGGCGACCCTCAAGAACTGACGCCTCCTGCGCAAGCTCCGCTGCAGCACCAGCCTCGTTCAGGCCATCCTCACACTGCACCTGACTCGCCCAACTGAGGTTGCAAAGAACTTCTTCGCCAGGGCGAACCGTCTCGCCGTCGGATCCGGCGAAAAACCAGAGATCTGACGACGAGAGGAGAGAGCCGATCGCTCGACAGCCGGGGTACCTCAGCGGTCACAACATGGTCAGCCCAGGTGACCGGCGGCAGGTATCAGTACTGCCCGTCGACCGGGATCCAACCCGACCACGCCTCAGGCTGGTAGAACTTACCGGTGTCGCCGTCATAGCGGAGAACGCGCAGTTGCACGTTCCCCTCTTCCCAGTAGTCCTTGTTGCAGGTAGCCCAGGTGCCTGCACTGCCGCTATTAATGCAAACGAACGAGGGGCGTCCGTAGTCGGTGTAAACCCCAACAGCCGAGGACATACCGTCTGCCTCCGTGTCCCCCGACCAGGTGATGTCTCCGTTGTGCTGGAAACAGCCCTGAACGCCATAGGCCGAAGTCGTACCGAGACACGTAGCGGATGCCGTAACGGTCCTGGCGGTGCCCAGAGGAGGGACGACAGTTCCAGGCGCCGGGGTGTCGCCTACAACGATCTCGATATCTGCCGGCATCACCACTTCCTGCGGGTTCTCCGGCGCACCGTCAGCCATCGCAGGTGTGGCAACGACGACCGAGAAGGCAAGAGCGGTTGCCCCCGTGAAGGCTCTCACCTTTGCACGCCAGTATTTGCTCATACTCCACTACTCCCACCCATAGAATCCAGTCGAACACACACGCCCGTCACATTATGAACGAAACGTGAACAAGATGAGATCCTATGTGATCTACGCCTTGAAGGGAAGAGCTCTATAGTTCAGATTGCTTGTACTCGTCATCAAGATCATTGAGTCAACGGTGACTTCGGCGCGCAAGGGGCGCTTGAGTGGCGTCGGCGCACACTCTGCGGGTGGTGTCCGCTGTACGGCGTTCTGATCACCGGCGGAGTGTGCCGCTCCTGCCAGCTTCGATCACTGAATTCCGAAGGTGCCTTACGGGCTTGGCCACTCAAATGACGCAAGCCCGAATTCTTCGACCACAAAATTCGTCAGGCATACTGAGCCGGACCGAACAGGACGATATCGACCCTCTCTGCCAAGTCAACGTCGTCTACGGCGACCCGCACCGCCCCTTCTCCTCGGAACTCCATACGGACTTCCTCGTTCGGATCGTGGATCACCAGCACTTTCCGGGGGTGTGAAAGTATTCCGGCATGAATGGTGTACGGCAGTCGAGTCTCGAGCTTACCCTTCCAGATCTTCACGGTTACAAGGCCTTCGACCATGAATCTGGCAGCGAGCATGATGGAATCGTTGCCAACGTCGACGGGTGTGAGATCGGGATCCCAGTCGCTATGGTAAAACTCGGCCTCGATTCCGCGCAGCACGAGGCAGCCATGCGCCAAGCGGAGCTACGAACGATCGAACCAATTCAGGCTTCACTTCACTCAATCCCGCTTCACTGCGTTGACAGCTCGCCTTGTTTTTCTCGCAGATGATCTACAGTGAGGATACGCTGTCTGTGGTGTCCCTTGCTTCACGAGTTTTGCCGGAGGCTGGGGGTTGGGGAATCCACTTCTTATCGTGCTTGAGTCCCGAACCACTCGCACCGCACGAATGGCAGCCCCCCCCTTGTTCCCGGCTTCGTTTACCATGTCGCGTACTCCGGGGGAGTCAATGTCGCCATCAACAAGGGCAACGCCTTCCTGGGCATGTGGTCCGATTTCGAAGCCGGTTCACCGAGTGGTCGAAGGCTCGGGTGCGGGCCAGCTCCATCGCGTGATCCTGACGAATTGAGTGGCCACGGGAAGTTCAACTGGACGCCCTTCAACCTCCGGCCGTCAGGTGACGGCCGAGTCATACGCCCTGACGACGCTAAGAGGAGAAGGCATAGCACACCCGGGAGGCGGCGGGCCCTTAAAGCTGGGCGCTGTTCGACTCAGCAACGATCCCCTCGCTGCCTACTGCTTTCCTTGCTCAACCTCTCGAAGAACGCATCTACACGACAAAGTGAGAGCGGACTGCAGGCCGCTTGGAAGACAGTGCCATCGCTCCAAGCAATCATCCACTCTCCGTCCGGGAACTCGCACCTCTCGCGCTCCACGAGGATTCCCTCCAGACTGGTCTCACACACATCGATCTTGATATGCCAACCAGGATTATCCGTCGTAGCAATCTTGAGGCCGAATTCATGCTCCCACTCACCATCACAGTTGGAGGCATACCAAGATTGCATAAAACGCATGCCAAACTCGTCTTTACGGGCATCCAAGTGGCTTTTCCCAATCTTCGGGTGCACGGGCATCACCCCCATTGGGAGAGTTGATGTGAGGTGTTTCCACCTCCGTGCCATCCGCATTTGTGTGAGAGGGGCCCTCAAGGTCGAATCTCTTCACGAGTTCGAACGGAGCTGGGTTACGAGGGTTCGACTGAGGTGCCCACTCCGCATACTTTTTCACTTGCCCCGTTCCTCCGTGACGTACGAACGTCGTATGAGGCCCCTCTGCGTCATAGTTCGGCCGCTGTCCGGGCTTGCGGCCCATGTTGTGAACTAGGACGCTGACGCCGTTCGTAGCTACATAGTACGTGTGGAGGTCGCTGACGGTCAGGTTGTGGACCGTGGCCGACGGGGCACTCCAGCGCTTGACGGCGGTGATCTGGACGTGGGTGCCGGCGCTGGTGCGGAGCCAGTCGCCGCGGTTCAGGTCGGTGGCCTCGATCCACTCGCCGAGTTCGGGTACCCAGAAGGGGTGGCCGTCGGTCGCGGTGACGGAGGCGGTCTCGTCGCCGCGTTCACCGTCCAGGTCGATCGTCACCTTGACGAGGTGCTTGAGTCCTTCGCCTCGGATCTCCGCCGTGACGGTCTCGACTCTCGTCTCGCCCGTTTCTGGGTCGGTGGCGACCACCCTGTCGCCGATGTCTACGTCCTCGATGGCCTTCGTCGTGCCGTCGGCCATCAGGACTCTCGTGCCTGGGACGAAGCTGTTGGTCGGGCAGGAAGGCGCGGCGTCGGCCGCCTTCTTCGCCTTACGCCAGTCCTTGAAGGATGCCCAGAGCTTCTTTCCCAGGCTGACGATCCGTTTACCGAGAGCGATGGCCTTGTCGACGCGCCAGAAGTACTTGGCGATCAGCTTGGTGATCGGGCCACCACCGATCAAGGTGGTGACGATATTGCCCACTGTTGCGCCGCAGGCCCCCAGACTGCCCGTGGTGAAGCAGTCCAAGGCATCCGTGATGCCCAGTTCGTCGGCGACGATCTGGCCCAGTTCCTTCGCTATGGCGATGGCGCGCTGTTTGGCGGCGTCCGCGCGGCTCTGGGCGTCGTTGTTGCTGGAGGTCGACCGCTTGTTCAGCGCCTGTTGCAGCGTCATGCCGGCGGCTTCCGCGTTCGGCGAGAGTCGCACGACCGGCGTGTCGTCACCCGGCATGTTGTTCATGCAGTCGGGGCACGGCCGGGTGGGGCAGTCGATGTCCGCACAGGTGCCGGTCGGGTCCGATGTCGTGACTGGATTGTGGTTGGCGTACGAGTAGCCGTTGATCTGCTGGGGGTTCGTGAGGACCATGACCGGGTCGGCCGACACGAAGCGTCCCGTCGACGGTTCGTACTCGCGGGCGCCGAGCCGGACGAGCCCTGAGGTCTCGTCGTTGGTGCCTCCTACGAAGCCCTTGTCGTCGACCCACTTCGACGGGTCGGCGGAGTCGGCGTCGCGGCCCTGGCCGAAGGGGTCGAGGCGACGGCGCTGCGTGTCCCCGGTCTTGGCGTCGATCGCGATCTGTGCGGTGCCGTGGTGGTCACCTGCGAGGAAGGTGACCCCTTCTCCGGTCTTCCGGACGGCGACCGTCTGGTCGCCGAAGGCGTAGTACCGGCTGGCCGTCACTGCCCCGGAGGACTTGTCCAGGTGCAGCTCCATGCCAGGGAGGTAGAACGTCTTCTCCGTGGGCGCATCCCGCAGGACACGACCGCCGGCGGCGTCGTACGCGTAGGACGCCTCACTGCCGTCGGCGTTCGTCACCTTGGTGAGGTCGTTCTGCTTGTCCCAGGTCAGCGACTGGGTGTCGCCGTTCAGGACACGGGTCTCCGTGTTGCCCGCCGGGTCGTAGGTGTACGTGTCCTGTGAGGTGACGGCGGGAGAGCTCTCGGTTGCTTCGGTCTCGGTGACGACCTTGGTCAGCTGGTGCGGGCCCTCGCCGTTCTCGCCGTAGGTGTACGTCTTCGTATGGGTCGCGGCTCCGCCGAGTCCGTGAGCGGTCTCGGAGGTGCGGTTTCCGACAGCGTCGTAGCCGTAGGTGTGCCAATAGGGGGCTGTGCCGCCGACGGTGGCCTGTGACGGGCCCTCCTGGCAGGCGGCATCCGTGCCTCCCGTACCGGCGGCACGGTCCGGCGTGCGGGTCGACGTCCAGTCCTCGGCCAGCCGACGCTGGCCGTCGTAGGTGAAGCACTGGGCGTCGGCTGTACCGGCGGACGTGGCGCCTCGCCTCAACTCGGTGACCGACACACTGCCTGCGGAGGCCCGGGTACCGGCGGTGCGACGGGTCGAAGACCGTGAGCACCCGACGTACCGGGACCTCTTCCCGCAGCGTCTCGACGGCGTCGGCTTCCCCGTCGACGTGGTGTACACGTGGGTGGACGGAGCCGATCCGGAACTCCGCGCCAAGCGGGAGGAGTACCGCACCGGTGGTGGGCTCCGCATGCACGCCCGCGAGACCGGCGCTTCGCGGTACACGGATCACGACGAGCTGAAGTACTCCCTGCGCTCCCTGGAGATGTACGCGCCCTTCGTGCGCAACGTCTACATCGTGACGGACGGGCAGACGCCGCACTGGCTGGACGACGAGGCGGACGGGGTCCGGGTCGTGGACCACAAGGAGATCTTCGCCGATCCGGCCGCGTTGCCGGTCTTCAACTCCCATGCCATCGGCACGCAGCTGCACCGCATACCCGGTCTCTCGGAGCACTATCTGTACTTCAACGACGACGTCTTCGTCGGACGGCCGGTCACAGCAGGCCACTTCTTCCACGGGAACGGCATCGCGAAGCTCCCCTTCTCCCCCTTCCAGCTGGGTCTGGGCGACCCGCATCCCGATGAGCCGGCGCCCAACTCGGCCGGGAAGAACGTCCGGAAGCTGCTCCTCGAGGACCACGGCAGGTTCACGGTCAACAAGTTCATGCACACGCCGCACCCGCAGGTGCGTGCCGTGATGGAGGAGCTGACGGAACGGTTCGCCGAGGATGTGGACAGGACGAGCCGGTCGCGGTTCCGGTCGGTGACCGACATCGCGATGGGAGCTTCGCTCCACCACCACTACGCCTACCTCACCGGGCGAGCGGTGCCGGGTGCGTACAAGCTGCGCTACATCGACGTGGCGAAGCCCGACGCGGCCGAGTCTCTGGAGGAGTTGGCCCGGACGCGGCGCTACGACTTCTTCTGCCTGAACGACGTGCACACGCCTCCGGAGCAGCAGGAGGCCGTTGCTGCGAGGATCGGGGGCTTCCTGGAGGGCTACTTCCCCTTTCCGAGCCGGTTCGAGCGCTGAGTCGGCATCATGGGGCGTCAGGGCGTGTGCCAGTGGCCGGTGAGGGCGGTGGCGGTGAAGCCGGGGCCGTAGGCGAGGAGGAGGCCGGGGGCGCCGGGCGGGGGCGGGTCGTCGTGGTGGCGGGCGAGGACGTCGAGGACGGCGGCGCCGCCGAGGTTGCCGCGTTCACGGAGGCTGTGCCAGGAGTGGCGGAGGTCGCGTTCGGCGTCGAGGCCGAGGGCTGCGGCCGTGTCGGTGAGGATGCGCGGCCCGCCGGGGTGGACGACGGCCCACGCGGGGGCGGGGTGGGTGTCGAGCCAGGGCCGCAGGTGGGGCAGGACGTCGCCGGTGGCGGTGAGCGCGGCGCCGGTGGAGTCGAAGTGGAGGCCGCCGGCGTCGAGTCGGCCGCGGTAGCGGTCGGTGCTGTGGGGCAGCAGGATCTCGGTGTGGTCGGTGACGGCGAAGCCCGGGCCGGCCGGTGCGCGGGTGACGAGGGTGGCGGCGGCGGAGTCGCCGAACAGCGCCTTGTAGATCATGGCTTCGAGCGTGGTGTCGGCGTGCTGGTAGACGGTGCTCAGCGTCTCGGCGACGACCACCAGGACCGTTTCGGCGCGGCCGGTGCGCAGGAGGTCCGCGGCGCGGGCGAGGGCGTGCGCGCCGCCGACGCAGCCGAGGCTGCCCATGGGGACGCGGGCGGCGTCGGGGCGGAGTCCGAACGCGTTGCAGAGCGCCACGTCGAGGCCGGGGGAGGTCCAGGAGGTGGTGTGGCTGGTGACGACGGCGTCCACGCGGGAGGGGTCGGTGCCGGTGCGGTCCAGCAGGCGGGAGACGGCCAGGACGGCGTGGTCCCGGGCGTCCTCGTAGGCCTGCCGGTTGCGTGCGGCGATCTCGGTCGTGCCGGTGACCTCGGGCAGCGGGCGCATGAACCGGCGGCGTTCGACGCCGAGGCGGGATATCACGCGCCGGATGGCCACCAGTTTGGGGTGCCCAGGGTGTCTCGCCGTGATGTCGGCGAGGATCTGGTCCGTGGTCACCTCGTGCGCGGGTACGGCGACCTCGGGCCGGGCCGAGTACGCGACCGTCATGTTCCCCCCAGCTTCGGAGCCCGTGGCGGGCGAAGTGAATGTACCGGCACTCCGGTTCGAGCGTAGGGAGAACCCGGGCCGAGGGAAACACCGCTCTGGGCTCAGGAAGGGGCCGGAGCGGGGAGAGCGGGGGCGGCGGGGCCGGGGGTGAAGTGGACGACCATGAAGCGGGCGCCGGCGGCGGCGATCAGGTTGGCGGCGCCGATGTGGGCGTGGCCGGGGCCGAGGCGGGGGTGGTGGAGGGGACGCACGTCGCCGTCGGGGTGCATCTCGGCGCGGGGGTCGCGCCGGTAGAGCGGACCGGCGACCGGGTCGTCCATCACCTCGTGCACGATGCGGGTGAGCGTGTGCTGGTAGGGGCGGGCGGCGTGCGCGATGCGGAGCTGCGACATGACGGCCGGGGCCCACGCGGTCTCCCAGTCGACCAGGGTGCGTCCGCGTGCCTCGTCGTCGAGCAGCATCCAGCGGAGGACGTTGCTCGGCGGCCGTGCGCCGGGGAAGAGTTCGGTGAACGCGGGGTTGTGGCCGAGCAGGGTCCAGTCGCCGCTGATGATGTAGGCCATGCTGGCCAGTTCGCCGCAGATGCGGTGCCACACCTGGGGGATGTGGGTGTCCGCGTGCGGGTCGAGGACGTCCGGCGGCTCCTGGCCGAGCGCGTAGGCCCACAGTTCCCGCCATTCGGTCGCGGTGAGTTCCAGGGCGCGGCCGACGCCTTCGAGGAGTTCGCGGGAGGGGCGCTGGATCTTTCCGCGTTCCAGCCGGGCGTAGGTGTCGGGGCGGGCGGCGAGCAGGGTGTCCATGTCGTTCTGGGTGAGGCCCTCGGCGTGCCGTCCGCGGGGGTCCGCGGGGGCGGTGAGTCCCACCTGTTCGGGTGACACGCGGGCGCGCGCGGCGCGGAGAAGGTTCTGCAGTTTCTCGGGCTGACCTGCACGTTTCATGTTCCGTCCCCTCTCGGCTTTTCCCTGACATTATTCACGGGGAAAAAGTCGCTCTGGGAAAGTCGCAGGTGGGCTTGACACGCTCGTGACAGTCGGGCCGTCCCGCCCGGCGCCGCATCGTGGGCTCGGCCGTTTCGTGAGCGTCGGCCGGGAGCGCGATGCCCGTCCTCGACCTGCCCGGGAGGCCGGACGTGCTGACCCTTCGCGACCTGACG
Organism: Streptomyces hazeniae; assembly: GCF_031845485.1. Lineage (NCBI taxonomy): Bacteria > Bacillati > Actinomycetota > Actinomycetes > Kitasatosporales > Streptomycetaceae > Streptomyces > Streptomyces hazeniae. Next base: position 33,187 of record NZ_JAVREQ010000030.1, read on the forward strand.
GACGGCGGGAACCCGCTGTTGACGTACCTCTACCCGGTGCCGGCGCGGGCCGAGGAGCACGGCCGGTACACCGTGGAGCAGGCGGAGGTGTGCGGGGCCGACGGCTCCTCCCCCCGTGACCTGCGGCCCGGGGCTCTCGCCGTGCTTCCGCCCGACGCGTGCCGTGCCGGCGCCCGGGTGGGCGACGTGGCGCGGGTCCTGACCCGTCAGCGGGCCGGAGCGGTCGTGCTGGCCGGGCCGGGGCACGAGCCGCCGGACCCGGGCACGGTGTCGGCGCTCGGCGAGGCCACGTCCGCGGCCGGGCTGCCGCTGCTCGTCCCGGTACGGCCGTCGCCGGCCTGGCAGGTCGTCGCGGCGGTACGGGCGGCCCGTCACCACGCGGCCGCCGCCCACGCCCTGCGGCTGGCCGCCCTGATGCGCTGCGTGGACGGCCTGTACCGCGCGGGAGACGGGCCGGAGGGCCTGCTGGCGCACCTCGGCGAGTCCACCGACGCCGGTGTCTACCTCGCCGCGCCGTCGAGCACGGGCTGGCGGCTGCTGGCCGACGACGGGTGCGAGGAGGCGCTGCTGAAGGCCCGTGCGCACGGCACCGGCCCGTCCGGTGCCGCGGTGCGTACGGCGGTCGGGGATCACGTGCTGCTCGCCGCGGTCGGCGACCGGGGGCCGTTCGCGGTGCTGGCGGGCGTCCGGGGCCTTGAGGCCGGGCCCTGGCCGGACCACCTGCGCGAGGTGCTGGTGCTCGCGACCACGCAGACGGCGCTGCTGACGCGTCGCGCCGCGCGGACGCCGGAGACCGCGCCTGCGCCCGGCTCCCTCTTCATCCCTCGTCAGCCGACCAGCGCTCCGACGGGCTGAGAAGCAGCCGCCCGCCCACCGACCGTCACCCGCCCACCCGTGAGGAAGGCCGTCCCATGCCCTTGCTCCCCCGCAGCGTCCGCCGTCCGCCCGACGCCGACGCGCTCACCGTCTACCGCCCGCTCCGCTCGCCGCGGCCCGCGGCGCCGCGTGGCCAGCTCGCCCGCGGGCGGGACGGCCGGTGGTGGTACCGCACCGACACCGGCACGGGCCCCCGCACCGACGCGGGCACCGACACCGACGCGGGCACCGACGCCCGGCCCCGCACGGGCGAGCGGGAGGACGGGACGCTGCCGGCGCTGCTGCGCCCGGATCTGGACCACGCGCTGCGGCGCCGGGTCGAGCTGCTGGCGCGGATGGAGCGCGCCGACCACGCCGACGGCGGACTCGTGCCGCTGGTGGAGGCGTTCTGCATGGTCGGGAGCCGGGAGATCGTGGACCTGGAGACCGGTCTGCACGCGGCCCACCAGGCGTGGCGGGCGTCCCGCCGCCCGGGCGCGGCTCCGGGGGCGTGGATTCCCGCGCCGCGTGCGCTGGCACGCGTCGCGGAGAGCCTGCGGCCCGGGGGTGGTTCCGCGCCGGAGGCGTGACCGGAGCCGTCGCGGGGGGCGGCTTCGGTCACGCCGAGGCGCGGTGGACCAGCTCGGTGCGCAGGATGACGTGGCGCCACGCGGTGCCGGGCGTCGCGATCTCCTCCAGGAGGACGCGGATCATGGTTCGGCCCATCTCCTCGATGGGCTGGCGGACGGTGGTCAGCGGCGGGTCGGAGTGGCGGGCGAGTGCGGAGTCCTCGAACCCGACGACGGCGACGTCCTCCGGCACCCTGCGGCCGGCAGCCCGCAGGGCGCCGAGCGCGCCGAGCGCCATCGGGTCGGAGGCGGCGAACACGGCGTCCAGTCCGGGTGCGTCGCGCAGCAGCCGTTCGGTGGCGGCCCGTCCGCCGACTTCGGTGAAGTCGGCGGCGGCCACCAGCGCGGGGTCGTACGGCCGGCCCGCGGCGTCGAGTGCCTGCCGGTACCCGGCCAGGCGGCACTGGGCGACGTACATGTCGGCGGGTCCGGCGACGGTGGCGACGGTGGTGCGCCCGGAGTCGAGGAGGTGCCGGACCGCGGCCCTCGCGCCGCCGACGTTGTCGCTGTCGACGTAGGAGCAGGGCTCCTCGGCGGAGCGGCGTCCGCTCATCACGGTGGGCACGCCGAGTGCGGCGAGGGTGTCGGGCAGCGGGTCGTCGACGTGCATGGAGGCGAGCAGGACGCCGTCGATCCGTCCGGCACGGGCGTACTGCACGAAGCGCCGGCGTTCCTTGTCCGAGCGGACGAAGGTCAGCAGCAACTGCATCTCGCTGTCGGCGAGTTCGTCCCCCACACCGTGGATGAGGTCGGAGAAGTACGGTTCGGCGAACAGGCGTTTCTGGTGCTCGGGGATCACCAGGGCGATGGCGTCGGTGCGGTTGCCGGCCAGGGCGCGGGCGGCGCGGTTGGGGACGTAGCCGAGCTCGGCGATCGCCTGCTCGACGACGAGGCGCGTCGACTCCCGGACCCGCGGCGACTTGTTGACCACGCGGGAGACGGTCCCGCGCCCGACTCCGGCGCGGGCCGCGACCTCCTCGAGGGTCGGCCGCCCTGCCGGCCTCCGCTGCACCATGACGGCCTCCCTGCCGACGTCTTCCGGGTCCGCGCACACGCGCTTCATGAGAGCGCTCCCAGTGCACCGCCCGCCGAGATCCCTGCTGAAAGCAGAGAGGGTCGTACGGAAGGAAGACTACGCCGCTCCGGGCGTGGGAGCGCTCCCGGGAACGCGCCGGGGCCGTTCCAACCGACGAAGGGCGCGACCCCGCGGACTCGGTGGACGTGCGGACTCTGCGCCCCTCAGGCGCGGGGCAGCAGGGAACCCAAGGGGCCGAGGTCGAGGTTGAGGTCCTCCGGGGAGAGGCCGTGGCGGGCGCAGAGGTCGTGCATCCGGTCCTGGAGGGTCATCAGCGTCATGCCGATGCGCTCCTCCTGCTCTTCGCTGAGATCGCCCTCCTCCACCCGGTGCAGCGCAGCGCGCTCCATCAGCTGGCGGAGCAGTTCGACCAGTGTCAGCACCAGCTTGGCCAGGTCGCGTTCGACGGTCTCCGGATCGGTGCGCACCCGCTGGGCGAGGCCGCCGCCGGGCTCGGCGCCCTCGGGCCCGGCCGGCAGCAGGTCGAAGGCGCGCGCCGCGGCGCGGGCGACGTCGTCCAGACGGATGCCGTGCGTCGTCGTCGGTTCGGGCATCGCGGGTCTCCCTCGGAGTGGGCGGGGTGGTTCACCAGGGGGCGGGCTGGTCGGGACCGACGGCGTGGACGACGGCGCGCAGGTTGATGCGGACCAGGTCCACGTCGGCGACGGAGAGGACCAGGTCACCGGTGAGGACCGCGCCCCCTGTCAGCAGTCGGTCCAGCAGGTCGATCAGCGCGACCTGCCGGTCCACGGGGGCGCGGCCGTCGTGGTCCCCTCCGAGGCCGTGCAGCGTGAGGTCACCGTCCACCGCTGCCCTCCAGCGTGGGGGCCGGCGGCGCCTCGGCGAAGGAGTACGGCGCCCAGGGGCCGGTCACCTCGACGCGCACGCCGCCGGCCTCGCGTGCGGCCGCCTCGGCCTCGGCACGGAAGTCCTCACCCCGGTCGTGCGGCACGAGGTAGGACACGTTGCTGATGTTCTCTCCCTCCCCGGTGGCGAGTTCGCCGCTCTGCGGGCGGTGCGGGACACCTTCGGCGGCGTACGCCTCCGCCAGCGCGGCGATGCGTTCCACCGTGTCGGCGGCGGCCTGGAAGGCGTCCTGGTGCCGGCTGCGCTGCGCCTTGCGCTGCCGGAGATAGGCCCGGCCGGGGCTGAGGTCCTCGGCACCGGCCGGGGCGGAGCCCGGTGCGGTGACGGACTCGTCGGCCCGCGGTGCGGCGTCGGGGGACGCGTAGACCTTCACGCCCCACTCGGCACGGCCGTCGAGCCGGTCCAGCAGAGCGCAGAAACGGTCCTCCGCCTCGTGCAGCATCCGGGCCACGCCGGCGTCGTCGCGGTAGACGGTCGCCAGTCGCAGCGGAAGGACGGTCGCCCGTCCGGCCACGCTGTCCACCACGGCGTGGTGGGCCCGGGCCACGGTCTCCAGCCGCGTGAGGTCCTCCAGCTGCGCGCGGAAGCCCTCGTCATCGAACTCCTCGGCGGGGACGCTGGAGACCACGGCGGCGAGCGCGTGCGCGCCGACGACGCGGATGTGGGCCTCGCCGATCCCGGTGAGGTCGGCGAGACCGGTGGGCAGCTCCGCCAGGGAGTGGCACCGGCCGATGGCATAGACGTAGCTCAGCAGGGCGGGTTCTGTCATCGCGGTCACCTTTCGGGCGTTCCGCCGGCGGCACGCAGCCGGTCGATCTCGGCGCGGAGCCGTTCGTTCTCCTCGGCCAGGCCCCGGCCGCCCTCATGGCCGCCATGGCCGCCCGTACCGCCGTCGCGCGCGCCGTGACCGGCGGTGCCGTCCGCCGCGGGTTCGGGCAGGGCTTCGCGTGTCCCGTCCCGGACCTGGCCGGGGCCCGAGGAGCGTGTGGAGTGACCGCGCGCCCCGGAGGAGAGCGACGGATCGTGCTCCCACCAGTCGATGCCCATCTCCTTGGCCTTGTCGACGGACGCGACCAGGAGCCGGAGCTTGATGGTCAGCAACTCGATGTCGAGCAGATTGATCTGGATGTCGCCCGCGATGACGACGCCCTTGTCGAGGACGCGCTCCAGGATGTCCGCCAGGTTGGCGGAGGAGCCGTTCTGGCCGTACGGCTGCTGGGCGCCCCGGTACGGGGACGGTCCCATGCGGGCGGCTACCGGTTCCGGCATGGCGGTTCCTCAGCCTCCCGTCCTGGCGGGTTCACGCTCGTCGGCGCGCGCATCCTCTTCCTCGGGGTCCTCGTCTCCGTACTCCTCCTCGTCCTCGTAGGCGTCGTTCGGAACCTCGTCCTCGGAGAGTTCGTCCTCGGCGGCGTCGTACTCGGCGTCCTCGTCGGTCTCTTCGTCCTCGTCGAGGTCCTCCGGCTCCTCGTCCCGCTGGTCGTCCTCAGCGAACTCGCCCGCCTCCCGGGCCTCCTCCTCCGCGGCCTGTTCCTCCTCCTCGACGGCGGTCTCGTGGTCCACCACGACCTCGCCGTCGCGGATCTCGCCGCGCCAGCCGTCGGTGGCCTCGCCACGCATCATGATGAACTTGCGGTAGAGCTTCAGGTCGAGCCGGGCGCGGCGCCCCTGGGCGCGCCAGATGTTGCCGGTCTTCTCGAAGAAGCCCCCGGGGAAGTACTCCAGGACGAGCAGCACGCGCGTCAGGTTGTCGGCGATCCGGTGGAAGGTCACCACGCCCTTGACGGTGCCCTTGTCGCCCTCGGTGGTCCAGCTGATCCGCTCGTCCGGAACCTGCTCGGTGACGTTGGCGCGGAGGCTCCGCGTCGACTTGGCGACCTTCACCTTCCAGTTGCTCGTGGTGTCGTCCGCCTTCTCGACGCTCACCACGCCCTTGGCGAAGGTGCTGAACTCCTGGAACTGCGTCCACTGGTCGTACGCCTCGCGCACGGGTACGCCGACGTCGATGTCCTCGACGATGACGACGCTCTTCGACTTGCCGCCGCCGCTCTTGCCGCGGCCGCCGCCGAAGACGCCCTTGATCTTCTCCTTCACGGCGTCCTTCCCGACGGCGAACGCCGCCTTGGCCGGGGAGTCGCCCTCGGCCAGTGCCTTCCCTCCCTTGCCGAGGCTTCCGAGCAGGCCGCCGCCGGCCGTCGGGTCGCCGAGCCGGGTGACGGTGTCGCCGAGCTTCTGGCCGAGTCCGGATACGGCGTGCTGGGCACGCGCCTGGAGGTAGGACTGCAGTTCCTCCTTGAGGCGGTCCGCAGCCGGGCTGCCGGTGACCTCGTCCTTCATCTTCGTGAGGCTGTCACTCATCGCGGGCCCCCTTGGTACGGGCGGGCTTGGTGCGGGCCGTCTTGCTGCGGGCCGTCTTGGCGGTGCCCGCCGCGGCCTTGCGGGGCCGCCCGCCGGTCGCGCGGGTCGCCTTCGCCCCGGTCTTGCGGGCAGGGGCCGGACGTTGTGTACGGTCGCGGGCGGGGGCGGCCTTGCGTCGCGGGGCGGGCCGGTCGGGCTCTTCGTCGAGGTCCGCCTCCGCACGGCGGCCGTCCTCCTCGTGCTCCTCCCTCTTCTCTTCGCCGGCGTCGTCGGCGGCCCGGGCGTCGTCGTGCTCGTCCCGCTCGTCGTCCTCGTCCGCCGGGATCTCGTCGTCGGCGCCCTCCAAGCGCAGGGTCCGCCGGTGGAGGGAGTCGGCGAGGCTGTCGGCCCGTTGGGTGACCGCCTTGGTGGCCGCTTCCCGGGTGGCGTGCACGAGCTGGTCGCGCACCTGGTCGCTCAGTCCCCCGAGGACCGGCGACTTGGCGAGGGTGGTGGCGAGTTCCCTGGGGTCCAGGCTCAGTTTCCTGCCGGCCAGGAACATGCCCAGCCCGAGGGCGAGCTTCGCCTTCCTGGTGCGCCCGAGCAGGTAGCCCCCGACGAGCGCGGTTCCTATCTTCGCGGTGCATTTCATGTCGTGCTCCTCCGTAGACGCCCGCTGCGAGCTGGGCGCGTGTTACGTGGTGCCTCGGGGCTGTCAGCCCCGCCGTTCGACCTCTTCGCTGTTCGCCTCGAGCCACTCCAGCTCGTCCAGCAGTTCGTCCTCGCGACGGTCGAACTCCTCCTCGCCGATGCGCCCGTCGAGCAGCGCCTGTTCCAGGTCGCGCAGCTCGCGGCGCACCGGCTCGGGGTCGTAGTACTCGCGCTCGGCGGCGAGTACCACCTGGTCCAGCACCCACCCCACGCCGCGGGCGGGGGCGAGCGGGAACGTGAGGATCTGGCTGATCAGTCCCATGAGGGTGCCGTCCGTCAGACGAAGCTGTAGGGCGGAAGGGGACCGTGCAGCGTGAGCTGTGCTCCGGCGCCCAGGTCGTCGGCGAGGTGCTGCGCGGCCCGTGAGAAGTCGCCGCTGCGCTCGCGCCGGACGAGGAAGGAGAGGGCGACGAGGTGGTCCCGGTTCGGCTGCCCCACCACGTGCCGGACGGCCGTATCGGACAGGGCGTGGACCACGTCCTCCGCCGCACGCTCGCGGCGCCGTTCGATCTCGTGGCTGATCAGCTCGCCGAGTGCGACCTTGTCGGCGTGCGAGGCGGGGTCCTGCCGGGTGCGGTCGTTCAGCTTCCGTGCCTCGTCGGACTGGGTGACGATCTCGCGCAGCATGTCGTCCTCGTCGCGCGCGACCCGCAGGTGGTACTCGGTGCAGCCCTCGACCTCGCGCAGTGCCTGCTCGTAGGCGGCGGCGTGCTCGTCGAGCGCGGCGAGGACCTCGTCGTCGGAGCCGGCGACGAGGCCGAAGCGCATCGGCAGCACGGCCCCGTCCTCCAGCAGCCGTTCCTGCACGTTCTCGTGCGCCATGAGGTCGCGCCGTTTGGCCCGCAGTTCGGCGGGGGCATCGCTGACCACGGCCGCGACGGAGCGGGCGCGCAGGCTGCGCAGGGCCCCGGCGGGGTCGCCGACGCCGTGCAGCCCGTCCAGTCGATGCGGATGCCCGGCGGCCGTGACGGCGTAGAGATAGACGGACATCCGTTACTCCTCGCTCGCCTTCCGGCGGGTGGTGCGGCGGCTGCCGGAGGACGAGCCGGCCTCGGTCCTGGTGCGCCGCGGCTCGCGCTCGCGCTCGCCCTCGTCGTCGTCACGTCCCTTCGTCAGGGATTCGCTGACGGCTTCGACGGCTCCGCTCAGCGCGCCCTTGGACTTTCCCTTGGCACCGCCCTCGGTCAACTCGCTGGTGAGATCGGTGAGCGTACTGGGCGCCTTGTTGCCGGCTTCGAGATCGAGCCGGTTGCAGGCCTCGGCGAAACGCAGATACGTGTCCACGCTCGCCACCACGATGCGTGCGTCGATCTTGAGTATCTCGATACCGACGAGGGACACGCGCACGAATGCGTCGATCACCAGGCCGCGGTCGAGAATGAGCTCGAGGACGTCATAGAGATTTCCGCCGCGCGAGCCATGTTCCCGCGCGGCCGGTGCTGATTGCTGCATCACGGTCATTGCGGCACTTCCTTGCTGTGAGGGACCGGCCGGGCGCAGGGGGCAAACCGGCCGGGGGGTAGGGGTCGCCGTCCGTCGCGTCAGCGCCGGTCGATCTGGCCCCGGGCGTAGCGATGGGTCCGCTCGTAGCCGAGAAGGTCACCTTTCTTGTCCAGTTCGACCCGGTATGTCGCCATCACGCTGGTGGTGTCCGGCACTCGTTCGATCTCGACCACCTCGACGTGCGCGGACCAGCCCTCGCCCTTCGGCTGTATGGCGGACACCGAGTCGGGTGCGGAGCCCAGCAGTTCGGAGAGCTGGGACGCCGCCTTGCGCATCGCGACGGCGATCGGCGTACGCCCGTCTCCGCCGTCACTCCCGCCCTTCCCTTCCGTGTTCGCCATGCGTTCTGCCTTCTTTCCGGTGTGTCCCACACGGGGCGTGCTGCGCGGGATGGCACGTGTTTTCGACCTGGCGCCCTGGGTGCCCCTCCCGCGCCGCCTTACTCACGACTGGAGGAAATCCGCAACACGGGAGCGGAAACGCGACACGTTCTCCCTCTCGTGCGACCGGCGGTCATGCCTGCCGAGAAACGCAAAAGCCCCCGCTCCCGTCGGCTTTCCAAGATCAGGAAAGCGACGAAAGCGGGGACCCCAACTCCCGCGTGTGGTGGGGAATTCAGCCGTTCTTGCGGCCGACTCCCCCGTAGCAGGCGACCTCGGGCGGCTCGCCCCACGGCATGGCCTCCGGGCGCCAGCGCGAGCAGGTCACCACGCCGGGCTCCAGCATCTCCAGCCCCTCGAAATAGCCGGCGAGTTGCTCCGGGGTGCGGGGCGTGTACGGCGCGGCCGGCTTGGACGCGTTGTGGCGGCGGATGGCCTCGACGTACGCGGGGTCGGTGCTGGTGCCGTCGTTCAGCCCGAGGTAGCTGCCCGGCGGGAGAGCTTCCATCAGCCGGGAGACGACCGACCGGGCCTGGTCGTAGTCCTGGACCAGGCCGAGGATGCCCATCAGCATCAGCCCGACGGGCCGGGAGAAGTCGAGGGTCTCCGCGGCCTGTTCCAGGATGCTCTCCGGGTCGCGCGCGTCGGCCTCGATGTACGCCGTCACGCCCTCCGGACGGCTGGTCAGCAGGGCTTCGGCGTGCACCAGGACGAGGGGGTCGTTGTCGACGTAGACGATCCGCGACTCGGGGGCCACCCGCTGGGCGATCTCGTGGGTGTTGTCGACGGTGGGGAGACCGGTGCCGATGTCCAGGAACTGCCGTATGCCTTCCTCCCCCGCCAGGTGGCGGACGGTGCGTCCGATGAACGCGCGCGAGTGCCGCGTCACGTCGACCATGCCGGGGAAGAGTTCGCAGATCTTGTCCCCGGCCGCCCGGTCGACGGGGTAGTTGTCCTTGCCCCCCAGGAGGTAGTTCCAGATGCGCGCGGAGTGCGGCACGGAGGCGTCGAAGGCGGGGGACGGATCGTCGGTCATCGGGTTGCTCCTCGGTGGTGACGGTCTGTTGCCAGCAGTCTCGCCGACCGGGGCGCTTCGCGGGAACGCCCGCTCGCATGCGTCGCCCGGGACCTCCGGCGGAACGGCCCGGAACCGGTGCGGTACCGCACGGACGGCGGCCCGGACCGCCCCCGGGCGGAACGCGCTCAGCGCTCGCCGGACGGGGGCACGCGGAGCGGCGCGCCGGCCATCGGGCACTCGTACGGGCAGGGTTCGGCCGCCGCACGCCTCGCGGAGCGCGGCGCGGCCTCCCGCTCCCTTTCCGCCTCGCCCGCCGGGGGTGCGCCCGGCGGCGCGGGTTCCGGGGGCTCCGGGGGCGCGGCGGGCTCCGCGAGGACGTCGCCGCGGATGGTGAACAGGGCGAGGAGGCCACCGGCGGCAGCGAGAGCCGCGGTGATCAGCATGGCCGTGTGGAAGCCGTCGGTCAGGGCGCCGGGGTCGGTGAAGTCGCGGCCCGCGATCCCGGCGAGCGGCGGAAGCGCGGCGACGGCGGCGAGCTGGGCGACGCGGGAGACGGCGTTGTTGATGCCCGAGGCCACTCCGGAGTGCTCCGCGGGGGCGGCGGCGAGCACGGTGGCGGTGACGGGGGCGACGGTGGCGGACAGGCCCAGGCCGAAGACGACGACGGCCGGGAGCACGGCGGTCACGTAGCCGCTGCCCGCCTCGATGCGCAGCATCAGCAGCATGCCGCAGGCCAGCAGCAGCGGCCCGACGGTGAGCGGCAGGCGCGGGCCGATGCGCTGCGCCAGCCCGCCGGCGCGGGAGGAGAGCAGCAGCATCAGCAGGGTCACCGGCAGCGAGGCGATCCCCGCCTCGAGCGGCGAGTAGCCGAGCGAGGTCTGCAGGAAGACCACGAGCAGGAAGAAGACCCCGCCGAGCGCCGCGTACACGACGACGGTGACCGCGTTGGCGGCGAGGAACTGCCGCGAGGAGAAGACCCCGAAGGGCAGCATCGGCGTCCGCGCGCGCCGTTCGGTGACCACGAAGGCGGCCGAGGCGGCGACGCCGACGAGGAGGGCCGCGCCGATCACCCGGGCGGAGAGATGGCCGCGCGGACCTTCGATCAGGGCGTAGGTGAGGCAGCCCAGGGCGAGCGTGGCCAGCAGCCCGCCGCGCAGGTCCAGGCGGCCGGTGACGGTGGGGTCGCGGCTCTCCGGCACGTGCCGTGCGGCGGCGGCCAGCACGAGGAGACCGATGGGCACGTTGATCAGGAAGATCCAGCGCCAGGACAGCGCGTCGATCAGGTAGCCGCCGACGAGCGGTCCGAGCGCGGAGGCGACGCCGGAGAGCGCCGACCAGGCCCCGATGGCGCGGGACCGGTCCTCCGGCCGGTAGGCGGCCTGGATGATGGCCAGGCTGCCGGGCGTCAGCAGTGCCGCGCCGACGCCCTGGAGCGCACGGGCGACGATCAGCGTCAGCGGGTCGGGGGCGAGGGCGCACAGCACGGAGGGCAGCGTGAAGCAGACCACGCCCGCGGAGAAGACGCGGCGGCGTCCGTAGCGGTCGGCGAGCGAGCCGCCGAGCAGGATCAGGGCGGCGAGGGTGAGCAGGTAGCCGTCCAGCACCCACTGGAGTTCGGACACGTCGGCGTCCAGGTCGTCCCCGATCGCGGGGAGCGCGACGTTGACGACCGTCGCGTCGAGGAAGCCCATCGCGGAGCCCAGCACGGTGGCGGCCAGCACCCACCGGCCCGCGGCGGAGCCGTGGGCGACGGTGCCGGGAGCGGAGGAGGTGGTCACGCGCCTACGGGTGGCCGGTCGCCCGGAGGCGAAACGGGGGCGGTGGGCGGCGGGACGGACCCACGGTTGCGGCGGGGGCCGGCCGAGCCCGCTTCGGGTCGCGTGGGGGTGCCGCCGCGGACGACACCGACCCACGCTGTCCCGCTGGGCCGCTTTCTGACCGAGCGGGCTCCCTGTCGTGTAACCGTCCGTCGGCCTCGTATTCCCGCGTGGGGCCTCGGTTCGCCTGCTCCGGGCACATCCCCAGCCCGTGTCCGTGCACGGGGCGATGTACGTTGGGCAGCGACGGGGTCCATGAAAGGCCGGGGGTGCGGGAGGTCCGATGGCCGAGGATGCCGAGGTCGCCGAGGTCACAGAGTTGTCGGGTGAGCCGACGGGCGAACTGACGGGGGTCTACCGCTACGACGTCGTCGCCGACTCGTGGTGGTGGTCGGACGAGGTCTTCACCCTGCACGGCCTCACCCCCGGTCAGGTGACCCCGACCAGCAAGCTGCTGCGGGAGCACCAGCACCGGGACGACCGCGAGCACGCCCGCGCGCTGCTGGAGGGGTGCCTCGCGGACGGCGAACCGTACAGCTGCTACCACCGGATCGTGGCCGCGGACGGCCGGGTGCGCCGGGTGGTCGTCGTCGGCGACGGCCAGTCGGACACCGACGGCCGCCTGATCGGCGTGCGCGGTTTCTTCGTCGACGTCACCGATGCCGTCAACCGCCAGGTGCGCGAGGTCGCGGACGAGGCGATCGCCGCGGCCCGCGACAGCCAGGAGGACGTCGACCTGGCGCGGGGCATCGTGATGGGCGTGTACGGCGTGGACGCCGAGGCGGCGCTGGCCATCCTGCGGCGGCACTCGCAGCACACCAACACCCGGCTGCGCGACATCGCCGCCTCGCTCGTGGCGGCGGCTCCGGCTCCGCCGGGCAGTCTGCGTACGGAGCTGCGCCGCCGCCTGGAGCGGGCCTTCTACGCCTGAGCGGCCGGAAGGGTTCGTGCGGGCCGTTCTCCGGGCGGCGCGCCCGCCTTGTCGGGCGACACGGGGTGGGGCGCCCGGCCGACCACCAGGGACACCCGCACCGACTCGATGACGTGGTGCACGTCCGGCAGCGCGGCGCGGATGCGCGCGGCGAGTGCCGGGCGGTCGGGTGGCGCGGGCAGGTCCTCCGCGGGGATGGCCGAGAAGACGGTGCCGACGAGCTGGTCCACGCCGAGCCGGTCCTCGTACTCCACGGCCAGCTCCCGCACACCGGTGAACCCGGCGTCGCGCAGTCCCCGGGCGTAGTCCAGACGGTCCTGATCTCCGGTGCCGCAGGTGGCGCGCAGCGGCTGGCGGAAGTACGCCTCCAGGCAGTCGCGGAGGGATCGCGACCAGTCGGTGTCCTGGAGCCACAACGGGGTGCCGTTGGCCAGCACCGCGACGCCTCCGCCGGGGCGGACCAGCGGGGAGAGGGCGCGGAACAGTTCCTCGTGGCGCATCCAGTGCACGGCCTGGCCGATCACGGCCGCCCCCAGGGCGCGGGGGCCGAGGGCGGCACCCAGCGCCGGGACGTCGGTGTCGGCGCCGAGCAGCCAGGAGACGTTGTGCACGTCCTGCTCGGCGGCCGTGGCGCGCGCGAGGCGCAGCATGTCGGGCTCGGGGTCGAGGCCCAGGACGGCGCGGACGCGAGCGGCGAGGGGCAGGGCGAGCTGTCCGGTGCCGCATCCGATGTCCAGCACGAGGTCGTCGCGGGTCAGCCCGAACGTCTCCTGGAGGGCGTCCAGCGCCTGCTCCGGGTAGCCGCGTCGGTACTTCGCGTAGTACTCGGCGACATCGCCGCTGAAGCCCACAGTCATGATCCCAGGCTGCCGCAGGGCTCGGGAGCCGTCCACAGGACGCGCGTTCGCCCTGAGCCGAGTGGCCCTCGGCGCGCGTTCACGCTTCGTGCGCGGCCCCCTCGTGCCCGTCCGGCCCGGGCTGCCGCCGGGCCCGGGCTGCCGCCGGGCCTGCGCGTCCGCCTCGGGCCTCTAGAGGTCGTCGGTCGGCGCCTCGCTCGTCGGCGCGGCGGCCAGTACGGCGTCCAGTTCCGCGTCCAGGGCCTGGGCGACGGACTCGGTGCCGGGGGCGACCAGCCGGTGCGTGAGGCGCAGCCAGGAGCGCACCTCCTCGGCGGGCGCGGTCAGCAGCGCGTCGCCGTCGAGCGAGGCGAGCGCCACGTACAGCACCGCGCGGCCGGCGACGGTCGTCGGCCACAGCCGGACGTCGCCGCGCCCGCAGGGTCTGCGCAGCCCCTCGGCCAGCAGGTCGCGCGCGAAACTCCACTCGACCGGCGCCTCGGTGCCGACGTGGAAGGTGAAGTGCACTGCGAGCGGATCGTCCTCCCGGTAACTCAGCCGCGCCGGCACCGGGATGCCGCGTTTGGGCGACATCGCCAGCCAGAACTCCAACTCGCGTTCGACCGCGACATACATGTTCTTCCCGCCTTCCCCGTCGGTGCGGCGGCCCGCCGCACCCCGATCCCGCTCTCGCGGCCGGGTCGCCTTCCGGCTCCGCCCCGCTCCCGGAGCCGTTTTCCTCGGCTCACGGGGTGTCCCTCGCCGGGAGCGCGTAAACCGGCACCACGGGAAACCGCCGTCACTCCCGTACCACCGCATGCGTGGCCGAGCCCCTTCTCGTCGTTCCGACGTCCTTACGTCCGTCCACCATGGGACGGATCACCCTCGCGCGGGTTCTTCCTTACAGAAAGTCAACGAGCCCGTGCTGAGTGTGTGTAGGCTCTGCTCCCCGCCCACTCGCTTAATCCGCTTAACCGCACCGAATGGAGCGAAACTTGGGCACCAGGACGCCGAACGACCGCCTCCGGCGGGCGATTCACGAGGCGGGCTGCACCTACGCCGAGATCGCCAGGGACGTCAGGTCGGTGGCCGCCGAGAGCGGCGGCCGGACGCGCACCAACTCCTCCGCGGTCGCGCACTGGGTGGCCGGAACCCGGCCTTCCGCGACGACCGCCCGCGCGCTGACGGAGGCGCTCGCGCGGCGGCTTGGCCGGGCCCTGGTGCCGGAGCAACTCGGCCTGCACGCACCGGGGTACGACACGTCGAGCGGTGGCGCGGACGCGGACGCGGGCGACGGCGGGACGGCGGCCGGGCCGGGATCCCCCGGCGACGGTTCCTTCGCCACGGGCGGCGGAGGACTCGGTGAGGATCCGGTGGCCGCGCTGACGCGGCTCACCCGCGACGACCTGGCGGGCCGTACGGAGACGGTGCGGGCCGCCTACGCGGTCGCCCTGGCGGCGGTGCCGCCGCACCGGGCGGAGGAGGTCGCGGCCCGCGCCGGGGTCGTGGGTACGGCTGGTGGCGGCGCCCGCGCCGGGGCGGGGGACGTCGCCGCGGCACGCGCCATGCTGGAGCTGTTCACCCTGGCCGACGAACGCCACGGGGGCCGGCACGGCGCCTCCGCGGTCGTGCAGTACCTGCACTCGGACGTGGCCGCGTTCTGCCGCGCACGGTTCCGCTCCGAGACGCAGCGGCGGCAGATGCTCACCACCGCCGGGTGCCTGGCGTACCTGGCGGGCTGGAAGGCGTACGACGGGAACCGCCCCGGGCTGGCACAGCGCTACTACCTGCGCGCCCTGGCGTTCGCCCGTGCGGCGGGCGAACCGGCGCACGAGGCGTTCGTGCTGCGGGTCATGGCGCACCACGGGATGGAGTGCGGTCGTCCCGAGCACACGGTGCAGCTGATGGACGCGGCGCTGGAACGCCTGGGCACGCGGGCCGACCCGGCGTCGGCGTCGCTCTACGCCGCCACCCGGGCGCGGGCGTTCGCCGTACAGGGGCGGCGCCGGGAGGCGATCGCGGAGTCCTCCCGCGCCCTGCGGCTCGGGGAGGGCGCCGACGAACGCGCCCTGCCGTACTGGGCCGCGCTCTGGGGGTCGTCGGCGCCCTGCGTGCGCAACCACCTGGGGAAGGCGGCCGCCGCGCTGGGCGAACCCGCCCTCGCGGAGGCCCACTTCGCGCGCGCGGAGTGGAGCTCGGGCGGCGGCGGGGCGCAGCGCCGCATCGCCGCGCTCAGCCTCGCGCACACCGGTGCCATGCAGTGCCGTCAGGGCAAGGTCGAGCGCGCCTGCACCACGTGGGGGCATGCGCTGGAGCTGACGGAGGGCGTGCGGTCGGCGCGGCTCGTCGACGCGGTGACGCGGATGCGGACCGAACTCGCCCCGCTGCGGCTGCGGGGCGCCCGCGCCGCCCTCGACTTCGACGCCCGCGCCCGCGACTGGCTCGCCGACGTCACCACCGACGGAAGGGGCACCCCGGGATGACGGACCACCGCCCGGAGGCGGCGGAGCCGCCGCGGCCCCCCGCGGCCGTCGATCCGGCGGTGCCGCCCGCACGCCCCGCGGGGGACGACCCGCCTTCGGCGGTGCCCGGGACCGCCGGACGGGACGACGCCCCGGCGGCGACCGTCCCTCACGGCAGCGGCCGGGCGACTCCGGCGGTGCCCGCCGGCACGGGTTCCGCCGCGTCGCCCACAGGGCTCCGGGGCGGAACCCCCGGAGCGGGAGGCGGGCCCGAGCGGCGGAAGGGCGCGGCCGAGCGGTGCCGCCCGACGGGGTCGTCGGTACGTTCCGCCGCGCCGGTGCGGGCGGCGGAGGCCGAACGCCCCACCGGGCGCCCGGGACCGGGGCGGGGAGCGTCGTTTGGGCCGACGCCCCGCCCCGGGGCGCAGTCCCACGGCCCGGACGGGGACGGTGCGAAGCAGGCACCCGGCACCGCGGGGGCGTCGCGCCTCGGCGCGTCGGCCGGACCGGCGGCGGGGCGCCCGCGGATGGGGCGGATCGCCGCCGCGTGCTTCGCCGGAACAGCCATCGAGTACTACGACTTCAGCGTCTACGGCGTCGCCGCCGCGCTCGTGTTCGGTCCGCTGTTCTTCCCGACCTTCTCCCCCACGGCCGGGCTGCTGGCCGCCTTCGGCGCATTCGCCGCCGGGTTCCTGGCCCGCCCGCTGGGTTCGGTGCTGTTCGGTCACGTCGGCGACCGGTTCGGGCGTCGCACGGTGCTGCTCGGTTCGCTGCTGACGACCGGCCTGGCGACGGTCGGTGTGGGGCTGCTGCCCGGCTACGACACCCTCGGCGTCGCCGCGCCCGCCCTGCTGGTGCTGCTGCGCTTCGTGCAGGGTCTGGGCGTCGGCGGCGAGTGGACCGGTGCCGTCCTGCTCGCGTCGGAGCACGCCCCGCCGCACCGGCGCGGGCTGTGGGCGGGTTTCCCGCAGGTCGGGCCGGCGGTCGGCTACCTGCTGGCGAACGGGCTGATGCTGGCGATGTCCGCTGGGCTGAGTGAGGAGGCGTTCCTCGCCTGGGGCTGGCGGGTGCCGTTCTGGGCGGCGGGCGTGCTGATGGTCGCCGGGTACGCGCTGCGCCACGGGCTGGGCGAGACGCCGGAGTTCCGGCGGGTGGCGGCCGAGGGGCGGGCGGCGGCGCCGTTCGCCGAGGTGGTGCGCGGGCACGGCCGCCGGGTGCTGCTGGTGGCGGGGGCGACGGCCGGGGCGTACGCCCTGTACTACGGCGTCGTCGCGTGGTCGCTGGCGCACGCCACCGGCCCGCTGGGGATGGACCCGACGACGATGCTCGCCTGCCTGATGGCCGCGGTCGCGGTGATGGGCCTCGCCACGCCGGTGGCGGCCGCGCTGGGGGACCGCTTCGGCCGCCGCCGGATGAGCCTGGCCGGGTACGCGGCGATGGTGGTGTGCATCGTGCCGTACCTGCTGCTGCTCCGCACCGGTGAGCCGGTGTGGATCGCGGCGGGCGCGGCGGTGACGCTGCTGGCGCTGGTGGTGATGCTCGGCGTGCAGGGCGCGTATCTGCCCGAGCTGTTCGCCGCCCGGGTGCGCTGCACGGGCACGGCCGTGTCGTACAACCTGGGCGCCGTCCTCGGCGGGGCGGTCGCCCCGCTGGCGGCCACGCGGATCGCCGCCTCGGCGGGGGCCGGGACGGCGGAGTGGGCGGTGGGCGGTTACCTGGCCGTGGTGTGCGCGGCCAGCCTGCTGTGCGTGCTGCGGCTCCCGGACACCCGGCAGCCGCGTCGCAACGAGGAGGCAGTCGCCCTGAAGTGACCGGTCAGGCCGAGGACTTGACCTTCTCGCCCGCCGAGCCGACGGCGAGGCCGAGAACGATCAGCAGCACGTCGACGTACACGTGGTAGCCGTCCAGGAAGCCGATGCGGTGGGTGAGCGCCCACAGGGTGAACCAGCCGTCCGTCCAGGTGTGCAGGAGGCCGCCGACGCCCTGGCTGAGGAGAACGAAGCAGACGAATCCGAGGAAGCCCTTCATGCCGTCGAGGCTGCCCGGCGGCGTGGGCGGGCGGTATCGGCCGTCGGCATCGGGCGGGTACGACGGAAGTACCGGGATGTCGGCGGCCGTGTCGTCCTTCGGTTCATGCTCGCGCGGGGCGGCGGCCAAGAGGGCGCGGCGGGGCGCGGCGGCCCGTACATTCGGCGGTGATGCGCCCCTCGACGCGGGACCGGCTGGCCGACGTCGGTCTCTTCCTCGCCGCGGCGGGCTTCTCGGTACTGACCGCCGATTCGGTGGTGGTCGACCCGGGCCTGTCGCCCACGCTGCTGGCCGCCGACCAGGCGACCGGCGCGCTGGCGTGCGGTGCGCTGTTCCTGCGGCGGCGGTGGCCGGTGCAGCTCGCGGTGGCGCTGCTGGTGGCGGGCACCGTCTCGCACTTCGTCACCGGTGCGACGCTGGCGGCGCTCTACACGGTGGCCGTGCTGCGCCCGCCGCGCACCACCGGGTGGCTCGCCGTCCTGGCGTACGCGCCGGTGCCGGTCTTCCTGGCCCGCGCCCCGGACCCGGGCGCCGAGGAGACGGACAGCGCGCTGACCTACTTCGCGCTGGTGGCCGCGGCGCTGAGCTGGGGCCTGTACGTGCGTTCCCGTCGCCAGCTCGTCGCCTCGCTGCGGGAGCGCGCGGAACGGGCCGCCGAGGAGGCGCGGCGGGAGGCCCGGGAGGGCATCGCCCGCGAGATGCACGACGTCCTCGCCCACCGGCTGTCGCTGCTGAGCGTGCACGCGGGCGCGCTGGAGTTCCATCCGGACGCGCCGCGGGAGGAGATCCGGCGCGCGGCGGGCGTCGTACGGGACAGCGCGCACCAGGCCCTGGAGGATCTGCGCGAGGTCGTCGGCGTGCTGCGGGAGCCGGGCGGGGCGCTGCGGCCGCAGCCGGTTCTCGCGGACGTGGCGCGGCTGGTGGAGGAGGCGCGGGAGGCGGGGGCGGACGTGGTCACCGAGTGGAGGGTCGCCGATCCCGGGGCGGTGCCGGCCGCAGCGGGGCGTACGGCCTACCGGGTGGTGCAGGAGTGCCTGACCAACGCCCGGAAGCACGCGGCCGGGCAGCGCGTCACGGTACGGGTGGCGGGCGAGCCGGGTGACGGCCTGGCGGTGGAGGTGCGCAACCGGGTGCCGGGCGCCGGGGAGGCGGCGATCCCGGGCGGCGGCAACGGGCTGGTGGGGCTCGCCGAACGCGTGCGGCTCGCCGACGGCACGCTGGTGCACGGCCGGGTGGGCGGCGACTTCCGCGTGGAGGCCCGGATACCGTGGGCGGCGTGAGAGCTTCGCCCCCTTACCGCGTCCTGCTGGTCGACGACGACGCCCTCGTACGGTCCGGTCTGCGGCTGATGCTCGGAGGCGCGCCGGACATCGAGGTGGTCGACGAGGCGGCGGACGGCGACGTGGTGGAGGCGCTGGTCGACGCGCACGCCCCGGACGTGGTGCTGATGGACGTCCGCATGCCCAGGGTGGACGGCCTGGCGGCGACGGAGGCGCTCCGGCGGCGTCCGGACCCGCCGGAGGTGATCGCGCTGACCACCTTCCACACGGACGCGTACGTGCTGCGGGCGCTGCGCGCGGGCGCCGCGGGGTTCGTGCTGAAGGACACCCCGCCGCAGGAGATCGTGGACGCGGTGCGGAAGGTGGCGGCGGGCGAGCCGGTGCTGTCTCCGGCGGTGATCCGCCGGCTGATCGCGCGCGTCGCGGAGGACGGCGGCGACGGCGACGACCCGCGCGCGGTTCGTGCGGCGCGGGCCCGCGCGCGGCTCGCCTCGCTGGGCGACCGGGAGCGCGAGGTCGCCCGGGCGGTGGGCGAGGGCCGGTCCAACGCGGAGATCGCGGCGCGGCTGTACATGAGCGTGCCGACGGTGAAGACGCACGTCTCGCGCATCCTCACCAAGCTGGCGCTGGACAACCGGGTGCAGATCGCGCTGCTCGTGCACGACGCGGAGTAGCGCGCACGGGCGTCCGTCGGGTCGCCTCGCACGGGACGGCTGGCCGTGCGGGCTGCCGCCCGGCCGGTGGCAGCCCGCGCGCGCCGTGCCCGCGGGTCAGGTCCGGTAGGTCACGGTCAGGGTCGCCCGGTCGGCCGCGCCGAGGAAGACGTACGCCGTACCGGCCGGGGCCTGGGCGAACCGCAGCCGCACCTGCGTCGTCCCGGCGGGGTCGATCGCGGCGAGCCCCGCCGCGTCGAACGTGCCGGATTCCGCCGTTCCGGAGGCGGGGCGCGGCACCCGTGCGGCGGCGGGCGCGTCGGCGGGCGCCGACCAGTCGTCGGCCGCCACCGTGCAGCTGCCGCCCAGGCAGCCGCCGTGCACGTCCGCCACCAGCGTGTTCCCCGCCGGGTCGGCCCACGGATCGCCGCTGCCGGAGGTGCGGGCGACGGTCAGGTGCGCCCCGGTGACGGTCGCGCCGTCGGGCAGGGCAGAGGTGTCGAAGGACAGCACGGTCCGGCTGTGGCGCCCGTCCACGCCGCGGCCGACGGCCAGCCCGAGAGTGCCCTCCAGGGTGCCGACGGTGGCGGAGGAGCCGTCCGCGGCGGCCTTGACGTAGCCGTCGCGCGCGTCGTCGCTGCCGAGCACCGCCGTGCCGTCGCCGGGCTCCGGGTCGGGGCCGGGGCCCGGGTCGCCGCCGCCGATGCCCCAGAACTGCGCGATGTGGTGCGCGGCGCAGATGCCGACGTCCAGCACGTACGGTGCGGCCCGGCCGCACTGCCCGGCGCCGCTGCCCGGGTCGACGGGCTGCCCGTGTCCCATGCCGGTGATCTCGTACTCCTCGACGACGGGTTCGCCCCCGGCGTCGCGGTGGACGCGGTGCGGGTAGCCGGCGACGGTGTCGGAGGCGTCGGCGGTGGCGTCGGTGCCGTGCACGTGCGTCCACTGCTCGACGAGTTCGCGCTGGTTGACGGGGGCGACGGTGGTGTCGGAGGTGCCGTGCCAGACGGACAGCGTGGGCCACGGGCCGGTGTGCGAGGAGGCGCCGCGCACCGCGTCGCCCCACTGGGCGGCGCTGCGGTCGGAGCCGGGGTTCATGCAGCCGAACGCGTCCACCACGCTGCTCGCGCAGCGGTAGGGGATGCCGGCGACGACCGCGCCTCCGTCGAACCGGTCGGGGTAGGCGGCCATCATGACGGCGGTCATCGCGCCCCCGGCGGACAGGCCGGTGACGTACGAACGGCCCGGGTCGACGCCCGTGTCCGCGCGCATGCGGTCCATCATCTGCACCACGGACAGCGCCTCGCCGCTCCCGCGCGAGGTGTCGGTGTTCTGGAACCAGTTGAAGCACATGTTGCCGTTGTTGAGGCTGCGCTGTTCGGGGAGCAGCACGGCGAAGCCGTGACGGTCGGCGAGTTCGGTCCAGCCGGTCTCGTCGTCGTACTCGGCGGCGCTCTGGGTGCAGCCGTGCAGGGCCACGACCAGCGGGCGGTCATGCGGAAGTCCGTCGGGGACGTAGCGGAACATGCGGAGGCTGCCGGGGTTGGAGCCGAAGCCGGTGACCTCCTCCAGCCCGGCGGCGCGGGCGGGGGCGGGTGCGGCGAGGGAGACGGCGACGGTCGCGACCGCGGCCAGGGCGGCGACCAGGGCCGCCGCCCACAGGCGGTGCGGGCGGTCGCGGCCGGCGCGGCGGCGGTGGGCGGGAGGCGGGGGTGTGGCGTGGTCGGGACGCATCGCGGCTCCAGCGGGTGGGGGCGTGCGGACGTGTGGGTGTGTGCGGGGTTGCGGGGTGTGCGGGGTTGCGGGTGTGCGGGTTGCGGGTTGCGGGTTGCGGGTGTGAGGCGGGTCTCACTGTTGCGCTGGACCGTACGGCCGCGGCTGCCGCCCCGCCACGGGCGCCGTCCACACTTTCCACCCCACCGCATGGCGGTCGCGTACATGTCACATGTGCGCCGTCAGGGCGTCGGGGTGCCCCGCGAACGGCGGGCGCTTGACCCTCACACCGTGTGAGGCTGTGCCGTAGGAGGTGCCATGTTCAGCATCGGAGACTTCGCCCGGCACGGCCGCGTGTCCGTCCGCATGTTGCGTCACTACGACGCCGTCGGACTCCTGCGGCCCGCCCACGTCGACCCGTCCAGCGGCTACCGCTCCTACGAGGCGGTGCAGCTCGCCCGCCTCAACCGCGTCATCGCGCTCAAGGAACTCGGCTTCACCCTCGACCAGGTCCAGAAGATCCTGGACGAGAAGGTGACCACCGAGGAACTGCGCGGCATGCTGCGGCTGCGCCGAGCGGAGCTGGCTGCGGCGCGGCGGACGGCGGACGCGCAGCTCGCGCAGGTCGAGGCGAGGCTCCGGACCATCGAGAGCGAGGGCACCATGTCCACCCACGACGTCGTCGTGAAATCCGTACCCGCCGTCCGCGTCGCCGAACTGTCCGCCGTCGCGGGCGGCTTCGAGCCGGAGCACATCGGGCCGGTCATCGGCCCGCTCTTCGAGAACCTGTGCCGCAGGCTCGACGAGGCGGGTGTACGCCCCACCGGCCCCGGCATCGCCTACTACGAGGACGCCCCCGGGGGCCCGGACGGCTCGATCGTCGTCCACGCCGCGATGCCGGTCGCCTCCGATGCGGCGGTCGGGGACCAGGCCGTCGACCTCGTCGTCCTGCCGGCCGTCGAATCCGCCGCCACGATCGTGCACCGCGGTCCCATGGACGGCGTGCTCGGCACCCTCCAGACGCTGGCGCACTGGATCGACGACAACGGCTACACGTCCGGCGGCTACAACCGCGAGCTCTACCTGGAGTGCCCGGCCGACCGGGCCGACTGGGTGACGGAGCTCCAGGAACCTGTCACCCGCGCCTGACGGGCGTCCACACCTCCCGGCGGGCCCGCGCCCGCCGGGACGGGAGGCCCGGGCCCTCTGCCCCGCCCCCTACACCTCGCCCATGTCGGCGGACAGCCACCGTTCCGGCCGCATCCGGATCACCACCTGCTCTCCGTGCTCCCGGGAGGCCATCTCCACGTACGGCTCCAGCACCTCGGCGGGCAGGTACCGCGCCGACATCTCCCGCAGGTGGGCGACCGTCCCCGGCTCCGTCGCCGTCACCGGGCCCTCGACCGACACGTACCGCACCGACGGGTCCACGCGCTCGGCCATCAGGGAGAACCGTCCGGCCTTCGCGATCGCCGCGTGCTTGCGCGAATCCCGTCCGGTCAGCACCCACAGCTCGCCACCCGGCTCGTACTGGTACCAGATGGGCACCGTCAGCGGCGCGCGGCCGGCTTCACCCGACTCCACGGCCAGCGCCCCGATGTGCGGCTCCGCCAGGAACCGCTCCCGCTCCTCACGACTCAGCGCCATCCCGCAGCACCTCTCCTCAGCAGTCGTCCACGTCACATCACGTCCTGTCCCATTGGACAGCACGCCACTGACAACCGGGCTAGGCTCACCGCTCATGCCGACCTCCCACGCGCACCTGCTCGACCGGGCCGCCGACCACATCGAGACGGGATACGTCTTCCCCGAGCGCGCGACGGAGATCGCCTCCGCGCTGCGGTCACGCGTCGCCGACGGTGTGTACGACGGGCTGTCCGGCCGGGAACTGTGCGAGAAGGTCACGGCCGACCTCCAGGAGGTCTGCCCGGACCGGCACCTCCGCCTGCGGTGGTCCGACGAGCCGCAGTCCACGGAACCGGCGGAAGCCGACGAGGGCCGGGCCGCAATGCTGGAGACGCTGCGCCGCGAGAACCACGGGGTGCGCCGGGTCGAGCGACTCGACGGGAACACCGGGTACATCGACCTGCGCCGGGTCACCGAGGCGGGTGCGGGCGGGTTCGCCATCGGTGCGGCGATGCAGCTCGTCGCCGGGACCGACGCGCTGGTCCTGGACCTGCGCGCGTGCAGCGGCGGCGCTCCCAGCGGCGCGGCCCTGTGGTGCAGCCACTTCTTCCCCGACGACGCAACGCACCTCAACGACATCTACGACCGCGGCACCGACTCCACCCGGCAGTTCTGGACCAGCGCGCACCTGCCCGCGCCGCGCTACCTCGACCGTCCCGTGTACGTGCTGACCAGCGCCGACACGTTCTCCGGCGGCGAGGACATCGCGTACACGCTCCAGGCCCACGAGCGCGCCGTCGTCGTGGGCGAACGGACTCGGGGCGGCGCCCACCCCACGGCCTGGCACACCCTCTCCGCCCACATCACGGTGACCGTCCCCACGGCCCGCACCGTCAGCCCGGTCACCGGCACCAACTGGGAGGGCACCGGTGTCACTCCCGACACGCCCGCCCCCGCCGCCGAAGCCCTCGACACCGCGCTCGCCACGATCCGGGAACGCGCCGACGCACCCGCGCCGGGTCAGTAGTCAGTAGAGGGGGAACTGAGCGGTGTCTATCGTCCACTGCCCGATCTGCACGGTCTCGCCGAAGGCGAACGGTTCCCGGCGCAGATAGGTGGGGCCTTCGTCCCCGGGACCGATCTCGGAGAGTACGACGCCCGTCCCGAGGCGCGGATCGATGATCACATAGAACGGTACGCCGATGCGCGGGTAGTCGCGCATCTTGCCGCTGTAGTCGTTCTCCGGGTTCGACTTGGAGACGACCTCCAGCACGACATTGACGTCCTTCGGATCGACGTAGTCGCCTGCCTCGTCGAGGGCGGCTTCCGGGAGCACCAGAAGGTCGGGCCGACGCATCACACCGGCCTGGGGGTCCTCGATCTCGGCACCCGAGTGCGCGGCCAGCCCGGGAGACTGAGTGTCGAGTTGACGGTTGAGCTGCCTGGCAGTGCGCAGGACGATCAACTCGTGCCGTTTGGCAGGACTCATCATGATGTGGATCTCTCCCCCTGAGACCTCGACGGCCCACGCCTCGGGCACCTTGGAGACCTCTTCCGCGATCTCTCGCATGCGCTCGTACACAACGGCCACGGCGATCCCTCTCTCGGCGGGGGTCTCGTCCCGCATCAGCCTACGCTTTCGACCGGCCTCTGCGGCGCGCGCCGCAGAGGTGCTAGACGCCCAGGTGCTGTTCGAAGGTGAGCGTGCCCACCGCGCGGTCCGCCGGGGTGAGCAGCGCCCCTGCGGCCACGGCCCGGGCGGCGCGGCCCGGTAGCGCGGGCTCGACGAGGCGGCGCTCCCAGCCGCCGGCGCGCATGACCGTTTCGGCCAGCTCGCGCAGCGGCCGCACCTGCGGTCCGCCCATGTCCGGCACCCGCCCCGCCGGCTTCGCCTGTGCCAGTTCGGCCAGCCGCACGGCGACCTCGCTCGCCGCGACCGGCTGGAAGCGGAAGCCGCGCGGCGCCAGCACCCTCGGGAGGCGCCGCTGCGCCGTCACGAGCGTGGCGATCAGGTCGTGGAACTGCGTGGCGCGCAGCAAGGTCCAGGGCAGCCCGGAGGACACCACGAGTCCTTCCGAGGCGAGCTTCGACCGGTAGTAGGGGAACGGCACGTCGTCGATGCCGACGATGGAGATCAGCACCACGTGCGGAGCCTCCCCCTCCGCCCCGGCCGCGCGCACGGCCCGCATCAGCCGCCGGGTCAGCTCGACGTCGCGCGCCCCGGTCGCGCAGTGCACGACCGTGCCGGCGCCCCGGACCGCCGCGTCCACCCCCACGTCCCTGCCGAGGTCGGCCTGCGCCCACTCGTACGGCCGGTCGTCCCCGGCCGGGCGCGGCCGCCGGCTCATCACCCGTACGGGTGTCTCGTCGGCGAGCAGGCGCGTCACGAGGGGCCTGCCCAGCCGGCCGGTTCCGCCGGTCACCAGAATCGGTCCGTCCACACCCGTCTCCTCCCGCCCCGCATCGCGGGCCCGGCGCGTCAGTTGCTGGGGAAGACCTCGCCGCCGCCCGGGTGGCTGTCCTGCTCGCTCTGCTCACGCAGCCTGCGCGCCTTGTCCTGCAACCGTTCGCGTTCGTGCGGATCGGCGGCGCGTTCGGCCGCCTCGCTCAGCTGCTGCGCCTTCTCCCGCATCTGCCGCACGCGGCCGCGCAGCTCGTCCTCGGCACTCATGACCGCTCCTCCCGCCGTCCGTTCCCTCCAGCCAACCACCACCCCGCCCCCTCGGCACCTCGTGCGCTCACACCGCGTAGGGCGCCACGATCCCCAGCGCCCCGGCCACGGCACGCAGCACGGCCGGCCGGTGCGTGACCGTGCGCACCAACCCCTCGTCGTCGCGGAATCCACGGTCGGCGAGGACGTAGAGCGCGCGCAGGGTGCGCATGGTGTTGGACGCCCAGGCCGGCACCGGGCCGGGTTCCCCGGTGCGGAACGCCGCGACGACCGGTTCCGCCCACCGCTCGGAGTCGGCCGCGGTGATGTCGGGCCGCGCGAGAATCTGCACCA
Source organism: Streptomyces hazeniae (assembly GCF_031845485.1). NCBI lineage: Bacteria > Bacillati > Actinomycetota > Actinomycetes > Kitasatosporales > Streptomycetaceae > Streptomyces > Streptomyces hazeniae. The sequence continues at coordinate 58,912 of NZ_JAVREQ010000030.1, forward strand.
GTGCGTGGGCGATGCGATCGTCCTCCTGCGCATCGAAGAGGTGCGTGGTGGGGGCGAGCAGCCGGGCGACGGCCGTCCCGGCGAGCATGCCGGGCGGCTCGCGGCGCCCACGGGCGAGCGCGGCGAGGAGGTCGGCGCCGTGGGCGGCGGCGTGCAGCCAGCCGAGCGCGGCGTCGTGGCCCCGCAGGTCCTGCTCCGCCGGGTACCAGCGGGCGAACGCGTCCCACCACTCGGGACGCCAGTCGCCCGCCTCCGCGATCCGGGCGAGGACGAGCGGCGCGAACGTGCGGGCCTGCACCTCCGGGTGCGCAAGGTGCTGCGCCGTCCGGTCCCCCAGCATCCGCAGCTCCCCCGCGTCCAGATGGGGCACCCACTCCTTCGCCCGCCGGTAGGCCCGTTCGTCGCGTACGACGGGGTCCGGCGAGCGCAGGTCGGAGAGCAGCGTCTCCAGCGCGGCGGCTCGCCGGGGGCCGGTGAGGGTGCGCAGGTCGTGTGCGGTGGGTGGTGGGGACGGCATCGGTCAGGTGCCGCGCTGGAGCTGGACCTGGCGTTCGGTCTCGGTGAAGCCGAGCCGCCGGTAGAGGTCGACGGCGTGGTAGTCGGGGTCGGCGACGATGACGAGGGTGTTGGCGCGGAGTTCGGTGAGCGCCCAGTGGCCGGCGTGCTGAACGACCGCGGTGGCGAGACCGTGGCGGCGGTGGTCCGGATGCGTCTCGACGTTCTGGTAGCGGGCGAGTCCGGAGCCGTCGGTGAAGATGCCGGCACCGGCGGCCATCCGGCCGTCGACGAAGGCGCCGAACCAGGCGCCGTACCCGTCCTCGCAGAGGCGGCGGAGGTCGGCCTGCCGGTTCTCGGTGAACGCGCGGTGGGCCGGGTCGGACGGGTCTCCGTCGTCGCACGACGCGTGGACGCGGGCGGCCTGCGCCCAGTCGTCGTCCCCGTGCAGCGGGCGGAGGTCGACGCCGGGCGGGGTGCGGTCCGGCGCGGGCATCTCCTCGGCGGTGAGCACTGCGTTGACCTCGACGGTCACGCCGAGCCGCGCCAGTTCCGCCGCGTCTCCGGCCTCGCCGTCGACTCCGTCGACGCCCAGCGAGAAGTGGGTGGCCTCCGGGAAGTACTCCCCGAACTCGTGCGTCCAGTGGTCCGCGTCGCCGTCGCGGAGCGGGGAGGCGACCAGCACGTAGTTGCCCCACCAGAACCCGGGGTTCGTCGGGGTGCGCACCACCTGGTGCGTGGACCGGTCCACGACGACGGACCCGCTCATCTCCAGCATCATCAGGTCCGTGCGGAACCCCAGCGATATGACATTCACCCGCCCGACCCTACGTGTCCCCCCACCCGCGGTCAGCTGCTTTCCCGGTTGCCCCCTTTGCCCCGCCCCCGCCGGGGCCGGGGCCGGTGCGCATGGCGTTCAGGCGTCGTCCGGCAGCAGGCGGAACGCACGGTGCCGCGTCAGCGGCCGGATCGCCCGGAAGTCGCGCCGGTCGAGCGTGAGCACGCAGTCCGTCTCGTAGGCGGCGGCGACCACCGCGTTCGCGGCGTCCACCAGGTCCAGGTCGAGGTCGGCGTACCGGGCGCGCAGGCTCAGCGCGTCGGCGAGCATGTCCGGACCGACCTCGGCGAGCACGGCACGGGTCTGCCGGAACCGTTGCACGAGCATCCGTACCGCCGTGTCGGCGGCCGAGCGACCGGCCCGGCTGGCGGTGACCTGGTGGATCTCCGTGACGGTGAGCGGCGAGACCACCAGGAGGCCGACCGAACCGAGGACCGCGCGGCATGCGTCGTGCTCGGGGTCGCTGCGGTTGAACGCCGCGATCAGCCCCGACGTGTCCCCCACCGCGATCACGCAGCGTCCTCGCCGCTCCCGCGCCGGCGGTTCACCGCGTCTTCGACACCCTGCCGGATCTCGTTCTCGCGCACCGGACCACCGAGGTCCAGCGTCTCCTCGAAGAACGGCTCGTCCCAGGTGCGTGTCGACATGGCCACCTGGTGGAAGGCGCGCCGGATCAGTTCCGCCTCCGGCCGGCCCTCCCGTTCCGCGGCCAGTTTCACCAGGCGCAGGTCTTCCTCGTCGACCATCACGGTCGTCCTCTTCATCGCCATATGGCTATGCTAGCAGCACCATAACCCGCACGGCGCGCCCGAGGATGCCTTGTCCCGGCGGGTGCTCAGCGGAGGCGGAGGTGCGCGGTGACGGTCTTGCCGCCGGTGGGGCGCGGGGTGATCGTGATGTCCCGGGCCAGGCCGCAGGCGAGGGCCCAGCCGTAGCCGCCCGTTCCCGTGGGGCCGACGGACAGGTCGCCCGTCTCCGGGGGCATCCGGTCGCTGGGGTCGCTGACGGTGAGGGTGAGCCGGTCGTCGACGCACCGAGCGTCGAAGCCGGTGATCCCCCCGCCGTGCCGGATGGCGTTGCTGGCCAGTTCGGAGGTGACCAGCAGCGCGTCGGCGATCACGACGTCGTCGCACAGCGCCTCCGCGTACCGGGGGCCGAGATAGTCCTTGAGCACCTGCAGGACGCGTTCACGGGCATGCGCCGCGCTGGCGGGCAGGGCCCCCGCGCGCCCGGACGTGTGCGGGACCGGGTGGTCGCTTCTCAGGTCTTCCATGTCCGTGCCTCCACCTCACCTGTCGTGTGCCCACCGTCCGACCGCTCGCCCTCGTCGCGGCGGGCGGGGCCGTCGGGGGTGTCGGAGCGGGGAAGGGACGGCACATCCATCAGGGTGAAGAACGCGTCGGTGCCGGTGATGGTGAACAGCCGGTACAGGGACGCGCTGAACGGTCCGGCCAGCACCATCTGCCGCCCCGCCGCGCGGTGTTCGCGCTGCGCGGCGAGCAGGGTGTGCAGGGCGGACGAGTCCGCGAAGTCGACGCGCGAGAGGTCCAGCACGGTGCTGCGCACCGCCGGTTCGGCGGCCGAGGTGAGCGCCACCTCCAAGTCGGGGCAGGTGTCGGCGTCTATGGCGCCCACGACGCGGATCGTGAGCACGTCGCCGGTCACGTCCCGGTCGACGGCGAGGTGCGCCTCGCCGGAGGCCCGCTCCTGCCCGGACGCGGTGGTGTGCCCGGCGGGGGTGGCGTGCTCGGCCGTGCCGGGGGTCTCGTGACGGGTTCTGTGGTGCGGCGGTGACATGGTGGGCGTTCGCTCTTTCTCGTGCTCGTGACGGAGGCCTGGGCCCCGGCGCGCCAGGGGGGAACGGGGAGCCGGGGCCCAGGAGTGGTGACCGGCGGTCAGGCCGGGAGGACGGAGTCGTCCCGGGTGCGCGCGCCGGGAAGCTGGTGGCGGGCGGCTATCAAAGCGGCGTCGACGTCGCGGGTGCCGGTGGCCACGCACAGGGTGTACGCGATGTCGTCCAGCCGCTGACGGGCTTCGGCACTGCCGTCCTCGGCGTGCAGGGCCTGCAGTGCTTCGTACTGGGCTACGAGGTCGATGAGGACGGCGGGGTGGGCCATGAGCATGACGGTTCCTCCGGTGTGCGGGCGGTGTACGGGTGGGGGCGGGCTTGCGTTGACGGGGGCGTGCGTCGGACGGCGCGGCCTCAGGCGGCGACACCGACCGGCCGCCGGGCCGCGTCGTCGTGGACCTGTTCCCGCACCTGCGTGCAGGCGTGCTGGATCAGCCGGGACACGTGCATCTGGGAGATGCCGAGTTCCTCGCCGATCCGTGCCTGCGTCATGTCGTGGAAGAAGCGGAGGTGCAGGATGCGGCGTTCCCGTTCGGGCAGGTCCTCGAGATGCGGCTTGACGGTCTCGCGGTCGAGGACGGCGTCGTAGCTGCCCTCCGTCTGCCCGAGGGTGTCCGCCAGCGAGAAGTCGTCCTGCCCGCCCTGGAGCTGGGCGTCCAGGGACAGGGCGCGGAAGCTCTCGATGGCCTCCATGCCGGTCAGCACCTCTTCCTCGGTGAGCCCTGCCTGTGCGGCGATACGGGCGATGGTCGGCGACCGGTCGTCGGCGGTCACGGCCAGTTCGCGGATCGCGACCCGCACCTTGTTGCGGAGTTCCTGCACGCGTCGCGGCACGTGCACGTGCCAGCTGTGGTCGCGGAAGTGCCGCTTGACCTCGCCGACGATGGAAGGCACCGCGTACGACGGGAACGACCCCTGCGCGGGGTCGTAGCGGTCGACGGCCTTCACCAGGCCGAGTGCGGCGACCTGTTCGAGGTCCTCCAGCTGCTCTCCGCGGGCGCGGAACCGGCGGGCCAGCCGGTGGGCCATCGGCAGCCAGGCTTCCACCAGGCCCTCGATCAGCAGTTCCCGTTCCGGCCCTTCGGGCAGACCGGCCAGCCGACGGAAGTCGGCGTCGGTGTCGGGATTGTCGTCGTGCCTGCGGGCGTGCTTCGTGGTGTCCCGTACGGCGCTCATGAGCGCTCCTGCTCCTCGCGGTCCGTGTGCTCTGACGGTCGCGGGAGGCCTGCACAACACCTCGGGGCCCAAGAGGAACTGGGAGGACTCCCGCGTGATGTGCCTGCTGTTCCGAAGCACTGATCGGTCTTCTGTCCGGCTGCGCCGATGCCAAACGGAGATGCACCGAACTCTTTTCGCCCGGCCTTCCTTCTGCTAGTCGCCGCGCGAGCCGGCGGGGGACGGACGCCGGGCCGGCGCGCCGGGCGCGGGCTGCGCGCGGAGCCCCGGGGTGAGGGCCACCGTGACGGCGAGGGAGAGCAGGGCCATGGCGGTCATGGCGGTGGGCGGGGAGGTGACTTCGGCGACGGCACCGGCGAGGGCCGCGCCCACACCCTGCAGGGCGAGCAGCCCGGCGGAGTACAGCCCCAGTGCGTGCCCGCTGGTCTCGTCGGGGGTGAGCGCCATCAGGCGTTCCTGGAGCAGCAGGCTCGCGGCGAAGCCGACGGAGGCGACGAGGACCGCGATCACCGCGACGGGCAGCGGCGGGTGGAGGGCGAAGAGCAGGTACGGCACGGCGAGCAGCGCCCGCAGCGGCATGCTGAGCCGCTGCCGCCACCGCGCGGGCACGAAGCGGCCGACGAGGGTGTCGCCGGCCAGCATGCCGACCGCTCCCGCCAGGAACAGCACGCCGGCCCGCTCCGAGTCGTACGCGACGAACAGCGATTCGCAGCCGACGATCAGACCGTTGGGCACCCACAGGGCGAGGTAGACGGCCCGGCGGGGGCGGGAGGACCAGAGCAGGGCGTTGGTGCGCCAGGTCTGCGTGAGGGAGGGGCGTCCGGCGGCGCGGGCGGGGTGGCGGGCGAGGCCGAGGCGGGCGACGACGGCTGCCGCGAGGTACAGGGCCACGGCGCCCAGGAGCACGCCGCGCGGCGCCAGTGCGGTGAGCAGCACACCACCCACCGCGAAGCCGCAGATCTGCATGGTGCCGACGGACATGTTGAGGACGGAGCGGCCGATCAGGAAGCCGTCGCGGGCCAGGATCTGGTGGAGCAGGCCGTACCGCACGCCGCCGCCGAGCGCGGCGACGGTGCCGAGGGCGAAAAGGAGGAGGAAGGTGCCCCAGACGGGCAGGCCGGGCACGGTCTGCCCGGCGGTGCAGAGGGCGAAGACCAGGGCGAGTCCGGTGAGCGCCGCCCGCGGCGGCAGCCGGTCGGCGGCGGAGAGCAGCACGGTCGCGCCGAGCACCTGGGCCAGTGAGGGCCCGAACATCGCCAGCGCGGACAGCAGCGGGGAGCCGGTCGAGGCGTACACGAGGGTGCCGAGGGCGAGCGTGCTGACGGTCGATCCGGCGACCTGGAGGGTGCTGGTGAGGAAGAGCGGCGTGAACTCGGGGGTGCGGAAGAGGTCGCGGTAGGTGTGCATGGGCGGAGTCTGTGGGGGCGGCGGAACCGGGGTTAATGTTTCGCAGGGAGGCGAAAGCATGGGCTGGTGGCAGGTCGGTACGGACGCCCTGGCGGGCAGCCGCTTCACGGTGTCCCCGCTGGCCGAGACGACCGGCGCGTTGACGGCCCTCGCGCGGGGCGCGCCCGCACTGCCCGCCGAACGCGCCTGGCTGGACGCGCATCTTCCCGCGTACCGGAAGCGGCTGGCGGCCGACCCGGTCACGGCGGAGCTGGTGCGGGCGGCGCTGGGCCGCACCTGGATCGCCGACTTCCTGGCCCGTCCACCGCTCCCCGCGGCGGTCACGGCCCGTGGCACGCCGGACGTCGCCGCGGAGCTGCCCGCCGTACGGGACACGCCGCCGGACGCGGCGCGCGCGGACCTGGCCGTCGCGCTGCGCGGACCGCTGCCGCCGGTTCTCGCCGGCCGGGACGATCTGCCGGGGCGCGCTGCCGACCTGCTGGAGTGGGTGTGGGCGGAGACCGTACGCCCGTACTGGTCGCGCCGCCGCCGGGTGCTGGAGGCGGACGTGCTGGCCCGCACCGACGCGGTGAGCCGCGGCGGCTGGGCGGCGGCCCTGGACGGCATGGGCGGCAGGCTGCGCTGGCTCGGCCGGGGGCGCCTGCGGATCAACGCGCACGACAATCCGCCGCGCCGGATCACGGACGCGGAGCTGGCGTTCGTGCCCGTGACGGCGCGTCACGGCTGGGTCGCGTGGCGCACCGGGGCGGAGGAGTCACCCGCCCGGTACGCCGTGGTGTATCCGTGCGCCGGTCTGCTCGCCGAGCCGGAGCGGACGCCCCCGCCGGAGGCGTTGGGGCGGCTGCTCGGTCCGGGGCGAGCAGCCGTGCTGGTGGCGCTGGACTCACCGAAGAGCACCACGCACCTGGTGGCGCTGACGGGCCTGGCGCTGGGGTCGGTGGGCCGCCATCTGCGGGTGCTGCTCGACGCGCGCCTGGTCGGACGCCGCCGGGCGGGCCGCTCGGTCCTCTACTTCCGTACGCCTGCCGGGGACACGCTGGTCGCCGCGCAGCGGGAGCGGTGACGCGGGAGGCGCGGCAGAGCGGGCGGGGCGGGGCAGGTCAGGTCAGGAACGCCAGGGTGCGCGGCGGAAGGCGGACGAGGCGTCGTTCAGGGGGCGGCCGAGGCTCTTCATCGGCGTCTGCCAGAACGCACGGAGCACGGCGAGGATGCGCCCCCGGGTCGGGGCGTCGAGGGCGCGGGCGGCCGACACGGCGGCGGACGCTCCGCTGTGGTGCAGGAGTTCCAGCAGGTGGTGGAGGGCTCCGGCGCCGGTCTCGGCGCCCGGGAGCTGGTCGGTGGCGTGGACCAGGGTGCCGCCGGTACGGCGGGCCGACTGGTCGAGGGCGCGAACGAGGCGTATGAGGTTCTCCGGGCCGTGATCGTCGTCCTCGGCGACGCGCCGTTCGAGTGCGTCGGCGGGGCGGAGCCGGTTCCAGGCGTCGACCAGTTCGGCCAGCGCGGTGTCCGTCGGCGGGGCGGCTTTTCCGTTCTTGGGCATCGTCGTACTCGCGGGTGGGAGGGGGAACGCGCGGCAGCCCGGTTCGTAGTGGTGACGCACTGGGCCGCGGCGGCGGGCCCAGTGAAGTGTGAACGTTTTCGCAAGCGTGGACACTACGCATTTCCGGCAACGGGAGCGCGCTCCCGTTGCCGGGTTGTGGCGGGCCGGTGTCAGTCCTCGGGAGATTTCTCGGAAGGGCCGGTGGCCGCGTCCGCTGCCTCCCGGCGCTTGCGGTGCCCCTTGCCCACCGGCCAGCGCGGGCCGCGGTCGTCGTCCGGGATGCCGACCAGCTCCTCGACGTCGAAGGCGCGGGCGATCGGGACGTCGGAGCTGCTGTGGGCGATGATCGAGAAGGCGATGGTGACGGCGATGAGCGTGAACGCCTCCTCGCCCTGCGGGATGCCCGCCTGGAGCACCAGCAGCCCGTAGACGACGGACGCGAAGCCCTTCGGTCCGAACCAGGCCGCGGTCAGGCGCTCCCGGCGGTCGAACTCCGTGCCGGCCAGCGAGAGCAGCAGCGTCGCCGGGCGGACCAGCACGATGGCCAGCACGGCCACCACGTAGCCGCCGAGGGAGAGGTCGGCGAAGAGCTGCGGGGTGAGGAGTGCGCCGAAGACCAGGAGGGCGGCGAACTTCGCCAGTTCGGCGAGGGATTCGCCCAGCGGCTCGAAGGCGTGCTTGGCCTCCGGGGAGACGGCGGCGAGGACGGCGCCGGCACTGAACGCGGCGAGGTAGGGGTTGGCGTGGGTGAGGTGGCACAGGGCGTAGAGGCCGGTGCCGATGGCCAGGGGCAGCAGCGGCTGCAGCTTGGGTTCGGCGCCGAGCACGGGCAGCCGGATCAGACCGGCGACGAGCAGCGGTGCGGCGACGCCGAAGAGGAGGCCGAGCGCGAGTTCCAGGGAGATGGTGCCGAACGAGGCGTCGGCGGCGTCCATCGTCGGCCCGGCGGCGGCGATGAAGATGAGCACGAAGGGCAGGGCGAGGCCGTCGTTGACGCCGCTCTCGACGTTCAGCAGCTGCCGCAGCCGCCCCGGCACCTCCTTGCGCCCCACGATGGCGCTGGCGAACACGGGGTCGGTGGGCGACAGCACGGCACCGACCAGGAACGAGGTCGTCCAGTCCAGGCCGACGAGGTAGTGGGTGAGCAGCGAGATGCCGAGGAAGCACAGCGGCATGCCCAGTCCGAGGGCCCGTGCGGGGTTCTTCCAGCGGGCGCGCAGCTCGGAGAACCGGACCTGCATGCCGTCGGTGAAGAGCACGGCGAACAGGGCGAGGTCGGCCGTGACGGCGACGATCTCACTCTCCGGCGAGATGTGGACGAGTCCCAGGAAGCCGTCGCTGACCAGCGCGCCACCGACCAGGAACAGCAGCGAGGTCGACAGCACGGACCGGGCGGCGAGCCCGGACAGCAGGACGGCGATCAGAAGAGCGGCACCGAAGACCGCGACGAGTACCACTCAGGGCCCCCCGGGGACGAGTAAAGAAGACGTCAAGCAGGGGCGACCTTATCCGACGTCTCCACACACGCCCCGGGCACCCGGACGGTCTCCGGGTCAGGGCTTGAGTGCCACCCCCGCCCAGAGGCTCACCTCGTCGTCGCCGGGCGCCTTGCGGGGTTTCGGGAGCAGGGCGTGGGCGGGCAGGGGAACGGACACGTCGGGCCGCCACCTGTGCGCGAGGGTGATCCCGGGTTCCAGTAGGTCGAGTCCGTCGAAGAAGCGGGCCACCTCCTCCCGGCCGCGCGCCTGGGTGGGCACTCCCCTCGCGTTGTAGACGTCCACCAGACGCCCCACTCCCCCCGGGTCGATGTCGGCCGTCACGTGCGACAGGAACAGCGCCGACCCCGACGGCAGCGCGGCCAGCAGGCGCGCGACGATCCCGTACGGATCGCGGTCGTCGGGGACGAAGTGGAGCACTGCGTTCATGGACAGCGCCACGGGCCGGGTGAGGTCGAGGGTGCGGGCCAGTTCGGGCGCTCCGAGAATGCCGTCCGGCTGCGTGATGTCGCCCTCCACGTAGGCGGTGCGCCCGTCGGCGGAGCTCGCCAGCAGGGCACGCGCGTGGGTGAGGACGATGGGGTCGTTGTCGGCGTAGACGACGCGGGCCTCCGAGTGCACGCCCTGGGCGACCTCGTGGAGGTTCGGACTGGTGGGAATGCCGGTGCCGATGTCGAGGAACTGGGTGAACCCGGCGCCGGTGAGCACGTGCACGGCCCGGTGCATGAAGGACCGGTTGGCGCGGGCGGCGCTGCGGGCGGCCGGCCACGCCTGCAGGGCTTCCTCCGCGCCTATGCGGTCGACCTCGTAGTTGGTCTTCCCGTTGAGGTAGTAGTCGTACATGCGGGCGGAGTGAGGCCGGTCGAGTCCCAGATCCCGTGGTGGAGTGTTGCCGGAACGGCTCGCTGTCATGGTGCCTCCGCGCGGGACTCGCCCGTGGATCGGTCGGTGGACGGACACCTGCATCGTAGGGACGACGACCGCCGCTCGTGATCGTTTTTGCACATCAACCACCGCGTCGGTACGGCCTTTGCGCCGGCGAGACCGTTTCGGGGGCGCCCGGGCGCCGGGCCGGACGTGCGCGACGCGTTCCGGTGGACCGCCCGACCCACGCCCGCGCCTCCCGCCGAAACGGTTCACCGCGCGCGTCCGGGTGACGGCGGCCGGGGACCGTCGTCGATGTCACTCTCGCCCGCTAGTCTGACGTTCGACCAACTTCACAGCATTCGGGGGGAAATCGCCATGCAGGCGAGGGGGAAGGTGCTGCCCGGAAACGGGCGCTGCAAGGATCTGGCGCGTGAGCTGCGGGCGTTGCGGGGGCGGAGCGGGCTGACGCTGGCCGCGCTCGCCGAGCGCACCTGCTACAGCAAGTCGTCGTGGGAGCGGTATCTCAACGGCAAGTCGGTGCCGCCGGAGGCGGCGGTCCGGGCGTTCGCGTCGGCGGTGGGCGTGCCTCCGGGGCGGTTGCTGGTGCTGCATGGCCTGGCCGAGACGCACGAGGAGGGCACCGGGGTCCCGGCAAAGCCCGAGCCGGAGGCATCAGGGCCGCCGGTGGCGGGCGGGCCACCGGTGCCCGCCGGGCCGGGGCCGGACGCGACCGGCCGGCCGCGCCGCAGGCTCGCCGTGCCGGCGCTGTGCATACTCCTCGGTCTACTCATGGGCGTGGCGACGGGAATCGGCGTCGCGCTGCTCCCGGGCGACGGCGGCGCGGCGGCGGGGCCGGGGGCGTCCTCCCTCGCGGCGGAGGACGCGACGAACCAGGCACCCGGATGCGTGGGCTTCGCGTGCAACGGCAGGGACGCGGAACGCTTCGGCTGCCACCTGGAGGTCTGGACGGCCGCCGTGCGGAAGGTCGGTGCACGGTACGTCGAGCTGCGGTACAGCCCCGTGTGCCAGGCCGCCTGGGCGCGCGTCAGCTACGCCGACGTCGGGGACGCGGCCGTGGTCGAAGGGCCGGAGGACCACAGCGCCCGTCGCACGATCGTCTACGGCCACGACGTCTACTCGCCGATGGTCGACGCACCCTTCCCCGCCTCGGCGCGCGCCTGCGTGACCCTGGCGGAGGGCCGGACGGTGTGCACGCCTCGCGGCGGGGCGTCCCCCGCCCCTGCCGCGTCGCCGCACGAGACCAGATCCTGAGCGGGACGCGCTCCCCGGGAGACGGCGTCCCACGTCCCGTCAGGTCTCGTCCGGCGCGGGAAAGCCGCTGGTCGGAGGCGTCCCGTCTCATCCCGTCCCGGGACGGGCGGGATTCCTCGACGCCGCTGGGGGCGCTCCGCGAAGCTCGTTCCACCAGCCCCGACGAGGGGGCTGCCACCACCTACTGGGGGAAACGAACCATGCGACGACGCATCCTGCAGCGCGCGGCAGCACTGGCGTTCACGCTCGGCGCCCTGACCACGGTCGGCGCGACCGCCGCCCAGGCGGCGCCGGCCGGGAGCACCTACCAGGGCTGCCCGTACGGCGCGGTGTGCATCTACCCGAACGCGTCCTGGAACAACGGCAACCCGGAGCACGTCTACTGGAGCTACGGCGCGCACAACCTCACGGACGAGTACGGCGTGCACCGCCTCTTCAACAACCAGTCCGGCGGCGCGACGGCCCGTACCTGCACCGGCTTCAACGGCACCGGCTGCCAGGGATACCTGCAGGCCTTCACCTACATCGACAAGGACCTGACGCCGATCAACTCCATCACGCTCCAGCCGTAACGCCGTCCGGAGGCGACGGCGACGGCGACGGCGACGGCGACAGGCACGGTGACGGGCCGTGTCGGGCGGGTCTCCCCTGCGGAGGCCCGCCCGGCGGCGGTGGGAGACACCCCGGTGCGCGGGTTGGTCAGCGGGCGAGCTCCGCCCACACGGTCTTGCCGACCGGCGTGCGGGGCTCGGCGCCCCAGTCGTCGGCGAGAGCCGCGACGAGAAGCAGGCCGTAGCCCGACTCGGCCGGCTCCAGCGGCGCTCGGGCGGTGAGCGGCGGGTACCGCTCGTCGCGCGCGTCGGACACCTCGATGCGGACGGTCGTGTCGGTGACGGCGAGAGCGAGGGCGAAGTCGCGCCCGGCGACGTGCCCGTGGCGCACGGCGTTGGCGCACAGCTCCCCCACGATCAGTTCGGCGTCACGGGTGACGCGGCTGTCGTATGGGTGCCCCCACGCGTCCAACCGTTCGGCGGCCAGCCGACGGGCCAGGCGCGCGCCCCGACGGCTGGAGCTGAAACGCATGCGGAAGGTGTGTGTCGCCGTGTGGGGTGGATTCTCTGCTTTCACAGCGTGAGCGTCCCGTCACCCGCCTAGCGTGAGGGAGAGCAGCCGTGTGTACCGACGGCGACGTACGGGCTGGTACGGGATACGTACGGATGGATGACGGGTCGAGGACGGGAACCAATGGGACGTCAGGCGAAGCCGCGGGCGACGGAGGAGGCACGCCCGGAGGCGTGGCGTTGCTACGGGCGCCTGTTGAAGCTGTTCCGCGAGCAGAAGCGGCTGACCCAGACGGAGTTAGCCGAGGCGGCCGGCTACTCCTACGAGCACACGGCATCCGTGGAGCAGGGCCGCCGACCGGCGAAGCTGGAGTTCACCGAAGCCATGGAGCGCGTCCTCCCCGCGAACGGCGCTCTGCTCGCCCTCCAGGAGGAAGTCGAGCTGGCGAAGCTTCCGAAGTTCTTCCAGGACTTCGCGAAGATCGAGGTGGAGGCCGTGAGCCGCTTCGAATACGAACCGCAGATCGTTCCCGGCCTACTTCAGACCGAGGCTTACGCCCGTGCAGTCTTCGGCGTGCATTGCCCGCCACTTCCACCTGACGTGCTGGAACAGCACCTCGAGGCCCGACTGGAACGTCAACGCCTGCTGAGCCGGGCTCCCGTAGCACAGTTCTCGTTCGTCCTCTGGGAACCGGTACTCCGCAATCCCGTGGGCGACGCCCCCGCTCTCAGGGCACAGCTGCACCGCCTACTCGAAGTGACGAAGCTCGACAACGTCGAAGTGCAGGTCATCCCGGCCAGAACAGGTGCCCACCCGGGTTGCCACGGACCAATGGTTCTCCTGGAGACTCATGACCACCAGCGGGTCGGCTACTTGGAGTCCCAGGGGCTCGGATCCGTGATCACCGATGCGGAAACCGTGAGTGCCTTCAGCCTGCGCTATGGCAAGCTGCGCTCGCGAGCACTCAACATCGACGAGTCCGCACGTCTGATCGAGCGCCTGGCAGGGGAGCAATGAACACCGATTCGGCATGGTTCAGGAGCAGCTACAGCGGCCCCGAGGGCGGGAACTGCGTTGAGGTGGCCTTCGCCTGGAGGAAGTCGTCCTACAGCGGGTCGGACGGCGGAAACTGCGTAGAGGTCGCCGACGCACCGGATGCCATCCGGGTGCGGGACTCGAAGGTGGGCGTGCGGGGGCCGCAGGTGGCGGTCAAAGCTCTGGCCTGGGCTTCTTTCGTGGAGTTCGCCGCGAAGCAGGGCTAATCGGGTGTACCGTGGGTCACGTCACT
>NZ_JAVREQ010000031.1:0-71391 GCF_031845485.1 Streptomyces hazeniae
GCGGGTAAGAGAGCGCTGCGCGCTCTCCAAGTGAAAGCCGCCGCGCGTTGCGCGGCGGTGACGAAGTGTCAACTCGGCGCGCTGCGCCGAGTGCCGCGCTGCGCGCGGCTGGCGCCTGCGCGCCTGAGGTAGGGCGCTTCGCTGCCCTACCTCTGAACTCTCCGGCTTCGCCTGCGAGTTCGAATGCCCCGCGAAGCGGGGCATTCGGGCTAGCGGCAAGGGGGGTGAACCCGGCGCTCTGGGAGGGGAGGTCCAGCCTCTCGGAGTGCTTCCTTCTGAAAACCTTCGAGAAATCCTGATCTCGCTTCCGTCCCCCACGGGGGTGAACTCACGGACGAAGTCCTCGTCCCCGGACGGACCCCAGAGTCTCTCTATGACCACTCACCAGGCCCTGCCGTCGGCGAATGTGCAGGCTGCCCCAGCACCTGACGCAACACAGCGTCGTGTTCCTGGAAGATCGCCCGTCCGCCCGCTTTCAAGGCGTTCCATACGGTCGCTTCTCGTGCCTCGGGAGTCGACCCCAGGGTAACTGATGAGGGCTCAGGGCCTGCGTCTCGCACCGTCGATGCGTCCATCGCAACCAGCTCGGCCCCGTAGACCCGTGCCACGTACTCAGCAATCCGCAGACCACTTCCGTCCAGATCACCGCTGTATCTGAGATGGATCCCCTGGTCGACCGCGAGCTGAAGAAGGGTGTGATCGACGCTGCTGAGCTGACCGCTGGTGCATGCCAGCGGGCCCGGGCTGTCGCAGGCCATGGCCGCCTCGAGGACCGAAGGGTTCTCGACCACGGTGAGCACTTGAGGAGCAAGCATCGGTGGCGTGCGGGTCAGGTCGAGCAGGGTCAGCGCCACCGGTGTGGCCGCCTCTCGTAGCCGTCGGTCCACCGGGCCGTCACCCACCGCCTGCACCCGGTACAGCAAGACGGTGGCCGACAGCCGGTCGGCGATCACTCCGTAATCGGCGAGCAGCGCCCGCACCAGGTCCGGGCGGCTTGGCTCAGAGCGCTTGTCCAGTTCGGCGATCGCGGCGACCAGCCGGGCGCCGGGTGTGGTGTCCAGGTCGAAGTAGTGCGGGTCGCCCGTGCAGTCGTGCGAGAGCTTCGCCAGAGAGACTGCTGGGCTGCGAGGCAGCTGCGAGGTCGCGGCGGCCAGTGCGTCGACGATGCGGCGTACCGAGGCCGCGTCGTCGTCCGCGACGCCGGCCGCACGCATCCGCGCCACCAAAGCGGGCACGTGCGGCAAAGCTCCGCTCGCGTAGTCCCACAGTTCCTGGCGTAGCGCTGCAGCCGTGCGCCGGTTCGCCGCTCGGTCCACTACCGGGCGGCCGACGGCGCGTTCCACCAGGTACGGAAGGTGCTCGGCAGTCAGGCCAAGGAGGGTCAGCAGTTCGCGTAGCGGTACGCGGACGCCGGAGGCGCCGACGGTGACGGCTGAGCGGACGCCCCGGCGGCGAGCGGTGGTGTCGAGCCAGGAACGCAGGGTGGCGATCCCCGACGGGGTCAACGTGGGTACCCGTACGGCAGCGATCGTCTCGGCGGCCTGGCCGGAGCACATTCGGTCGTGGATGACGGTCCACAGGGGAGCTAGGTCAGGGTCCTCGGCAATCAGGTCGAGGTCGGCGCTCACGTGTGCTCCTCGCGGTGGGTGTGGTCCAGATGCAGGTCGAGGGTGAGGGGCTGGGGTTCGCCATGGCCTTGCCACAGCCAGGGAACCGTGACCCGGTGCCGTCCGGCGGTGACCACTTGGTGGACCATGACCTTCCTGGCTTCTTGTTTGATCATGGGGGTCATGAACGGGGCGGTGGCGAGCACGTCGAAGTCCCAGGAGCGCAGCAGTGCCAGGACTTGCCGCAGATTGGGTTCGTCGAACGCCGCGTCAATCTCGTCGACGGACAGCAGACGGGGCCCTTTGAAGCTGTCGCCGGAGTACATCGACCATGCGGCGGCGAGCAGCGGGAGCATGGTGGCCAGTCTCCGCTCGCCGGTGGACAGCGCCTCCAGTGGGTTCGAGCGGGCGGTCACCTTGCGGAATTTCTCCGCGCTGCCGTCGCCGAATGAGGCGTGGGTCAGGGAGATCTCCCAGTCGTGCCAGGCGCGGTAGTCGAAGGTGTGGGCGACTCGTTCCGCCCAGGGCTCGCCGGCCTTCTCGTCCATCCGCTGCCGTAGTACCGCGTACATCTGCTCGAATACGGCGTCGGAGGGCGGCTGGGAGATGAGGTCCACCATGCGCTGGGCGTCCTCGTCTTCGCGTACCGTCCATGCGACCTGGACGCCGACGCCTGCGACGCCGGTGCGCACCCCGCTCAGGGTGGAGCGGATCTTGCGAACCAGTTCTTGGGCCGCTTCGCGGCGCAGGCGCACATCGCTGCGCAGCCGGGTAAAGAGGCTGGTTTTCAGGGTCTGCTTGATGTCCGCGCGCAAGTCGTCCTCGAGTTGGCCGGCGGTGGCATTGAGGGCCTCGACGGCGGCGTGCAGGTCTTCTCCGCGGGCGGCGCCTGGGTCGGCGACGATGGCGCGGCGCCAGTCGGTGTCCTCGATGCTGACCAGGGTGACCTGGCGGTCGAAGCGGGCCAGTGCGGTGTTAACCGTGCGTGCGCTGGTCTCTAGCGCTGCCAGAGCCCGGTCGCGTGTCTGGGTGAGTGTGGTGAGGCGGTCAGCGGAGGCAGGGCGGTCGGAGAGCAGGTGGCGTGCCCAGGCCAGGCCGGCGGTGAGGTGTGCAGGCCGTCCTGAGGCATCGGTGGGCAGGTCGTCAGGCACGGTGAGGAGGTTTTCCTCGGCGAGCCTGCCGAGCTGGCGCAGGCAGGCGTCACGGCGGGATTCGGCGGCCTGCCGGTGGGGAGCGATGCCCTCGAGTGTGGCCTGGGCGGTAGCGGCCTGTACGGCGGCGTCGTTGCGCTGTTTCAGTAGCTTCTCAGCCTGCGCCCGGGCTGCCTGCAGTGTTTCGGCGGTTTGCGTGCGGTGATGCCGCAGCCGCTCGTACTCGGCTCCGTGCAGAGAGCGGATCTCGGCGACGGCTGCGGCTTCGCGGTGGGCGGCCAGGCGTGCGGTATCCGCCTCCTGGCGGGCGCGTTCGCAGCGGAGCGTCCACTCCTTGGCCGCATCGGCGTCGTGGAGCGCGCGGTGAAGGAGGTCGGTGGCCCGCAGCGCGGCGTGTTTCCATGCCTCGGTCTGCGAGGCGAGTTGTTCGGTCGCGCGTGCGTGCCGGTCCAGAGCGGCTGGCTCGGTGGGCAGGAGCGATCCGTCGGGCAAGGTGGCGCGCTGATTGAGCGTACGCAGAGCGTTCTTGACCATCTCGCCGGCCGTGCGGTGCCGTTCGGCAGCGGCCAGCACGATGCTGCGGGCGCGGGTGAGAGCGTCGCCTGCATCGTCTTCGGCTCCCTGGGCAGCCTGGGCGGCTGCAAGGGCCGCAAGGGGGAAGGCTGCCTGTTCGGCGTCCGCTAGTTGTTGAGCGTCGGAGGCGGCCTCCCGGGCGGCCTCGCTGCGCTGTGCGGCCTGCTGCCGCTCGGTGAGTATCTGGCCTGCTTGCTCGGCCTGGGTACCGGCTTCGGTGGCGGCCTGCTCAGCGTGGCGCAGGTCCTGTTCGGCGGCGGCCAGGCGTGCGGCGCGCGCAACGGCGGCGGTCTGAATCTCGGCGAGGGCCTGTTGCCGCCTGTGCTCGGCGGCTGCGATGCGGCCGTCGGTCTGTCCTTGAACGGTGGCGGCCTCCCGCCGCAGCCGGACCATGTCGTCGCGTGCGGCCAGCAGTGCCCCCGCGTTCGGGAAGGCGTCGCGTTCGTCGGCGGCGGCCTGAATGTCCTGGCGGCGTCGGCGTACCTCCTCCCCTGCGGCAGCCAGGCGCTGTTCGGCGGCGGCCAGGTCGCCCTCGAGAGCCGCGACGCGCTCCAGCCGGGCCCGCTCGCGGGCGGTTCGGCCGATGTAGGCGGCCCGGTAGCCGTCGGGGGCGGCGGCGGTGAGCACACCGGAGGTCAGCTGGCCGGTGGCCAGATCGCTGCCGGGGGTGTCGAGGGGAATGGCGTGCAGGAGTTGCCGGACGCGGTCGGGGTCGATGGCCGGGTCCGGTTCGACGTGCAGCACATCGGCCAGGGTGGTTCTGGCGGCTCGGTGCCGGGTAGGGGTGAGGGTGAGGTCGCCGGCCACTGCTCGGCCGTCGGGGGTGACCAGGGCATCGAGGATGCCGGCGACCAGCAGGGCGCCCTCAATGCGGCTGGCTTCGGTGTCGGTGAGGTGCGAGGCGAAGTCGACCAGGGCCCACAAGGGGGTGCCGTCACCTGCCTGGCGGGTCCGCCACGATGGGGCGGGCGGGGTAGCAGCGGCCTGGCGGCTTGCGACGAGTTCGGCTTCGATGGCGTCGACGTCGGCGGCGGCGAGGTTGGCCTGGTGCTCGGCTGCCTCAGCGTGGTGGTGCAGCAGCGGGACCGCTGCCGCGTGTGCGCGCTGTGCCATCAGTTCGATGGCGGCAGGGCGCAGGGCGGCCAGCCAGGTTTCGGTGTCCTCCGCAGGGTTGTTCACCGCCGGGGTGTCGGGTACGTGGATGGCATCGGGCGACAGGTGGACCAGGTCCGCTCGCCAGTGGTGCACGTTTTGCAACCAGTTGCGGGCGGTGCGGGCGGAGGCGGCCACGCAGTCGGTCCACCGCTGCCAGGCTTCGGCGAGGTCGGCGTGCGCGGCAGCCTCGGCCTTTTGGTAGGTGGCGTGGGTGTGGTCTCGTTGCCGTTCGGCTTGCTCGGCCTCGGCCCTGGCGGTCTCCTGGACGTCGCGGTGGGCGGCCATAGCCCGGGCGGCCGTGGCCTGCGCGGCCTGATGTGCGGTGTGGGCCCGCGTCGCGGTGGCGGCGGCTTCCGTGGCCAGGGCGGCGTCGGTGGCGACGGTCTGCTGGTGGCGGGGCAGGTCGATGCGTGCGCGGGCTGCAGCGGCAGCAGAGGCGAGCCAGGCGGTGAGCCGTCCGAGGTCCACGCGGTGCTCGTCGTTGGCGCCGGTGGCGAGTTCTACGGGGGCGGGTTCCAACTGGCGGGCGGTGGCCGACCAGTCGGCCAGGCGGGAGGCGAGGTCGTCCTCGGTGTGCTGCCGGTGGGCGGTGGCTTCGGCGGCGAGGCGACGGTGGGTGTCCTCCTCGTCTTCGGTGCTGCGGAGTTCTTCGGCGGCCGTGTATTCGGCTTCCTGGGCGAGTTGGTGGCGGCGCAGCGCGTCGTCTACCGCCCGTATCTGGCTGGTGCGTGCTTCGGCCCAGGCGCCAGGGGTCGCGCCTAGGGGGGCGATGTCGATGTCGATCGTGGTGGCGGTGTCAGCCGAGGCGAGCTGCCCGGTGGCGGTCAACAGCCGTTCGATGGCTGCTTCGGCTCCGAGCGTCGTGGCGGTGGTGCGCAGTTCGTCCGCGAGGTCCCGGAGGTGGTTCTGGCTGGTGTGGGCAAGGATCGCGGAGCTGTCGGCCTGTTCGGTGGCCGCTGCCGCGTCGGTGGTTGCCTGTTCGGCTCGTAGAGCGGCCTCGTCGGCGGCTGTAGCCAGTTCGGTAGCCCGGATTTCCCGGTGCGGCAGGTCGGCTCCGGCGTGCCCGCGCAGCTCGCTGTCGGCTGCTTCGAGGCGGCCTTCGAGCTGGGAAGTACGGGTGAGGGTGGCCGTGTGCTCCTGGTCGGCTGCGGCCTCGGCGGCCTGGGCCTCTTTGACCTGGGCGGTCGTCTCCCGTGTCCGGCGGGTCTGGTCGTCGAACTCGGTGTTGGCGGCCGTCAGGGCTGCGGCCTGGGTTTGGGCGACGGTGGTGAGGTAGCGACGATAGGCGCGGTCGGTGCTCTGCAGCAGTTTGGCTTCCTCGCGGGTGCGCTGCAGCTGAGTCTCCAGCTCGGCGATGCGCTCCATCGCCTCCGCGATCAGGGTGAGACTTTCGGTGTCGAGGGCGGGTAGCGCGTCGGTGAGCACTTGGCGCATGCGTGTGGGAGAGATGGCCTCGGCGGTGCGCAGACTGCGCAGGCTGCGCAGAACGGCGATGAGTGCGTCGAACTGGACTTCGTCGAGTGGGGCGAAGAGGCGGGTGCGGATGGTGTGCCTGTAGTCGCGCTCGTCGGAGACAACCGGCAGATGGGCCAGCGCTTTGGTGCGCAGGCTGGGTGAGGCGGTGAAAAGCTCCCCGCCGCCGGCGGCGAGTTGACCGGCCAGGTCGTCGATCCGGGTCGGCTCGCGGTCGCGTTGCAGCAGCAGGTCGCTTCCGATGCGGCCGGGTGTGAGGAAGAACGCGCGGTGGAGGTGGCCGCCGGTCGCCCTCAACCACAGTCCGGTCGTCAGGTACGTCACCTCGCCGGTGTCCGCATCGCGCAGCCCGTACTCCAGCCACCAGGCGCCGGTGCGGTCTTCCCGGTCGTTGAAGTCGGTGTGGCGGCTGGTGAGTGTGCCGGCCGCTTTGCCGGATACCGACAGGGCCGTCTGGGAGGTGTCTGCGTCTAGCAGGACGGTGACCAGCATGGATGCAGTCAGGGACTTGCCGGAGCCGTTGGGGCCGGCCAGGGTGAGCCAGCCGTCGGCGAACAGCAGGTCTTCACTGGCCCAGGCCCAGGAGTTGACGATCCCGGCGCGGGTGGGCTGCCAGCGGCCTTCGGCGCCGGGCTGGCCGAGTGCCATGGTGGTGGCAGGGTGGGGGGCGGGGTGATCGATGATGCTCATCGGTCAGCTCCTGCATGTGCTGAGTCCAGCCGGGGCGGGGTGGGTTTGGGCCCGGCAGGTGTCGTCGCAGCGCTGGGCGGGTGGCGCAGCTGGGTTCGCCAGAGGTAGATGCCGGGGGTGGGGTGCCAGTGGTCGGGACGTTCGGGTTCTGGGGTGAGCAGGCCGATTTGGATGAGTTCGGCAGTGGCGGCTCGGGCCAGGGCGGTCAGGCGCCCGTCGTAGGCGGCTGCCCAGCGGGGCAGATTGTCGCGGTAGCGCTGAAACAGGGCGGTCACCTCGGTGATGGCAAGCAAGCTGGTCGGGTCGACGCGGCGGGGCAGCTCGGCAAGCAGGGCGAGGGCTGCCTGCCGCTCGGTGCGGCGTCCTTGGGGGAAATCGATGCCGGTGCCGATCCCGGTCGGGTCGGTGGTCTGCCACCAGTCGCGGCGGACGGTGGCAGTCAGCCCGAGGCCGGACACGACGCTCAGGGCTCGTTCACGTCCGGTGAGGGTGTGGAGGTAGGCGGTGGTGTCTGCGGTGTCGTCGAGGGGGTCAGTGGCGGGGTCGTCGACGAGTCGGCGCAGTGCTTTCAGTCGCCGCTCTTCCCTGGTCGGGGCGCTCGCTGGTTCGGGGGCGGTTTCGGTGTGGTCCATCAGCGTCTCGGCGGACAGGGCAGCAGTGTGCTGCTTGGCCGGAAGGTCGTTGAGGCCGAGTAGGGCGGGGGAAAGGGAGGAGAACTTGGCGGCGAGGCGGTCCCTGGATGCCGTGACGACCAGGTCGCTGTCCTCGTCGGCGACGGCGCGGTCGAGGTCGGCGTCGACGGTGATCGACCCTTCGGCGACCAAGAGCTTGAGAGCGTCGACCAGGTAGCGTCGGCTTTCGCGGGCTTCCTTCTTTCCGGTGCCGTCTGAGGCGACGATGCGGAACTGCGGCAGGCGCCCGGTGAGGGCTTCGGCCGCGCACACCTGCGCGACGGCCTGCAACAGCTCGCGCAGGCTCACGCGGGGGCGGCGCCACAGTTGCTCGCAGATCAGGCAGACCAGTATCAGGACCTCGGTGGGGGCCATCTGCCTTTCGCGGCCGTCGCGGGGCAAGTAGGGGCCGCGGTCGTCGGGGACGTCGGTGCGCCGTTTGTGGAGCCGGATGAGTTCGGCGACTTCGTGGACCTCTATGCGCCAGCCGAGTTCAGTGCGGAAGAACTGGGCGAGCGTGGCGCCGCCTTTGACGGCGGCGCGGTAGAGCTCCGGGTCGCTCTCAGCGCGCAGGCGACCGGTGGCGATGAGTCGGCGGGCTGCCTCGCGCAGATCGGGGTCGAGTAGGTGCGGCGTCGTTGTCATGCCACGCTCCACGTCTTCGGGACGCGCTGTTGCCGGCTGGTCGTAGCGGTGTGGCTGGCGGCGGTGACGCGTATTCGCAGGTCGGGGCCGGTCAGCTGGCCTTCTGCGAGGGCCACGGTCACGGTCCGGTGGGGGTCGCCGCGTCGGAGGTGGACCACGACGCCTGCTCCGTCGGCCTCGGCCTGTCCACGCCCGGTGGCCGGGTCCATTTGGGCGAGGGCGACCTCGATGGCGCGGAACAGGATGACCGCCGCGTCGGTCGGTAGGCCGGTGAAATGTTGCAGCCCTACCTCTGTGTCGGTGATCAGCATGGTGGCGAAACGCCGGCGCTGTGCCGCCTCGTCGGCGGCTTCGGCCAGTGCGGCCGCCCGGTCCCTCGCGGTGTCGGCTACCCTGCGGGGCCTGCCGCTGGACGGGCCGTGCCGTTCGTGTTCGCGCAGGGTCACCTCTACCTGGTGTCGGCCGGTGCCGGCTTGGGCGGCGGTGCCGTGGGCGACGTCTTCTTCGGTCGGGCCAATGAACGCGTGCCAGGCCGGCCAGTCCCCGAAGGCGGCGGCGTATACGCGTCGTGCCTGGGCCGGGGTCGGCTGGGCGTGGAGGCTATAGGCGAGGGAACGGAAGTCCACGCCCAGGTCGGAGCCGCGCCGCCGCGCGGTGTAGCGCCGGTCGATGGCGACCAGAAGTGTGTGTACGGCGCCGGTGGCTGAGGCGACCAGGCGCTGGATGGTGCCTTCGGGGCGGAACCAGGCCTGGAGGTCTTCCAGGCGGCGGACGCGTTCGTCGACCCAGTGCTGCTGGTCGCCGGGGTCCATCAGGCCGGCGTGCGGGACGGCGGCCTCGACGATTCGGCGAGGGCCGGCCGCTTGGAGGTCGCTCAGTGCTGCCTCGACCCGGCGTAGTGCTCGGCCGTATTCGCGGGGGAACTGCCGCAGTGCTTCGATGACCCGGTCGCGGTTGTCGCCGAAGAGGCTGTCGTTGGTGACGTCTGACTGAACCATCTGCGCCAGGGCGGCGTAGAAGTCGGCGGTGACCCGCTGGAGCTCGTCGATGCGGGTGCGCACGTCCTCCAGATCGACCGGCAGCAGCCCGTGGTCGGCGGTAAGGTGGTCGAGGGTGCCGCGCACGGTGTGCTCGACGCTGTCCAGCAGGCGGCTGGGCAGTTGCAGCGCGCGGCGAACGTCGACCACGGCTGCCCGGACGGCGGCGACGATACCGCGTCCCTTGCGGGTCAATGCCCACGCCTCCTGCCGGATGACCATGCCCTGGAGGTTGCGTACGGGGGCTGCGTAGTCACGGAAGGGTTCGGCGAAGCCCCACTTCGCCAGTTGATCCAAAGCTTTGAGCAGGTCCGGCTCGGGGAGCGGATCGTGGTAGCCGATGGCCCGCAGCTGCGTGCCGATGTCGGCCAGTGTGGACATCGGGCCGCGTGTGGACAGCTCCTCCAGGGCTGCCAGCAGTGCGGTGTAGCGCTCCCGGACCAGGTCATCGGGCAGTGCGAACGCCGCCCAGTCGCCTGGGTGGACCTCCTGCCACCACATCCGCGGTCGGCTCATCTCCCACCCCTTTTCAGCTCCCGCGCGGCGTCCGTGCCGCCTTGGGTTCACGGCCTGCTTGGTTGGTGTCTGCGACGGTATCCGTCGCCAGTGACATTGACTGCCGGAATCCTGCGATTAATGTCTACATGTGCCTGCAGGGCGTTGTGGTGGCCGCGGTTCGCACACGGAGGGGCATCGCCGGCGGTAGTCCTTACGCTGCCGTGATGCGCGCAGCCGGCGAGGTGGTCGGCATCACGGGGTCGTGACGTGCCGGGCGTGGGTTTGGCGCGTGCGTCGTGCCAGACATCCCGCGAACGTTGCAACGCGCGCCCGCGCAGTTCTCGATTGCCCCCTCCCCAACCACCGAGCCCTCTTCCACACCTACCAGCAAAGCGCCGAGCTCGAACTGGCTCTCCTGCCCGAGCTCCACGGCCTCTGGGGGGCTTCACGACATGGACCAACACCACCGGCGACACGAGGCTTGCGGTGCACCGAGCACGGCACGTCGATCGCTACTGGGCCGTCGGGGACCACCGTGGGTGCAACGCGGCTCGGCCGAGCCCGACACTGATGCCGCCCCAACCCTGCGCAGGGGTCCACACATCTCGAAGATGCACGGGACCTGTCCGGATCGGGGAAGGGGATCGGACGATCGCGCAGCGCGTCCAGCCCAGCTCTCCCCCGCCGCCCAGTTCGTTCAGGACCACGCGCCGGAAACCGACCCATGGATGCACGCGCGCGGCCGTCGGCCTTGGGGAACCCCTCCGGATGGCGCAAAGGCGCGGGGGAAGTTCCGCGCTGGTGTCCAGACAGCCACCCAGCCGATCCGGTTCAGAGACAGGCTCTCACCGCCCCCGCTGGTCGAAGTGTGCAGGGACAGCCGTGTCGTTGGTCCAGTCGCCGTCGAACAGCTCGTCCATCAGAGCGCTGTGAGCGGCGGGGAGGAGGCCGGCGCGCTGTTTGTGGCGTGCCTTGGCGAGCCAGGGGCCGATCTTGATCTCTTCACCGTCGACAGTGATGGATTCGCGGGCGGTGGGGGCTCGGCGTTCGCGGTGGAGGAAGAGCTTGAGGATGCGGGCGGTGTCCTCGAAGCTACGGCGCCTTCGCCGCGGCCGGGGTGTGGTGGCGGGTTCGGCCCCGATGATGGTCAGCATCGAGCGCTGCTTGTCGGTGAGGGTGGTCCAGCGGGTGAACTGTCGGTGGAGCCAGGTGCCGATGTCAACGGTGGCGAGGCGGGTGCCGGGTTGGATGGAAGCGGGGTCATGGCCTGACTCGAGGTGACGGCGGAGCAGGTGGTACTTGCGGTGCCAGTCTGGTCCGTAGGGCAGGCGCCAGTCGGGGTCGATGGCGTCGAGCTCGGCGGCGCGGCCGGGGTCGAGGCGGCCCTTGTGGTCGTGGGAGCGCTGTTCGGCGAGGAAGGCGCCGTCCGAGGTTGTGGTGGGGATGGCGAGGTGGCCATGGGCGGCGTGGTAGTCGGCCAGGGAGGTGAGGCGGGCGCGCCAGGCGGCTTTGTGCTTGTCCCAGACCATGCCGAGGGCGTCGAGTTCGGCGGCGAAGTCGGGGTCGAGGCGCCCGGCGGTGTGGGCTTCGCGCATGGTGGTGATGAAGCGGCCCAGGGCGTAGCCGACCGGGTCGGTGTAGTTGGCGGGGACGTCGAGGTGGCCGTGGGTGTCGTGGAAGGCCTGGGCTGCGGTGAGGCCTTCGCGGCGGGCGCGGGAGGCCGGGCCGCGGGGGTTGAGGGCAATGAGATCCATGCCCCGGGCGATTCTTTCGGGGTGGGTGGTGAAGTCGAAGTGCCAGCGGCGCTGGATGAGGCGGCTGGTCTCGCGTGAGAGGCGGCGGGTCTTGTTCGGCAGGCGTTCGAGGATGCGGTGGTCGTGGCTGGCCAGTGCGCTGGTGATGGCCCACACCGGCTCGTAGGGGGTGCCGAGGATGTCTTCGGGGTCGGCGCCGGGCGGGACGTAGGCGGGGACGATGAGGCTGGCGGTCTTGCCGCTGACGTCGGGTCGCAGGGCGCGGCCGAGTGCTTGGACGCAGCGGATGACGCTGCGGGTGGGGTCGGCGAAGACGATGGCGTCGACGCTGGGGATGTCGATGCCTTCGGAGATGAGTTTGGCGTTGGCGAGGATGGCAGTGTCGGCTTGGGCGAAGCGGGTGAAGAGGGCGGTGCGCTGTTCGGGGGTGTGGTCGCCGTGGACGAAGAACAACTCCGGGGTGCTGCCGGGGGGCGTGTCGGGGGTGGTGTGGCGGGTCTGGCGCAGAGTGTGGGGCAGTTCGCGGGTGAATCTTTTGGCGTCTTCGACGCGGTGGAAGTAGACCAGGACGCGGCGTAGGGCGTGGTCGGTCATGGCTTTGAGGACGGCCAGGTGGAGGGCGGTGGTGCGCAGGGCGTCCTCGGTGCGGGGGCCGGCCTCGTTGTCACTGGTGCTGGTGGTGGGGAGGTTGAGGCGGGCGCGCAGTTCGGTGTCGGTGAGGGTGGGGACGACGATGCGGTAGTCGGCCGCCACGCCGTCGGCGATGGCCTGGGCGAGGGGGTATTCGTGGACTGTCGGGCCGTAGACGGCGGGGTTGTCCATGGAGTTGAGCGCGGCTGCGGTGTCGTGAGCCCAGGTGGTGCTGCGTCGCTGGCGGGGGTGGGTGGTGTCGGCGGAGTCGGCGAGCTCGGGTGCGGTGAAGCTGCGGGGGGTGGCGGTCATGTAGAGGCGGCGGTCCGCGCGGATCCTGCTCGCGTCGTTGATTACGGCCCACTTCTTGTCGGCGCGGCCGGCGATGCGGTGGGCTTCGTCCATGATCGCCAGGTCGAACGGCGGCACGGTGTGGCCGGTGTGCTGGGTGCCTTCGATCTTGTCGAGGGAGTCGTAGGTGCAGATCACCATCAGGCCACGGACGTGGTTGCGGGCAGTGGTGGACATCAGCGCGGCCAGGGCCTCGGAGTCGCTGGTCGATCCGACACGTTGCGCGGCCAGGGTGTCGTGGCCCCGGGTGTCCATGGAGGAGACGATCACCATGTGCTCGCGGCGGCCGTCCGCCCGCCAGGCGAGGGCGGTCTGCGCGGCCAGGTCCAGCGTCGGCACCACGACCAGGACCAGGCGGGCGCCGAGGTCTTCGGCGACACGGATCGCGGTCAGCGTCTTCCCGGAGCCGGTGGCCGCCACATACAGCCCACGGGCACGGCGGCGCAGATGCCGCACCAGACGGTCACGAGCCTGGGCCTGATGCGGGCGTAGTACGCGGCGCTGCCCGCGGACGCCGGTGGCAGTGGTGCTGCTGGTCTCAGTCGTGGCGGCCATAACGCCATCATGGCCTCTCCCCCGGCACGGACGGAGCTGCATGTGCTCTGATCCATCGGTAGAGCTGAGCGTCGCTTCGCGAGCGTTGCGCTGGCGCATCGGCGTGGGCTCGTCGCGGCTTGTCAGAATTCGCGTCAACTGCCGCTTTGGAACCGGAGTGGCCGTTGACACGGCCTAGGATCGCTTGTGCAGTGACGCGGGTCTGGGTGGCCTTCGAGGCACGGGCCGCAGCTGCTCGCCGAGTACTTGAGGGGGTACGCCTTGGCCACGTTGGGCCATATGAAAGAACGCACGGTCGGCTTCTACGAGATCGTTACCGTGAAAGCAGGGGAAGCCAGGCGGATCCCTGAGCTGATGGACTGGGACGGTGCACTGGCCGACCTGTCGCGTGCCCCGGTCGAGGGCCGCTCGCACGAGGGCGACTCGCATCTCGTGGGCTCGGTTCGTACGTACCACATGCAGGACCACCTGCTGTTGCACCGGGTCAAAGACGCAGGCGAGTGGCTGTCCGTTCTCAACTTCGACACCGGTCACCTCCGTGAGCTGGAGCAGACGGCCCAGGAAGGCTACCTGGACACCTCCGTAATCTGCTTCCTGTCTTTCGGCAACGTCGTAGGAATCATGCAAGGAGGAGTCTCCGCCCCCAGCCACAAAGGGTTGGAGACGTGGCTGAACGGGATCGGCCTGTTCCCTGGAAGCCAGCTCCAGTTGCGTCCAGTGGTCGCGCATTCCGAGATCGAGAAACTCAAGACTGCTTCCGGTGCGAGCCGCGTCGAGGTCAAGGTCATGGCGAACAAGCTGGGCGCCCTCAGCGACCGGCGTGGCGGTCTTGCCCGCACGCTGCACGTGGCCGGCGAGTCCTACGGGGAGATCAGCGTGACCATGATCATTAGCGTGCCGAAGAAAAAGGTCCTCAGGGAACACCGCGAACGTCTCCTGGCCGACCTGGAAGAGATCTCCGACGTGGTCACCGGCGCCGAGCGCGCCCGCGCCCGGTTGGTGTACTCCGACCCTGGGGGCCCGGAGCACACGCGCCTGGTGGAGCTGGTGGAGCACAGCATCACAGCGAAGAAACGCGTACCGGCCACCGACGCCGAAGGGAACTCCATCCGGATCATGTCAGCGGTGGATGCCATCCTTGGAGCAGCCGCTGAACATGAGGACGCCCTGCGCCTGGCGGTGGACGCAGGGGACTTGTGACCTGGGGCGACAGGGGGGCACGTGGGCGTACGCGCTGGGATTGCTGACCGCTGGTCCGAACACCTCCACATCGACTACCTCATCGCAGCGACCGTGGTCGGCACCCACGTGCTGACAGTCCGCGGCACCGGGTCGGGCGACTGGCTGAAGTGGATCGACAGCGGGCAGCGTACGGATCTGTACGCTGCCGCCGCGGGCGTCGTCTCGGCGATCGGCGGGCTCAGCGCCATCGCCATCTCCATCTACACCGCGGCCCACGGCGCCAGACTGCGGGCCGTGCGCGGGCGCCACAGCGCAAAGCTCCGGCAAAGCTGGCGCAGTCTCCTACAAGGCACTGCTCTGGTCTGTCTACTGATCCTGTCAGCGCTCTCCCTCGACCGGGAGAAGGATCCGATGTCCGCCCGGTTCGTCTTCGAGTACGCGATGGTCTTCGCAGGGCTCAGGTTCGGGCGGCTGGTGTGGCTGTTTGACACGATGATGCGTATCTCCGACGCGGACCTGCTGGAAAACGGCTCCGTGCCCACACCGGTGCGTGACCCTCACTGGCTACGCCGGCAACCAGACCGCACACGTCCCAATCCATAAGCGCCCCAGGGTGAGCCCTGCGGACACTCCGCCACCGGGGTCGACAGCGCGACCGACCCCGCCCAGGGGCGCCACTTCGCCCCGCCCCGACAGCTGCGCTGCCATCGAGCTCCCCTTTCACGACGGCAGTCATTCCGCAAAGTGTTCGGTTTGGTGTCGGGTAAAGGTGTGGGCGGCAAGAAGCACTTCTCGCAGGGGGCCGGCCCAGCACCCCTCGAGTGCGGACTGCAGAGCGCGCGCTGCGCTTCCTCTTCCGTGACGGCTGCAGTGGCCAACTGCTCCAGGTAGTGGCTGGCAGCCTCGTTTCGTTCGGCCGCGGCACGGCGTCAACGCTCGTGGTCGGCCGGAGAGAAGTCGATGTGGAGATGGCCCTTGCCCGCCGCGTCCGGTAGTGGGTGGCAAGCACGTCGATGGGCAGGAGTCTTCCACTGCGCCGTCTGAGGCCCTTGAGGGCGCAGGATCTCTCGGCTCTGGCGCGCACTAGTGGCAGGAGGCGGGGCCGTCGTCGTTGCTGGCGGCGGGGAGACTACGTCGCGCGGGTGAGTTCGCCGGTGCGGCGGTCCTGGCCAGCGCGATTTCGATGGCGTGATGTGGCACGTCAACGCGCTCCGTGACGGTGGCTGCGGGAGGGCATGGCGCTTGCGCGTGTCCCACGAACGGCATTACGCCACAACACACGCCTGGGCGCGGCTCAGGCGTTGGCTTCAGGCTTTGTCGCTGGAGGGAACGTGCGAGCACCGCCTGGCGGGGCGTCGGGGGCGAGGCTCGAGCCATCCCGTCAATGGCGAGTTCGGGTTCGGCTGCGGGGGTGCCGTCGTAGTCGTTGTTGCTCTATGGGCCGTTGACGGTTTGGCCTACGTGCGGGCCAGTCCGAGGACTGGCCCGCACGTGGAGGGGGGGGATCTTCAGGCGCGGCCGGTGAGCTCGTAGCCGGCGTCGTCGACGATCTCCGCGATCAGGGCGTCGTCTGGAGCGCCTCCGGTCGTCACCGTGACCTGGCCGGCGTCCACGTCCACTTCGACGCTCTGCACGACCTCGAGCTCGCCGAGCGCCGCCGTGAGCGTGGACTTGCAGTGACCACAGGACATGCCCGACACCCTGTAGACGGTCTTCTGTGCATCCGCGACCGCGGTGGTGGCCTCGCCATTGCTGGTGGAGCAGCTGCCGTCAGGGGTGCAGCAGTCCGACATGAGTTCCTCCGCTATTGAAGCTGTCGCATATACCCGGTGGGGGTATAGCGGATCGGAGTCTAGATATACCCCGCCCCCGTATTGAGCGCAAGTGCTGGAGCGTGAGGTCGGGTGTCGCGCTGATAGGAATCCGGGCGCACTTGCGCCGGCTCGAAGAAGGCAACGCGATGAACAACCGCGCTGGAGATGGCAGCCGCAACGGCGTTGGCCGCGATACCCACGGCGAGCCCAGGCAGACGACGCAGCCGGACTCCGCAGCGAGCAAACCGACATGGCCGGCAGATGCGCGACGGACGCGTCAGCCGTCGCGCTGACGTGACGCCGCCGCTTCTTCTGAGTCGTTCAGCCTCTGTCAACGGGCATGTAGGCGGCCAGAACCGTGTCCACAATGAAGCGCGGCGCGTCTGCCTGGTCGAGGCGCCCTTGGGCCGCGTCTGCCGCTGCCCCTTTCATCACGTGATGCAGGAGGCTGACCAACCACCCAGCTGGCAGGTCCACCCGGAAGACCCCTTCCGACTGCCCTCGGCGGACCAGGTCACCAACACGCTGCTCAGGGTGCTCATGAAGAGTGCGCACCCGACCAGGGGGCAGAACGGCCTGGGCTGCCTGCAAGACTGCGCTGGCCTGGGCCATCAAGAGCCAACTGGACTCAATCAGTTCCCTAAGGGCACTACGCGGGTCGCCCGCAAGGTCGAGTCCCTCCAGGACCGCATTCCCCTTGGCAAGAAGCCGGGTCAACGCGGCCTCGACCAGAGCTTCACGGGACGGAAAGTGACCGTACAGGGTCACCCGGCCGACGCCCGCCGCTCGCGCGATCTCGCTCACACTGGCGTCGGAGTTCCGGCTCAGGCAGGCGACAGCCGCGTCGAGGATCTTCTCCGCATTGCGCTGCGCGTCCGCCCTGCGGGCCGCTTTGGCGGCTGGCTGAGACATGGGCCTCCTTCGAGGTCGAACACAGCTGTACGAGCTATGGTAGCCCCATGTAACTTGAACTGCACTGTACGACTTACCGCATGAAGGAGAGTCAGGTATGGCCGAATCCGTGGCGTCCGCCAGTCAGACGCCCAGTCCCAACCCCCGGCGCTGGAAAATTCTCGGACTGGTCGGCATCGCGCAACTGATGCTGATCCTCGATGTCACCGTCGTCGCGATCGCTCTGCCGCATATGGGCGCAGACCTGGGACTGGCACGGGAAACGCTCACATGGGTGGTGAGTGGCTACACGCTCACCTTCGGAGGTCTCCTTCTTCTGGGAGGACGTGCCGCCGACCTGTTCGGAGCTCGCCGCCTGGTGCTTCTCGGGCTGGTGCTATTCGCCGCCGCATCGCTGACCGCGGGTCTGGCCACCTCCGGGTTCATGCTTCTGGGAGGCCGCATCGCCCAGGGGCTCGCAGCAGCGCTGCTCTCCCCCGCCGCACTGTCGCTCGTTGTCACGATCTTCGAGGGCGAAGAGCGCAACAAGGCGCTGGGCATCTGGTCCTCGCTGGGCGGCAGCGGCGCTGCTCTCGGCGTACTGCTGGGAGGAGTGCTCACCGCCGGGCCGGGATGGCCGTGGGTCTTCTACATCAACGTCCCGGTGGGCCTCGTGCTGCTGCTCACCCTGCGGATGCAGCTGCCGCCGCAACAGCGCACCACGGCGAAGGGCCGACTCGACGTGCCGGGTGCGGTGTTGGTGACCGCGGCCACGGGAACGCTGACCTACACGTTGATCAGGGCCGGAGATCAGGGCTGGGTCACCTGGACGACGGCTGCTCTCCTCCTGGGCTCAGCGATCCTGTACGCGGCCTTCGTGGCTCGGCAGCGCTTCTCCGAGAGTCCGCTCATGGATGTAGGGCTGCTGGTCCGCCGACCGGTCGCGGCGGGGACCCTCTTGATCCTCGTAGCCACAGCCTTGATGATCATGGTGTTCTTTCTCGGTACGTTCTACCTGCAGGACTACCGGGGATACGATGCGCTGACCACGGGCCTCCTCTTCCTTCCGGTTGCGGTGGCCACCATGATCGGCGCGAACGGCGCAGGTCGTGTCATCGGCCGCACAGGGCCTCGCGTGCTGGGTGTGTTGGGGCTGCTCCTTGCCGCCGCGGGGATGGCAGTCCCGGCGCTGCTAACTGGAACCACGGCAATGGTGATCGGTGTGGGAGTCGCTGCCGCCGGTACGGGTGTGGTGTTCGTGGTGGCTTCTGCCACGGCCTTGGGCCAGATCGAACCGCACGAAGCCGGCTTGGCGTCGGGAATCGTCAGCACGTTCCACGAGTTCGGAGCCTCACTCGGCGCCGCCGTCGTGTCCAGCATGGCGGCGGCGAGCATCGCCGGGACTGACTCGGCGGGTTTCTCTCGTGGTTTCACGACAGCCGCGGTCGTTGCCGTGGCGGCCGCTCTCTTGGCGATCATCGTCACACCGAACCCCCGCTCTGAGTGACGCAGTCGCACAGATCCGGACCAGGCCCCTCCCGACCACACCGCAGCTCGTGCCGCTTTATAGGTTCGATGACGTGGGGTGCCCGCGGGCGCCGCTGGTCGGCACAGCTGCTGTGGCCGGGAGGGGCCGCAAGGCAACGTTCAGCCCGGCGACGCCCCGCCCTTCACAACGTGCGGCACGCCTTCTATGGCAACTCGACGCGCCGGTCGATCCTGTCCTGCTCCCAAGTGCGAGTGTCGATCAGCCACCATTGCTCTACCTCGATCAGGTAGAGCCGATGATCTGCAGGGGCTTGGAGCGAGGGAGGCGGCAGCATCCACTGGGCACGCTGCTGGTCGTCGGGGAAGAGAGCTTCGTAGAAGGCGGCGTGGTACCGGCCAAGGTCCGCACCGGAGATCTCGGCACACATCCCGCTGAACTGGGCGCCGTCGACCGCTTCGATATCCAGTCCGGCGCTGCCACCTGCCAAGAAGAGTGATCCGCTGACCCGTGGTGAGGCCGCGACGTCGCGGCTGTGCTGAGAGCTGACAGCAGAGCCGTATACAAAGCGCAGTGGGTCGCTGAACCAGGCGTACTCCAAGGTCGCCACCCACGGGCGGCCGTCGGAGGAGACGGTGGCTAGGTTGAGGTACCGGGCCTGGCTGAGCAGCCGCCGGGTCCTGTTCGCAAGATTCTTCAGTTCCGGTTCAGTAGCCTGAGACGTGCTTGCAGGTGCGATCTCACTCATCCGGTTCTCCGGTGGTTGCGGTGGAGGCCCCGGCTCTTTCCACCCGTGGGGCCATGCGACGAGCTGCAGTCGTGAGTCCAGCTGTTGGTGGAGCCCGGGCCGGCAAGAATCTCCGCCGAGACTCTTGCCGGCCTCCAGGTCGTGCTGCAGGTCTCCAATTCGGTTACTTGTGGCGGAGGAACACCGGCAGCGCGGTCAGGCCGTTGCCTATGAAGGTGTGTTCATGCTCGGTCTCGTGAGATTCGATGGCGAGTTCGAGGCGCGGGAAGCGGCGGAACAGTTCGGGCAGGGCGATCTGTGCCTCAAGTCGCGCGAGGTGTGAGCCGGGGCAGAAGTGGGCGCCTGCTCCGAAGGCGAGATGCTCCTTGTCGGCCCGGTCGATGTTGAAAGTGCCGGGGTCGTCGTGGACGCCCGGGTCGCGGCCGTGGGCGCCGTAGCAGATGAGGATGGCGTCGCCGGCTCGGATAACAACTCCTTCGCCCAGATCGATGTCTTCGACGGCCCAGCGCATCGGCAGGTGCATGACCGGGCAGTGGGTGCGCAGCGACTCCTCGATCGCGTCGGTCCACCTGTCTGGGTTGGCGCGAACGGTGGCTAGCTGTTCGGGGTGGGCGAGCAGTTCACGCACCGTGTGGTCGATGAGGTTGATGGTGGTGGTGCTGCCGCCGCCGATCATCAGGAGCAGGGTGGAGATGAGTTCGTGCTCGGTGAGGGGGTCGTCTCCTTCTTCGTGTGCTGCCAGGAGAAAGCTGGTCAAGTCCTCGCCTGGCTCCTGACGCTTGGTCTCGAGGAGGGTTTGCATCGTGGTGACCAGGTCGTTGTTGATGGCGAGCGACTCTTCTTCGCTCACGTCGGTCTGGCCGACGGCTACGAAGAGGGCGAGGACCTGGGCCCGCTGGTCGTCCGGGACGCCGAAGAGGTCGCAGATCATCTCGGTGGGCACGCGGTAGGAGAAGGTGGCGTGCAGGTCGACGGGCTCGTCGCCCGGGTGTGACTCGAGCTCGTGGAGCAGCCTGTCGACGATGGCCTCGACCTGTGACCGCATCTTTGCGACACGACGGGGGGTGAACGCCGGCGTGATGAGCTTGCGCAGCCGCAGGTGCTCCTTTCCCTCAGCAGTGGCCATGGAGTCCACGTCCACCCAGGGGGACAGCCAGGGCACAGAGCCCGGCTCGTAGCTCGGTACGTTCTTCTTAAGGTTCCTGGAGACGCCCGGGTGGGTAAGGAGCAGCTCTGCGATGTCTCCTCGGGTGACCGACCATGCTCCGACGCCTTCGGGCAGTTGGACGGGAACAGCGGGTCCCATGGTGCGCAGGCTGTCCACTTGTTCGTACATGCATCGGCCGCCGGAGCTGTCGAGCGTGGTGGTGGGTGAGGTGCTGAAGGTGATCACGATGTGCCCTTCGAAGTAGTCCGTTCGAGAGTCGTTGGCTCTCGGGTGGCGCCGGTCAATCGGTCACGGTGGCTAGCGGCGCGGCGAGGGTTTGCCAGAAGCAGTTCTCGTAGGCGTTGACCATCCAGGCAGTACGCACTGCGGCTGCTGGCTCGTCGCCGTCAGCGAGGCCCGCTTGCAGCGTCGCCACCGCCTGGTCCAGCAGGTCTTGTGGGGTGTCGGCGAAGAAGTGGAAGTGCTCGATGGCCTTCTCGTCGAATCCGTATCGGGATTCCAGGGCAGCCGCTGCTCGGGCGTAGTGCTGTCCAGATTCCTCGACGTTGGCGAGCAGTGCGAGGACCATGTCGCTTCGTGTGCCGAACGCGGCCGTCTGTGCCAGGTAGGCCGGGTAGGCGTGGGCGAGCGGTTCGGGTTCGTATGCCGCCAGTTGTTCCTCGTTCATGTTCAGCGCTTCGGCGAAGTTGAGGAGGAGGCTGAGCGCCTCCAGTTCTCCTTCCGCCATCACGGAGAACAGGTCGCCGGCCGGGTCCTGGGAGAAGCGAGAGGCGAGGAGGTCGAAGCTGCGCCCGTCGCTGCGTACGAGGTGGTACAGCTCACCGGCCAGCCGGCAGAGATGCTCCTTGGACACCTGGCCGGCCTCGAGCAGGTCCAGGAACCGGTTGTCCGTCGGCTGTTCGGCCATGCGCTGCCGGGCCGAGTGGATCAGAGCGGTCGTGTCTTGGTTCATCGGGTTCCTCCGGCGTTTCGCCGACGCGGCTGCGCGGGTACGGCGCGGCGCAAATTCGGGACCGTGGCAGGGCCCGGTTTGGGCTGAGCGATCCAGGGCCCGTCGACGGAGGCGTCGATGATGCCTTCCTCCAGCCACGTGTAGTGACCGTCGAGGGTGTGCCGGGCAGCTACTCGATCGCGGGCGTCGGTGTTGTTCACCAGTTGATCGAAGAGTGTGGTCACGCGGCGTTTCGCCTGTGCGCAGAACACGTCGGCAAGTTGGACGGGGGTGTCGCCGTGGGCGGTCAGGGCGGTTGCGTAAGTGCAGCTCACGCTCATCGCGTACAGCTCGGCAGCGATGTCGACGAGTCGGCCCCAGTCGCGTTGCCGGTCGTCCGGCGGCGCGGCTTCGGGGAGACCTGCGAGTTCGCCGACTAGGTCGCCCAGTCGGCGTGCTGCCGAGTAGGCGAAGTCGAGGTGCGTGACAAGGCCAGTGGGTGCTTCGTCGGCCACGGCGTGAGTGTGGTCGTCGCCTGCAGCCGGGGGCGGGGCGACGGGCTCGGCTGTGGAGTGCATGCTCTCGGTGACGGCCGAAGCGATGAAGGTCTTCAGCGCTTCGCTGGAGCCGTCGAAGATTCGCCCGATGCGCAGGTCGCGCATGAGCTGCTCGACCGGGACACCGCGTTCCCCCCGTTCCGCCGCTGACTCCGCCGTTTCGTATCCGCGGCCGCCGCGGAGTTGCATGAGTTCGTCCGCGACCAGCCACGCCTTCTCGGAAGCGAAGAGCTTGGCCAGTTCGGCATCCAATCGGGTGTCACTCTTGCCTGCGTCGGCGTGATGCCCGGTGACCTCGACCATGGCTTCCAAGGCGAAGGCGGTGGATGCGATGTACGACAGCTTGCCTGCGACCGCTTCCTGCTCGCCGATCGGCCGGTCCCATTGCACTCGTGTGCTGGTCCACTGCCTGGCGATCATCAAGCTCCACTTCGCGGCCGCGGCGCAGGCGGCCGGCAGTGAGAGCCGGCCGGTGTCCTGCGCGGTGAGGGCAACGTCCAGGCCTTCGCCCTCTTTGCCGATACGGTTCCCGGCCGGAACGGCGACGTTGTGGAGGCGGATGACGCCGTTTTCAAGACCGCGTAGGCCGAGGAAGGAGCTTCGGTGCTCGATCGTGACGCCTGGTGAGTCGGCCTCCACCACGAACGCGGTCATGCCGCCGTCGCCGGTGCCGGAGGGGGGCACCATTGCCATCACGACGAGGAGATCTGCGAGGACGCCGTTGGTCACCCAGAGTTTCACACCGTTGAGCGTGTAGGTGTCTGATTCGTAGTCGGGGACGGCGGTGGTGTGCATGCGGAAGGGGTCGTTGCCGATGTCGGCTTCGGTGAGG
Organism: Streptomyces hazeniae; assembly: GCF_031845485.1. Classification (NCBI taxonomy): domain Bacteria; kingdom Bacillati; phylum Actinomycetota; class Actinomycetes; order Kitasatosporales; family Streptomycetaceae; genus Streptomyces; species Streptomyces hazeniae. Next base: position 22,400 of record NZ_JAVREQ010000031.1, read on the forward strand.
GTGAACGCGGAGATCTCGCGTGAGCACCTCGGGAGGAACGCGCGTTTCTGCTCTTCCGTCCCGAACAGGACCAGTGGTTGCGGGAGGCCGATGGCCTGGTGGGCTGCGAGCAGTTCCCCCAGAGAGGAGTGAACGGAGGACACAAGCATCAGTGCCCGCAGATAGCACAGGCCGGACAGGCCGAGCCCGCCGTACTCGCGCGGAATCTTGATGCAGAACGCGCCGATGTCCTTGAGCCCTTCGATCACCTCGTCCGGTATGCAGTCCTCTCGTTCGATCAAGGTGCTGTCGATCTTGTTTGCGCAGAATTCCCGCAGGCTGCTGAGGAACTGCTCCTCGTTTGTGTCGAGGCGCCTCGGGTCGCCTTCGGGGAGGGAGAGGAGGTCGGCGCGGAGCCGTCCGAGGAAGAGCTCCGCGCCGAAGCCGGGCGCCGTCATCGGGCCGCCGCGGGGGTGGCCTCGATGATGGACAGGGGGCCGGCAGCTTGGAGCTGCACGGACTGAACGGTGAAGCCGGTCTCCTCGAGCATGGTGCGGAACTCGCTCTCGGTCCGCTCTCGCCCACCGGAGTTGACGAGCATGTTCAGGTCCGTGAAGAACTTGATCGGGTCGTCTGTGGACGCGGTCTCGGGGAGCACGGAGCCCACGATGAGCAGCGTGGCGGAGTCAGGCATCTGAGCGCGGCAGGAGCGGAGCAGGGCCAGGGAGTCCTCGTCGTTCCAGTCCTGGAAGACGCTCTTGATGATGTAGAGGTCGCCGTCGGTGGGGATGTCTGCGAAGAAGTCACCCGCCCGTGCCTCGCACCGGTCGGTTATGCCTGCTTTCTTCAGGGTGTCCGGTGCCTCGGCCACGCCGGCGGCGCTGTCGAAGACGATGCCCTTGAGGTGCGGCTGGGTCGGGAGGATCGCGGCGAGAAGTGTCCCGTCGCCGCCGCCGAGGTCGACCACCTTCTTGGCGCCGGAGAAGTCGTATCCTGCCGCGAGCTGGCCTGCGGCGATCCTGGACTCCTCGCTCATCGCTTCGTTGAACAGGACGCTGGCTTCCTCTTCTTCGGTAGCGATGTAGCTGTAGAAGTCCTTGCCGTAGATGTGGTCGAAGGCGCGCTCTCCTGTGGCGACCGAGTGTCCGAGGCCGAGCCACGCCTTGAGGAGGATCGGGTGGCAGAACATGCGGGAGAAGGCACGCAGCGAATCAGGCGAGTCGGAGCGCAGCTGCGCTCCGACCTCGGTCAGGGCGAAGCAGCCGGGCTCGGGCTCAGTAGTCAGGCCGACTGCGGTGAGAGTGCGCAGCAGACGCCGCAGCGACGGTTCGTGGGTTCCGCTTTCGGCGGCCATCTCCTCACTGCTGCGTACTCCGTCCTTGATCAGGTCCGCCAGACCGAGCTCGGCGGCCACGCCGATCGAGTGGGCCGTCATGTAGCCGCCGATCCGCTCGATCAGTGCTGAGCGCAGGTTCATCTTCTCGGTCTTGTCGTTCTGCGTTGCGGTCATCGGTTTGGTCCTCCGTGGTGGATCGACTAACGGACCAGGGCGGTCCGATATTTGAGGTGGGTGAGAGGCGTTCAGGCAGGTCAGGTGTGCCGGGCTTGGCTGGAGAGCCCATGCCGTACCCAGACGTTCGGTTCGATGTAGACCGCGTGGTCGTGTTCGGCGTCGGCCACGACGGGGGTCAGTGCGCCGGGTACTTCGACCGGCCCGCTGGTGTCGAAGGGCAGGCCCGTCCATGCCCGCCACTGGGTGAGGCTGCCGGAGATCGTCATCGATACCGGGCAGACTTTGAGGACCTGGCCGCCTTCGCGCACGTGCACCCGCAGCCAGGGGTCTTCGGGAAGTCCGTCCTCGCGCGTACGGGTGGTGTACTCCTGCATGGAGAGGTGCGGTTGGGTGTGCTTGAGGCTGGGACGCACCGGTGCGACCAAGTTGTGGTGTCCCAGTCGCCGAGCGTGGTCCTTGAGTGCGGCAAGGGTGCGGGCCGATAGGTTCTGGGCCTTGCGGTCGGGCGCTATGGCGATCTCCAGCGCACATACTGTGTTGAGTTCTTCGCCGGAGTAGGTGTCGGCCATGCACTGGCGCAGTGCCTCGTCCCAGCCTGTGTCGGGGAGGCTGTCCGGGGTTCCGTTCCAGGCCAGGGGCACGCTGGCTGCGCGGGCGGCCACCCGGTTTTCGTCGTCGAGCACGACGAGCTGGTGCTGGGCGTGCCGTTCGAATGCCCAGTGCACAAGGATCGGGTCGGGTTGGATGTATGCCGGCCACGACGACTCCATGGTCAGCATGGCTGACTCAAGGTCGGGTCGCTCGGCAAGGCTGGCGACGTGCAGCCCGGTGTCGAGAGCGGTGAGGGACATGTTGGATCTCCAGTGGTGAGGTTGCCCGCACGCTGGCTTCAGTCGGCCAGGCGTGTGGCGGGTAGCGCTTCAGTGGGGAGGGGTGCGCCCTGGTGCGGGGCGTTGAGCATGTCGAGGTACTGCGGTCGGGGAATGGGACGCGCCCCGAGGAGCCTGGCGTGGTCACCGTCGTGCTGGACGTCGATGGCGAGTCCGCCGGCTTCGGCGAAGCGGCGCGTGAGATCGGTGACCGCGACCTTGCCCGCCCCGCTGCGCAGGGTGAACTGCGAGTCGGCGCTGAAGACCGCTCCGATGCGCACACCCAATGTGCCGCCGATGAGTTGGCCGTCGTCCCAGACCTCGACGCTGTGTGCATGACCGCTCTTGTGCAGGCTGCACAGGCTTGCCAGCAGTTCGTCGGTGAGCCATCGCTCGGCGCGGCCTTCTCGGCACTGCTGGATTACTCGTTCGAAGCAGGCGTCCGCTGTGGTGACCCAGTTGGTCGCCTTGCGCAGTTGTCGGCGCAGGCTGCGCTGGACGCGGGCCTGTTCTACAAGGATGAGGGGGCGGGGGTCGGGTGAACACCAAGCGACCGAGTAGGGCTCCGCAGAGTCGTCGAGGAGTTTTACTCGCCCGGCTGCCACATCGGGCTCGTAGCTCATCTCGTTGAGAAGGCGCTGTTCGAGGGTGTCGGCGGGGAAGGGATACAGACCATGCCGGTAGGCGCCGAGCACGGTCTGCGCGTCCAGGTTGTCGCCGAATGCCACAGGGCCGTCGCAAGGAGCCGTCGCCAGGTCGATGCTTTCCCAGGTCCGCTTCAGCCGAGGAAGGCTTGCATTTTTCATGTCCGCCCTCACAGAAAGTCGATGCTGGTCAAGTACTGGATGTAGCGATCGAGCATTTCGGCGTCCACGGGCGGGATTTCGATGCCGCTGCCTTCGAGTGCGGCTTCCACGTTGTGTCGTGTGAACGCGGGGAAGGTGGTTTCCAGGTACATCTCCGCCACGCTCATGGTTCCCGTGGAGCACCGGTCGATGAAGAGTGGCGCGAAAGGCGTCATGGGGTGGTCGGGCTGCTCCACCGCGATCTTGACGACCTGGTCCAGCCACTCGTTCCAGGGCACGTCACGGATCGTGTGTCCACGGGCGCGTAGTCGTTCGGTGAGAGCTGCGACGTTCACCTTCCCGGGATTGGTGAGGTGGTAGACGTCACCGGCTGGCAGCTTCTGGGAGGCGATGTGCGCAACTGCGGCGGCGAAGCAGTCCACGGGGGTGTAGTCCAGGGGGAGCTCCGCGACGGGGGATGTTCCGGTGTCGACGATGAACTTCTTCATCGCGCACATTTCCGTTGCCGTGTTCCAGGCACCTGTCTGTCGGTCGCCGGAGATGTCGGCGGCCCGGTAGATGGCGACGGGAAGCCCTTCCCGCGCGGCGGCCTGCAGTAGGGCCTCGGCGATCCACTTGCTTTCTACGTATCCCACGGACAGGTGGTCGACGTGGTCAGAGGGGGTTTCTTCGGTGACCTGAGGGACCCCTGCGGTTCCGAAGCCTGAGATTACGGCCATGGTGGACGTGTAGTGGATCGGAGTGTTGCGGTACCTGGCGGCCATGCGGATGATCTCTCGGGTCCCCTCGACGTTGGCCGCGCGCATGTGTGCGTAGGGGTAGATGAAGTTGACGAGGCCGCCGGGGTGGTGGATCACGTCGACGAGGCCGGCGAGCCGGTCGAACTCTTCCTCCGTCAGCCCGAGGCGGTGTTCTGCCAGGTCGCCCGGGACCGCGTGGAGGCGCTCCCTCTTGCGGTGCTCGTCCAGGTCGTCGTTGAAGTAGTGCCGTGCGTTCGCCTGGATGCGCTCCATTGCGTGCGCGGCATCGTCTGATCGGACCAGGCAGTGGATGGTGGCGTCGCTCGTGGCGAGCAGCTCACGGAGAAGGTAGATGCCGAGGAATCCGGTCGCGCCGGTGAGCAGGATGTGGGACGGCTTGTCCCAGGAGGCCGGATTGGCTGGCTCCGGCTTGATGGGGACGTCCAGTAGGGCTTCGGCGGCGAAGTCGACGGGCTTGGCGTCGTTGGAGAATGTTCCGGCCCTTGCAGACTCGATCGCGCAGGCGAAGTCTCGGAGGGTCGCCCCGTCGAGCAGCAGCCGGATCAGCGGACGCACCTGGGTGATCATGATGCCGAGGGATGCCCGGACCTTCGCAAGGAGCTGGGCAGCGCGGATGGAGTCTCCGCCCAGCTCGAAGAAGGTTTCTTCGGGCGCTACGTGTTCCAGGTCGAGTACCTGGCGCCAGATGCCTGCCACGGCCTGTTCGACGAGTCCGGCGGCCGGCTCTGCGGTGTGGGGTTGCGCAGGCGCAGGAGTGGTCCTTGCTCCGTGCTCTGGTTCTGGGAGGGCGGCCAGGTCGGCCTTGCCGTTGGTTTTCACCGGCATCTCGGTGAGCCGGGTGAAGGACGCTGGAACCATGTAGCTGGGGAGCCGGTCGGCTGCGAAGGTGCGCAACTCCCGCGCACTGATCGTTGCTGCCTTTTCCGGGGCAGGGACGTAGTAGGCGGCGAGCTCCAGCTCGCCGCGGCGGCTGTGGGCCTTCACCGCAGTGTCGGCAACCGCCTCGTGGGAGGAGAGCGTCGCTTCGATCTCAGCAGGTTCCACACGGAAGCCGCGTATCTTGATCTGCCGGTCGGCTCGCCCCGCGATCACGAGGTTCCCGTCAGGGGTCCAGCCACCAAGGTCACCGGTGCGGTACGTCCGCGTCCCGGTGTGGTCCGCGTGAGGGTCCGGCCGGAACCGCGTGTGGTCCGCCCCGTCGGTGAGATACCCGCGGGCGACTCCCCGGCCGGATATGTATATCTCGCCGTGCGCGCCAGGCGGCACAGCTTCCATGTCCGCACCGAGCACATGGACGACGGTGCCCGGCAGCGGCCGTCCGACGGGGGCCGCGCCTCGCTCGGGCAGGTTCTGCGTGCTGATTTCCATCGTGCAGGAGGTGATGGTCGTCTCGGTCAGCCCGTAGGCGTTCACCAGACGCGAGGCCGGCATGAGCCGCAGTGCCCTGCGGCAGTCCTCGGCGTTGATGGCGCTGCCGCCCACGATCGTCAGCCGGACCGGGAGCTGGGTCGGCGTACCGGCAAGCTCGGACAGGAATGCGCGCCAGTATGAGGGGGTCAGGTCCATGACGGTGACGCGTCGCTTGATCAACTCACTGGCGAGTTCGCTCGGCGCCCAGATGCGGTCTGGGAGAACGAGGGTGGCTCCGTTGAGCAAGGTGACGAGGATCTGTTCGATCGAGGTGTCGAAGGTGACAGCTGCGAACTGCAGTACACGGTCTTCCGGTCCGATTCCGTATCGTTCGTTGATCTCGCGGAACAGGTAGCTGAGCGAGGCGTGTTCGACCTGCACGCCCTTCGGTGCTCCGGTCGAGCCTGATGTGTAGATGATGTAGGCGAGGTCCGTCTCCTCGAGGACCGTCTGCGGGGGTCCGGCTGAGGGCGCGGAGGAGGGCTTTCCGGCCGTGCCGGGGTCCAGAAGTACGGGGCCGTGGTCGTCGAACGGATGTCGACCGTCGGTGGTGGTGATGACGGCCCGGCAGTCCGTCTCCGTCAGGTATGCGTTTGTGCGCTGGGCGGGGACGCCCGGCTCCACAGGCAGGTAGGTGGCCCCGGCCTTCAGCGTGGCGAGCAACGCAACGACCAGGTCGATCGAGCGCTCCAGGTAGGTCATGACGACCGAGCCCCGGCCTATGTCGTGGGCGTGCAGCCGGTGGGCCAGTTCGTTCGCCCGCCGGTCCAGTTCGGCATAGGTGATCTTCCGTTCGCCCTGCTCTACTGCGATTGAGCTCGGTTGTGTGGTGGCGCGGAGAGCGAACTGGTCGTGTACGAAGGTGTTTCCGTCAGTGGACATCTGTCCCCCTGGTTTGGGTGTCGGGCAGTACATCGCGGTGAACTGCTTCGGCCCGGCGGGCACGGTCGCTTTCCCGCGCCAGCTCCCGGAATGAAGGCAGGCTGGAGTCGCTGGCGTCGGCTAACGCGAAACGGTCATCGGTCAGGCGTGGTCCTACACAGGTGGCTCCCTCGCCGAGGAGATGACATTCTGCTGGGTAGACCTCAGGGCAGTTCGAAGGGAAGATCCATGCCGTTCAGTGCGCGGGCACACGGGCACTCCGCATGCTCTGGGAGCAGCTGCACCGCCTCGAGAATCACGCTGCGCAACAGCGCGGTGTTCTCGGTGAAGACCTTGAAGACGTCCTCCTGCGAGACGCTCTCGTCAGCGTCGATTCCTGCGTCCAGGTCGGTCACCAGGGCGATGGAGCTGTAGCACAGTCCCAGTTCCCGGGCGAGCACGGCCTCCGGGTGTCCGGTCATGTTCACCAGGGTCCAGCCGGCGGCAGCGAACCACTGGGACTCCGCGCGGGTGGAGAACCTCGGCCCCTCAACCACGACCATGGTGCCGCCGTCGTGCGCTTCGGGTCCCGCACCGGCAGCGGCCTTGAGCAGAGCGGTGCGTCCGTGTCCGCAGTATGGGTCGGCGAAGGACACATGGACGGCGCCGTCGTCGTAGAAGGTCTGCACCCGGCCGCTGGTCCGGTCGATGAGCTGGTCGGGCACGACCAGTGTTCCCGGACCCAGTTCCCTGCGCAGCGACCCGACTGCGCACGGTGCTAGTACCCGGCGCGCACCCAGTGAGCGCAGAGCCCACATGTTCGCCCGATAGTTGATCTTGTGTGGTGCGTGGCTGTGGTGACGGCCGTGGCGCGGCAGAAAGGCCACGCGTCGGCCACTGACCTCGCCCACGCAGATCGCATCGGACGGCTCTCCGTATGGTGTTTCGACCGCAACCTCTTCGGCTTCCTTGAGCAGTTCGTAGAAGCCGCTGCCGCCGATGACACCGATCTCCGCTCGGATTCCTGCGTCGGTCACAGTCGTGCCGTTCCTTTCATCAGCTGGTCCAGTTCCAGATCGCGCAGCGACCGGACCGTCGTATGTCCTGGTACGGGTGAGGGGCGCGGGTCGTCCTGTCGGCGCAGCGCGGCCGTGTGCCAGCCCGCCTCGGCTGCGGCATCGAGTTCCTCTGCGGAGTCGCTGAGGAACAGAGTCCTGGCAGGCTGCGTTCCGGTTGATTGGGCGATGTGCTGGTAGGAGTCGGGGTGCTTCTTGGATCCCGCGGTGGTCAAGTCGAAATAGCCGCTCAGCAGGGGGGTGAGGTCGCCGTACGGAGTGTGTGCGAACCAGTTCTTCTGGGCGGCGGCTGAGCCGGAGGAGTAGATGTAGAGCGTGGTTCCCGACCGCTTCCAACGGTGAAGTACCTCGGGGACTTCGTCGTAGACGTGGCCGGTGAGGGATCCGTCGGCGTATCCGGCTGCCCAAATCCAGCCCTGGACTTTCTTCAGTGGAGGCGTTTTGACGTCCGCGTCGCTCCATGCACGGAGTGCTGCGACGGCGCGGGTTTCGTCGACTGACTCGGTGTCCAGGTGGTCACGGATCTCCGCGAGCAGCGCTACGGCCGGTGCCGTCCCACGGTGCTCGTCGAACCACTGCGGCAGCCGCTCCCGTGCGTAGGGGAAGAGAACGTCGTGGACATGGGTGGCTGAGCCGACCGTTCCCTCGATGTCGAGGACGACCGTGGGGGTACTCATCGGTCGCCTGCCAGAAGTGCGTCGAGGCGGGGAAACTTCTGGGCGATCGGATCACCTGTGAAGTCGCCCACCCAGCCGTCTTCTTCCTTGAAGAAGCGGATGGCGGCGAAGTCCGGCTGTGGTCCCATGTCGAACCAGTGCAGTGTCCCGGCCGGCACGGACAGCAGGTCGCCGGCCTCGCAGACGACGGCGTAGACGTTGTCCGCGATGTGGAGGTAGAAGCAGCCGGTGCCGTGGGCGAAGAACCGCACCTCGTCCTCGGCATGGCGGTGCTCTTCGAGGAAGGTGGCTCGGGCCTTGGCAGCACGCTCCGCCCACTCTTCTCCGGATTCCGGGTGCAGGCTGGCCACGTCCACCAGGACCAATCCGTCTCGCTTACACAGCGCCTCCACCTCGGGCCGGTAGCTGGCCAGCAGTTCTTCCTGCGTGGTGTCGGCGGTGGCGTTGAGGTGCAGCTCCCATTGGCCGTACTCCACCCCGAGTTCCCGCAGTAGGGCGGAGATCCGGGAGGTGTCCCGTGTGCGCAGCACGATTTCGTCGGGGGCGTCCTGTCGCATTACCTGCAGCAGCGTCATTGATAGAGCTCCTCCGTCGTTTCGGCCCGGCCCTCTCTGGCGCCGAGTACGAGCAGTTGGCAGATGGCCTCGATGCACTCCAGTCGGTTGCGGGCCTGGGCCAGGTCGCGACCCCAGGTGGTGATGCCGTGGTCGGCGATCAGCAGGCCGGGGGGTGCCCCGGGGTGGGAGGCCAGGTAGGTCGCTACCTCGTCGGCGATCAGCCGCACGTCGGACCAGTTCCGGAAGACCGGTAGTTCGGTTCGCGCAGGGTCGTCGAGACCGAGGCCTTTGAGTAGTTCGAACCGCTCGAGAAGCAGTGCGGTTGTACGGCCGGCTTCGGCGGCGCGGCATGCCATCACCGTGGAGTACGGCGAGTGGACATGGACGACGGCTGCGGCGTCGGTCCTGCGATAGACGGCTGTATGGATGGAGGTCTCTGCTGAGGCCTTCAGCCGTCCCGGGAGGAGTACCTCCTCACCGGTCGTGGCATGAACGGCGACCATGTCCTTGGCGGTGAGTTCTCCCTTGTCGCGTCCGCTGGCTGTGATGAGCGCTGTGGATGCGTGGTTCCCCGACAGGCGCACGGACAGGTTGCCGGAGGTTCCGGGCATCCAGCCGCGTGTGTACAGGATTCGGGAGAGGTCAGCCAGAGACTCGCCGGCGGCAGTGGGCAGGCTGTTTTGCTCCTCGGTCTTCGTCATGCGGCCACCTCACACAGGGAGAGGAGGTCGTAACGCTGCAGCTGTGCAGCCCCGAGCAGGCCGGACAGCGTGACCAGGACTACTGCTCCGGCGACCTTGGCCTGGGAGGCTTCGACCAATTCAGCTGTCGCGCGGAGGGTTCCGCCGGTGGCGAGAACGTCATCCACGCACACCACTCGTTCCCCTGGTGCGATGGCGCCCTGCTGAACTTCCAGCCGGTCTTCCCCGTACTCGAGCGCGTAGCTCACGGACTGCACCTCTCCAGGCAGTTTTCCAGGCTTGCGCACGAGGGTGAGCGGGACGCCTGCGCGAGCCGCCATGACTGCACCGAGAGCAAACCCACGGGCTTCCACGGCCACAACGCGGTCGAACCGTCCCGAGAAGTGATTGCAGGCGTGTTCGGAAGCGTCGGCCAGTAGGCCGGGGTCGGCGTAGAGTGGCGAGAGGTCCTGATAACGGATGCTGGCCTTGGGGTAGTCGGGGAACTCCTTCACCAGCTCGGCGATACGGTGCCGCAGAGGCTTCTCATGGTGGCCGGGTCGTGGACGCACCACGCGGTCCTCGGTGACGACCGCGGTGATCAGCTCAGCGGGGGTTACGTCGAAGGCCGGGTTGAACACGCTGGCTTCCGCTGGGGCCACCGCTGTCCCTGCGTAGGTCGTGACCTCTGCGGGGTCACGTTCCTCGATGGCGACCCCGCTGCCGTCTGGCAGGTCGTGGTCCCATGTGGACTCCGGCGCGACGACGATGAACGGGATGCCGTGTCGAGCGGCGGCGAGAGCGAGGCCGTAGGTCCCTATCTTGTTGGCAGTGTCGCCGTTGGCTGCGATCCGGTCGGCGCCGACCAGGACGCAGTCCACCAGCCCTTGTGACATCGCGGCCGCGGCCGCCGAGTCGACACAGATCCTGTAGGGCACCCCGGCCTCGCCGAGTTCCCAGGCGGTGAGCCTGGCGCCCTGTAGCAAAGGCCGCGTCTCGTCGACCATCACCTGGGCCACTCGACTGTGGTGGGCGAGCTTGAGGATGGCTCCCAGAGCCGTGCCGCCGGCGGCCGTGGCCAGCCGGCCGGTGTTGCAGTGGGTCAGCAGGCGAAGAGGTCGATCGGGTAGGAGTGAGCCGACGAGCTCCGCGGCGCGTCGCGCAGCAGCGGCATTGACTGCGGCGTCCTCGGCGACCATCTGCATCGCCTCGTCCAGTACCGCCTGGGGGCCGCCCGGGAGTCTTCCGAGTGCTCGCCGCACTCCCCAAGCGAGATTGACGGCGGTCGGTCGGGCTGCTGCCAGGCGAGCGGCATCGGCTTGCACAGCAGTGTCGTCCACTGCACCGGCGGCGTGGTGTGCCCGGGCTGACAGGGCGACTCCGAAGGCGCCTGCGAGGCCGATGGCTGGCGCTCCTCGGACGGCTAAGTTCTGTATGGCTGCGATCAACGTGTCCACGCTGTCCAAGCGCAGGAGCTCGAACGCGTGTGGCAAGGCGCGCTGGTCCACGGCCATGACGGCGTCCTTCTCCCAGTACAGGGAGAAGCCGGGCTTTCGCGGGGTCGCTGCGCCCATGCACATCCTCGTCTTCATCGGTGCCTCCCGGGGGAGGCACAGTGGGGAGCGGTGAACTGACTGGTCGGGGGCTTTCAGCCGACGTTCCTCTCGCGGGTGCTCCAGAAGGGCTCGCGGAGCCGGCGCCGGAGGATTTTGCCGCTGGGGTTGCGCGGCAGGTAGTCGGTGAACTCCCAGCTGGTCGGGATTTTGAAGGCGGCTAGGTGGTCCCGGAGGCCGAGGGCGAGCTGGCGGCGCGTCGCAGTGGCGCCGTTGGCGAGGACGACTACTGCGTGCAGGCCCTCGCCCCATCGCTCGTCGGGGACACCGACGACAGCGGCCTCGGCAACGTCGGGAAGTTGTTCGAGTGCCTTTTCGATCTCGGCCGGGTAGACGTTTTCGCCGGCGACGATGACGACGTCCTTGATGCGGTCGCAGATGTAGAGAAAGCCCTCGGCGTCCAGGTATCCGGCGTCTCCGGTGTGCACCCAGCCGTCCTGTACTGTCTCGGCGGTCGCGGCGGGAAGGCGCCAGTACTCCTTCATGCGGGCGGGGGTTTTGATGCAGATCTCGCCTACTGCGCCGTTCTCCAGCTCTTCTCCCTTCTGGTCGAGCACCACAACGTCGACGCCGGGGTAGGGCCTGCCGGCGGCTTTGAGGAGGTTTCCTCCTCTCGTGTGCGCATCGGGTGGCAGGCATACGGCTGTGTTGCCTGTCTCTGTAAGCCCGTAGATCTGGGCGAAGTCGCATTTCATGGCGGCCCGGCAACGTTCGAGTAGCGCCTGGGAGATGGGGGACCCGCCGTAGACGGCCTTGCGTAGCGTGCGAAATGCCTGCGGTGACGCGCTCTGCTCGGAGGTCAGCATGTGGAGCATGGCCGGCACCATGCATGTGGTGGTCACGCCCATCTCGCGTATCAGGCGAAGCGCCTCGCCGCTGACGAAGGCACGCATCGCGATGTTCGTGACACCGGCGTTGAGTCCTTGGACCGCCCACCACAGTCCGCCGACGTGGAAACCCGGCACGCCGATCAGGCTGGTGTCGTCAGACCGCCAGTCGATCCAGTCCAAATCCGCACGCTCGAGCATGTCCCGTACGGCGAAGAAGCTGCGGTGGGCGAGGACGACACCTTTGGGTAGGCCCGTGGTGCCGCTGGTGTAGATCTGGACGATCGGGTCGTCGCGGTCTGCGGCGACGCTGTCGAGCGCGCCGTGGTGTTGGGCTTTCCAACTCTCCAGGCCTTTGCCCGGACCGTCGGGGCCGTCCAGCACCACGGTGAAGCGGAGATCGGGTAGGCACCAGGCGATCTCCTGCACAGCAGCGAGGAACTCCTCTTCCACGAAGATGAGTTGCGCTGTGGCGTCGCTCAGGATGTGCTTGATCTCAGGTGGGGAGAGGCGCCAGTTGATGGGTACAAGCACTGCACCGGACTTCGCGCATCCGAAGAGGACGTCGTAGTAGTTCTCCGATTCCTTCCCCAGGTAGGCGACACGTACTCCGCGGTTGACGCCCACCGACCTGAGGGCGCTCGCCGTCCGGTCGCTTTCGGCGTCCAGTTCGGCATAAGTCAGGGCGCGGGTGTCGCAGACGATCGCGTCTTTCGCCGGGAACCGTGCGGCGTTCCACCGGATCGTCTCCACCAGGCTCTCCGTCTTGTGAGCTCTGTCAAGCTTGTTCATCTGAGGCCCCCTCAGTCGGTGCATCGGGCGCGGCCTTGGAGACCAGGGCGTCGGCCAGGGCCTCCACCGTGGGGTTCTGGAAGATGGTCCGGGCGTCCAGCGGCACCCGGAACGCTGTTTCCGCTACGTTCTTGAGCCGTACGGCGATGAGCGAGTCCATTCCGAGTTCGAAGAAGGAGACGCCTTCGGGGATGTCGCCGGGATCGGAGTAGTGGAGCAGTTGGGTGACGGTTGCCAGGAGGAAGGCGTTGGCGGATTCCCGGCGTTGCTCCTCGGACATGCCGTTCCACTCCTGCAGGTCGAACGCTGGGGTCTGTGCGGCGTGCTCGTTCGCACTGGGGTCTGCGCTCTGGGAGTGGTCCTTCGAGGTCCCGTGCCGTGGTGATGTGGGGGCTGTCGATACACGCTGGAACCGCAGGCCGGTCATGCAGAACACCGGGCTGCCGTCTTCGTCGAGGACGGCGAGTTCGGCGGTTACCTGTTCTTCCTCGTTGTGGACTGCCCGCAGGATGCTGCGCAGGACGGTGCCTCGGGGCTTGCGGAAGAGCTGAGCCTGCTCAGCGCCCACCGAGACGAATGCGGTGTCCTCGGCCATGCGGTCATGGAAGAGTCCGGCGGAGCTCTGGAGCGCGCCGGCCAGCAAGGCTGGGTGCAGGAAGTCCGCCGGTGCGGCCCGACGGCCTTCGATCACTCCGATGACGGTGGCATCGACGTATCGCTCGGCCCGTCGCAGGGTCCGGAATGTGGGGCCGTAGCCGGCGCCGTGCTGCTGGAAGTGGGCGTCCAAGTCTGCGGTGTTCAGCGTGAGTTCTGCAGTGTCCTCCGAGGTGGGCAGGGGCCGCAGGCGGTCGGCTGTACGGCGCAAATTGGTGCCGTCGTCATGGTCGGTGTGGGGTTTGATGTGCGCGCTGACGTGCAGCCGGTCTACCGTGTGGTCGACGGAGCCGATCCGGCTGGTGATCTCGACGCGCAGGGCGCCTTCGGGCTCCTGGTGTGCGCAGGTGCGTAGGGCTACGGAGTTCGCGGAGAGAAAGAGCGGTTCGTGGAACGTCAGCTCGTGCACTGGGCGGGTGGTTTCGCCGAACACCGCGTCCTGCAATGCCATCAGCATCTCGACGAAGCCGGTGCCCGGGAAGACTGGGGTTCCGTTCAGGTCGTGCTCGGCGAGGTATGCAGGCCGGCTGGCGCTGATACGGGATTCGAAGGTCCTTGGCTCTGCCAGGTGTTCGGGGTCGCTGGGTACTTCCTGCCCAAGGAGCGGGTGCAGCTGGGCGGAGGTGGTGGTCGTGACGGTTCCGTCAGGCTGGGGAAGCCAGTACGGCTTGCGGTCGAACGCGTACGTCGGGAGGGTTACGCGCGTCCCTTCAGCGCCTTGGTGCCAGTTCTTCCAGGAGATGGGCAGGCCTGCGCTGTACAGCCGGGAGGCCGATTGCAGCATGGTGGTCCCGGACCGGTCGCTGCGGTGCATGCTTCCGAGCCACAGGTGTCCTTCGTCGCTCGCGCACTCTCGGCCCATGCCCGTGAGTTCCGTGCCAGGACCGATTTCGAGGAAGATGTGCCGTCCGCGGTCTTCGATGGCGCGGAAGGCGTCGGCGAAGTCGACGGTGTCGTGGAGGTGGCGCATCCAGTGGTCTGGTCTTGTCATCTCTCCCGGCTGCGCAATCCGTCCTGTGGTGGTGGAAGCGATCGCGAACTCCGGTTCGGAGTACTCCATCTGCTCCAGCACGGCGCGGTAGTCGTCGGAGATCTCGTCCATCAGTGGCGAGTGGGAGGCGACGGGCACCTGAAGGCGTTTCACCTTGACGCCGGCGCTCTCCAGGCGTGCCGCGACTTCGGCCAGGGAGTTTGCGCCTCCAGAGACAACGCACTGGCTGGGGCCGTTGACCGCTCCGAGGGAGAGGTCTGGGTGAGATGTCAGGAGTGCTTCGATCTGTTCCCGGGGGGCCTCTACCGCCGCCATCGCTCCGGTGGAGGTCTTGTCCAGCAGCTCGCCCCGTCGTGATACGAGCTGTACTGCGTCCTCGAGGCTGAAGATGCCGGCGATCGTGGCGGCAACGATTTCCCCCAGGCTGTGGCCGATGAGAACGCTCGGGCGTACACCCATCGAGAGCCACAGCTTCGCCAGGGCGTACTCCAGTGAGAACAGCCTCGCCGTCAGGACACCGGCCCCGGTCGGTATCGGCTGCCCGTCGGTGTCCCGCAGGATTTCGTCGCGAACCGAGTAGTCGACGAACGACTCGAAGAGGTCACTGCACCGGTCGATGTGCGTTTTGAAGACGGGGAACCGCTGGTAGAGGGGCAGCCCCATTCCGGGGTACTGGGAGCCGCCGCCCGAGAACATCAGTGCGATGTGCTTCCTCGCGGTTGTCGGCGGTCGCCGGTCGTGGTGGCTGCGCTGACGGTCGATGAACCGAGTGAGCTCTGCGGTGCTCCGCACGGCGGCCGCAACGCGCCAGGGGTGGTGCGCTCTCCCCACGTTCGACGTGTAGCAGAGGTCCGCCAGGTCGGTGTCTCCAGTGTCGGTCAGGAAGGCTGCGTAGGCGTCGAGCTGCCCATGCAGGGACCTCGCGTTCTTCGCCGACAACGTGAAGACGACAGGAGCGTCGACGCTGTCATGTTGCGTGGAACTGCTCGGCTCAGGGTCGGCTTCCTCCAGGACAACGGAAGCGATCGTGCCCGTTGCGCCGTAGGAGTTGACCAGTGCGCGTCGGCTGCCGCCTGTCCACGGTGTCGGCTCGACCGGGATCCTCACCGGCGAGCGGTCCCATGGAATGCTGCGCGAGGGGGTGGCGAAGTTGAGGTGGGGGTAGATGGTGCGGTTTTGAAGTTGCAGGACGGTCTTGATGAGGCCGGCCATACCGGCGGTCGATTCCAGGTGCCCTATGTTCGTCTTGACCGACCCCACGACGATGGGTTTGTCGGCGGAGTGGGAGCCGGAGAAGACCTCGGTGATGCCGCTGATCTCGATCGGGTCTCCGAGCGCAGTCCCAGTGCCGTGGGCCTCCACGTATTGGATGTCGTCGGCAGCGAGTCCGGCGTTGTTCAGCGCCGCCCGCATGAGCAACGCCTGTGCCTTGCCGTTGGGCGCCATCAGCGCTGCGCTCTCGCCGTCCTGCCGGACAGCGGATCCGCGGATGAGGGCCAGGACGCGGTCACCGTCGCGTCGTGCGTCGTCGAGGCGCTTGAGCGCGATCATGGCGACGCCTTCCCCACGGACATAGCCGTCGCCCGCTTCGTCGAATGTCTTGCACCGGGCGTCGTCGGCGAGCACTCCGGAGCGGCTGGCCATCACGGGATATGCGGGATCGCTGATGAGGTTGGCTGCACCGCACAGGGCGAGACTGCATTCGCCCATGCGCAATCCCTGGACCGCCAGGTGTACGGCCACGAGAGACGATGCGCAGGCGCCGTCGACGCTCATACTGGGGCCGCGGAGCCCCATGAAGTACGACACCCGGCCTGAGGCGCCGCAGTGGAACATGCCGGTGCCGGCGTACAACTCGACCTGGTCCACCGGTAGTCGGGCGATCTCCATGGCGTAGTCCATGCCGGTGACGGCGACGTACACGCCGGTGTCGCCGTGTCGCAGCGATGTGGGGTCGATGCCGGCGTTCTCCAGGGCTTCCCAGGCTGTCTCAAGGGTCAGCCGGTGCTGTGGGTCGATGAAGGCTGCTTCCCTGGGTGAGATGTTGAAGAAGCCGGAGTCAAATCCGTCGATGGCCGTCAGGTAGCCGCCGTCGGTGCAGACGTCGTCGGGAACGCCTTGTGGCAGCCGGCCTTCCGGGAGCTTTGTGATTCCGGAACGGCCGTTGTTGAGGAAATCCGCGAAGTCCTGCGGCGTGTTGTTGTTGCCTGGGAAGCGGATGCCCATTCCCACGATCGCGATGGGAACATCTGTGTATGCCTCAGTCACTGACGACTCCCCCCGTTCTGAGTGATGAGTTCATCGAGGTGCTCCAGCAACTGCGCGATAGTGGGGTCGTTGAACAGGAGGGTGGTGTCAACCTCGCATTCGAAAGTGTGCTCAATGTGTTCCTTCACCTCTGTGAGCTGGAGCGAGGTGAGCCCAAGGTCGAAGTAGTTCTCTTCCACGGAGAGGTCGTCGGAGTCCTCCAGGAAGAGGTGTTCCCTGAATGTCCGGAGCACGATGCTCTCTAGGAGCATCTCCCGGTCGGTCTTCGGGAGGGCGCGCAGCTGCTGCAGGTTTACAGAGGTGGAAGGCATGGTGTCCTCGTCAACGGGGTGAGGGTGGGTTGGTGATGACGAGTTTGACGGCTCCGTCGGCGTGCCCACCGGCGCCGTCGGAATACCCACACACGGTTTCGATGATCACCAGTGGGCGGTCTCCGCTGCGCTGGGTGATCTTCGAAAAGGTCAGGGTGCCAGAGAAGGCGGCGCCTTGCATGGGCCTGCGGAACTTGCTCTGGAAGTCCGCGATGAGGACGTTCGGGAGCTGGCGTTGCCAGTAGTCCGCCATGGTCCAGGAGTCGAAGGGCTCGATGAGCGACTCCTGGGCGGCCTTGGCGATGAGGTAGTAGGCCATCTGGTTGTAGCAGATGTTGAACTCCACCGAGTTGAAATGCCCGGTGGCGGCGATATAGCAGGATTCGGGTATCTCGAACGTGGCGTGGAGGGTCAGGCAGTCACCTTGCTCGACACGTGCGGTCTTGAGGTACCGGCAGTTCGTCTTATACGGCTCGAGCACGCGGTCGAGCAGCAATTTGTCGGCTTCCAAAGAACTCAGGTCTGCGGGCAGCGTTTGCTGAGAAGTCACACTCTCTCTCCTTCTGGGTCAGCGGGGCAACTCCAGCATCAGGCGACTCTGAATGGGTTTATCTGTGCCTCGCCAATCTTGTCTCTCAGCGTCTGGTCTGTGATTCCCATGCCTTCCTTCGGTGCGAGGCAGAGAACTCCTACCTTCCCCATGTGCTGATTACGCTGAACGAGCCGGGCTGCCTCGCCTGCTTCTGCCAGTGGGTAGACGGTGGACAGAACTGGGGACAGCTTTCCAAGGTCGAAGAGCCGGCTGCATTCAGCTTGCTCGTTGAGGTTGGCCGCGTGACTGCCAAGGATGCGTTTGGAATTCATCCAGAGGTAGCGGTTGTCGTATTGGTGCTGGTATCCGGTGCTGGAGCCGCAGGTCACCACGGTTCCGCCGCGGCGGACCACGAAAACCGAGATTCCGAACGTGGCCTTTCCCACGTAGTCGAAGGCAACGTGAGGATCCTCGCCGACCTCTTTGCGGATGAGCCGGCCGAGACGCTTCCCCTGCTCGATGGTCTGCTCGGGTCTCGAGTCGCCGGTCAGGCCGGCTTCCTCGCGGTTGATGACGACGTCGCACCCGAGTGCGCGGAGGGCTCGCTCCTTGGCCTCGGTACTGACGACTCCGATGGGAATACCGCCTGCTTGCCTCACCAGCTGGACCGCGAAGGCGCCCAGCCCTCCGGTTGCTCCCCAGATCAGTACGACGTCACCGAGCTTGATCCGTGCACCTTTGTCGCTGATGAGCATCCGGTACGACGTCGCGGCCGTCAGCATGGTGCTGGCCGACTCTTCCCATGTCAGGTGACCCGGCTTGGCCAGGAGCTGGCTCGCTTTTACCACCGCGTAGTGAGCGAGACCACCGAAGTTCGTTTCGTATCCCCATGCGCGCTGTTCTGCTCCGAGCATGCTGTCGGCATGGGTCGCCGGCTCGTGGTCGTCTACCTGGATGCAGGAGACGACCACGTGGTCGCCGATGCTCCAGCGTCGTACGCCCGCCCCCGTCCGCACCACCACGCCCGCAGCGTCCGACCCGACGACGTGGTAGGGCTGGTCGTGGCGCTTGGCGTCGGCGTTCTGCCTGCCGTATCGCTTCAAAAAGTTGAAGGTGGGCAGCGGCTTGAAGGTGGCCGACCAAACTGTGTTGTAGTTGATGGAGCTCGCCATGACCGCCACGAGAACTTCATCCGGTGCGAGGCTCGGCATCGGAACGTTTCCGATGCGCAACGAGCGACGGACGTCTTCGTCGTCCGTTCCGTCGAACATTCCGACGTCCTCGGCACGGAGGTGCGCAGCCGTGTACAGGGTGGGTACGTCTTCGTCCTCGAGCG
The DNA here is from genome assembly GCF_031845485.1 of Streptomyces hazeniae. Lineage (NCBI taxonomy): Bacteria > Bacillati > Actinomycetota > Actinomycetes > Kitasatosporales > Streptomycetaceae > Streptomyces > Streptomyces hazeniae. The sequence continues at coordinate 40,913 of NZ_JAVREQ010000031.1, forward strand.
CGGTGGGAGATGCGCCGGCTATGGCGGCTTCGGCCAGGGCGTCCATAAGGTCCCTCTCTGTCGTGGCTGGAGGCGGGTGCGAGTGGCTAGCAGAAGACGGTGTGGCGCAGTGCGGTCATGAAGTCGCGAGGGCGGTCACGGAAGTAGAAGTGGCCCCCGGGGAACAGGTGCGTGTGCGGTTCATGCCGTGTGTGTTCACGCCAGCCGGCCAGCTCTCCGGAGATCGGGTCTTCTGTTCCGCCGAACAGGGTCATAGGGATGTCGAGCGGCGCGTGTGGTTGGTGTCGGTAGGCAGCGAGTAGCTGGAGGTCCGCGCGGTAGGCCGGTGCCATGAGCGCGGCCATGTCCGGGTCGTTCCTTATCTCCTCGGGGACCGTTCCGTACTTCCCGTCGACGAAGGCGAGGAGGTCCGCGTCGTCCAGGTGCGACACCTCGGGCCTCGTTACCTGTGCGTGCGGCGGCCACATCGCCGACAGCAGAGGACAGTTCGGGGTGACTCGTTCCTCCGTGGAGAGCCGGAGGGCTGTTTCGAAGGCGATGAGCGCGCCAAGGCTGTGTCCGAAGAACATGAATGGCTCCGGGAAGTCCAGCTGTGTCATAAGAGCCTGGACGAGGTGGTGCATGTCGGTGATGGCGTTCTCCGACGTCCGGCTGCCGCGCCCGGGCAGTTGAACGCCCCAGACCTCCGCGTCGGGCAGGTCATCTGCCCAGCGGACGTACTCGCCCGGGGAGCCCCCGCTGTGGGGAAAGCAGTAGATCCGCACTTGGGCGTCGGGATTGCGGCGGCGGCAGAGGAGCCACTGCCTGGTGGCATGCTGGACTTTGGTCACGTCACACTCCCGCGGCCTGGCGGAGTGCGTCGACGCGGTCGGTGCGCTCCCAGGTGAAGTCCGGCAGCTCGCGGCCGAAGTGCCCGTAGGCGGCGGTCTGGGCGTAGATCGGGCGCAGCAGGTCCAGGTCGCGGATGATCGCGGCCGGGCGGAGGTCGAAGACGTCCGAGATGGCCTGCTCGATCTTCTCCACCTCGACCTTGGCGGTGCCGAAGGTCTCCACGAAGAGGCCGACCGGTTCGGCCTTGCCGATGGCGTACGCCACCTGCACTTCGCAGCGGGTGGCGAGGCCCGCGGCGACGACGTTCTTGGCGACCCAGCGCATCGCGTAGGCGGCGGAGCGGTCGACCTTGGACGGGTCCTTGCCGGAGAAGGCGCCGCCGCCGTGGCGGGCCATGCCGCCGTAGGTGTCGATGATGATCTTGCGGCCGGTGAGCCCGGCGTCGCCCATCGGGCCGCCGATCTCGAAACGGCCGGTGGGGTTCACCAGCAGCCGGTAGCCCTCGGTCTCGATCTTGATGCCGTCCTCGACGAGCTGCTTCAGCTCCGGCTCCACCACGAACTCGCGGATGTCGGGGGCGAGGAGGGAGTCGAGGTCGATGTCCGCCGCGTGCTGCGAGGACACCACGACGGTGTCCAGACGGATCGCCTTGTCACCGTCGTACTCGATGGTGACCTGCGTCTTGCCGTCGGGGCGCAGGTAGGGGATGGTGCCGTTCTTCCGGACGGCCGAGAGCCGCTCGGAGAGGCGGTGCGCCAGGGTGATGGGCAGCGGCATCAGCTCGGGCGTCTCGTCGCAGGCGTAGCCGAACATCAGGCCCTGGTCGCCGGCACCCTGCTTGTCCAGCTCGTCGGTGTCCTCACCTGCGGCGGCAGCTTCCACCCGCTTCTCGTACGCCTCCTCGACGCCCTGGGCGATGTCCGGGGACTGCGCGCCGATGGACTCCGAGACACCGCAGGACGCACCGTCGAAGCCCTTCTTGGACGAGTCGTAGCCGATCTCGAGGACCTTGTTGCGCACGAGGGTGGAGAGGGGCGCGTAGGCCTTGGTGGTGACCTCGCCGGCCACGTGGACCAGACCGGTGGTGATCAGCGTCTCGACGGCGACGCGGGAGGTCGGGTCGTCCTTGAGCAGGGCGTCGAGAATGGTGTCGCTGATCTGGTCGGCGATCTTGTCGGGGTGGCCCTCGGTCACGGACTCCGAGGTGAACAGGCGGCGGGACACATCGCTCCCTGGGGTGGCGGGGTTGAGTTGACGCATGCGTTGCGGCGGACCGGCCTGGGGGGTCTGGTCCGCCGCCGGACCGCTTTTGTCACCAGTCGTGGATATCCATCACGGTGACCCTGTAGGACACCGCCGGCTCCGGGGTGCTGGTGTGGAGCGCCCGGTGGATCAGACTGCGGTTGTCCCAGATCAGCAGGTCGCCCTCTTCGAAGCTCTGCAGATGGATGTTGTCGTGCGTGAACGTCGTATCCCGCTGCCCTGTGGAATCGAACAGCTCCTGGAGGACGTCTTCGTCCACCGGGGTGCCGTCCTTCTGCATTAGCTCGTGCGTCAGCGCCTCACTGATGTAGAGGATCTCTTCGCCCGTCACCGGATGCGTGACCACTGTGGGGTGGAAGACGTCCGGGTTCTCTTTCTCGATTTCGGCCAGTATCTCGCCGATGGGCCGGAAGACATCGGTGGGCCGGATCTTGAAGTAGCGCTTGGAGCTGTGACGGGCGCGGGTGCCGGCAGCGGCTTGCTTCAGTCGCTCTGGCAGGCTCGCGTAGGCGCGTCCCATGTCGATGAAGTAGGTGCCTCGGTTCTTCTTCGGCACCACTTGCGGATAGATGAAGGTGAGTGAGAAGGGTCGCGGCATGAACGAATAGTCGGAGTGCCAGAACTTTCCGGTCTGCGGTACACCGACTCGTTCCCCGTCCTGCGGGACGTTGGAGGAGACGAAGATCTCCTTGCATTCGGGGTGGTGGTACATCGGCTGGTAGTACACCTCGGGCTCACCGAATCGGCGTCCCAGCGCCACGAACTGCTGGGGAGTCAGCTTCTGGTTCTTAAGAACAACGATCTTCTGGGTGTAGGCGGTCTGCTTAATGGCCTCGACGTCGTCGTCCGGAGAGATGAGGGCGTCGAAGCCTTCCACTGTTGCTCCGAACTTGCCGTGCTCTTGGGGAGTGATGTCCATGTGGCTGCTCCAGGGGCAGTGCGCTCGGGCCATGCAGGGCTGAAGGCACCTGGGGGGGGATGGGGTTCGGAGTCAGGCGGTGCCGACGCGTTCGACGAGCTGGGCGTAGCGGGCGGCGATCTCTTCCGCCTGGTGTTCACTGTCTTCGAGGCGCATGGTGGAGCACTCGTAGCCCAGGACCCGTTTCATGACGGCCATGTTCTTCTCGCTGTAGCGGACCGAACCGTCGTCTCGGATCTCGTCGATGCCCTCGTAGACGAGTCCGCCCATGTTGATGCGCTTGGCTTCTTCTAGGCTTAGGTCGTCGGGCAGGGCGAGCGAGACGCTGCTGTTACTGACCCAGACTGGGTAGCCGCCGATGAGGTTCAGCGCTCCGGGAGAGTGGACGAGGATCTCGTTTTCACTCATCAGTGCGTCGAGAACGGTGACAGCGGACGCGGCGGTGAGCATCACGCCCACCTTTCCGCCGATGCGGGGGTACCGGGCTGCGGCTGTCTTGAGGACCTGGTCCACGTCGACGGTCTGGGTGACGTCGGTGCCGTCCCGGTACACGGAGAAGTGGAATGGTGCCCCGTCGGCGTGGCCCTTGCGAGGAAGGCGGGTGGTGGCGAAGTGCTCGGCCACCAGGCGGACGGTCACCTGCGGCAGCGGTGCACCGAGTTCTTCGGCAGCTGCGCGACGCAGTGCGGGTATGGCGTTGGCGACGTTGCCGATGCCGATGTCCGGGGCGAGTCCCACGGAGTCGAGGATCCGGTGGGTGGCGTCGGGCAGGGCGGCGTTTGCCACCTTGGTGTCGATGCCGGAAGCGCGGACCGCCTGCATCAGCTTGTAGATGAGGGTGAGCTGGATCGGGAGCCAGGGGCCGATTTCGGCCTGGTTGAGCTCGTCGAGTATCGGCTTGGGCAGTTCGGTCACCACCCACCACGCCTGGAGGCTCACCGTGCTGAGGATGATGTCCGGTCGTAGGTGTGCCAGGGTCTCGGCCGTGTGGTCGATGTCGTGGACGTCGATGACCGCGGTTTCCACGTTCGGCTGGTAGCCCAGGTGCGTCGCGGCGAGGACGGAGAGGTTCGCTCGGCGCTCGAGGTATTCGGCGTCTCGGCCGGCGACGATGATGCGGGGGCTGTCGGGCCTGCGGATCAGCATGTCCAGGACGTGGCCTCCCATGTTGCCAAGGCCAACGATCATGACAGTGGGCTGCGTCATTCTTGTTTCTCCGGTTACGAATCGGTGGTGCGGACGGCGCTGGGAGCTCGGCGGCTTGTGTCCGTAGGGGGTCGGTTGGAGTGGGGCAGGGGGTGTAGCGCTGTTCGGTACATCTGGGCGGTCTGAAGGAGCTGCCGCAGGTGGCCGAGGTCGACGTGGTCGGCGACCGGGACGCCGTGCGGATTGGCCAGGACGGACCCCTGTTCGGCCGCCGGCTCTCCGAGGCAGGTGATGACGAGCGCTGCGCCTGAGAAGTCCTCAGAGCGGGAGAGCTCCGTGGGAGTGACCACGCATGTCATGCCCGCGGCTAACGCGGCGACAAGGCCGTTGCGGCTGTCCTCCACCACGACGCAGTCCGACGGCTTGGCATCGATGGCACGGGCGGCAAGTTCATATACGTCTGGAGCCGGTTTCTTGGCTGCCACGGACTCTCCGCTCAGCACAGTGAAACGGCAGGCCAGCTCGTTTCCCATGACGTGCTTCAGCACGGCTTGAACGGACCTTTGAGCACTTGCCGAGGCGATGGCGAGGGACCATCCGGCTTTCGCTGCTTCCTCCGCGAGGCGGCGGACGCCCGGTCTTGGTGTGACTCCTCCGCTTCGGACGATGTCGAGGAAGATTTCCGTCTTGCGGCGATGCCACGCGGCGACGGTCTGCTCCCAGGCGGAAGGGGAAGTGGGCACATCCCATACCGTGCGGAAGTCGACGTCATGCCGGAGGCTGCGGAGACGCTCTTTGCCTCCCGAGATCTTGAGCTTCGCGGCGTACTGGGCAGGAGACCACTGCCACGGAACGCCGAACTCGCGCCACATCTCGTTGAAGGCCCGTAGATGCCCGCCTTGCTCGGTATCGATGAGGACACCGTCGCAGTCGAAGATCAATGCCGGCATCAGGACGCCCTGCCATGGCTCTGCAGCACGACCATGTAGTGCTCTGCCACTTTGGTCACCCGTGTGCGTATGTCCAGGAAGAGGTTGAGGGGCTCCAGCTCGTATCCCCGTTCCGCGGCGTGGCTTCGGACTGCGTCGGTGTGGGCACCTTTCAGGACTGTCGAAAAGTTGATCTTAGAGACGCCTCTGTCGACGAATTCCTGAAGCACGGCGTCGTCCAAGCCAGTGGCTCCGTGGAGAACCTGCGGTATCCCGCAGGCTCGCACTATCTCCTCGACGCGTTCCGGTTGCAGGCGTGGTGCCGTCACGTAGCGGCCGTGCAAGGTGCCCACTGCGGGGCTGAAGCACGCGACGCCGGTCTTCCGTATGAACGTGACGGAGTCAGAGACGGGGCGGACCGCTGGCTCGTCGGCCACAGTCACGCGCCCGATGCGCTCGAACTCGCCTTCGATCTGTGCTCCGTACCGTTCTGCCGTCCGTACTACCTCGGTGGTGGTGCGCACGGCTTCGCCGAATGGGAGGTGAGAGGCGTCGTAGAGTGCGGAATCCCAGCCCGCGCTGAGGCAGGCCTCGACAAGAGCGGGGTCACCGCAGTGGTCGAGATGCAAAATCGCCGTGGTGTCGGTCTCGGCGACCAGCTGGTCGAAGGAAGTCTTGAAGTGCTTGGGCCCCAGTGCCCGGGCTATTCGCTCGGAGACCTGGAGGATGACCGGCGAGTGCACGCGGTGTGCGGCGGCGACCACTCCCGCCATCATTGCCCCGTCTACGACATTGAAGGCGGGCACGGCATAACCGTCACGCAGGGCAGGGCCCAGAAGGTCAGTGAGCTGCATCGGTGCTCCCAGGGCCGTCGAGGATCTGGGACAGTTCCCGCGCCACATCGACGACAGCGGGCTCGCGGACGATCGAGTAGTGATCGCCGTTGAAGACCCGCACCGTGGTCTGAGGAGCGACGGATGCCCATGGGGTGGTAGCGGCCGTGTGATCGCTGCTGACGCCGTGGGATGCTCGCAACTCCCGGACCGGGCCGCTGTAGGGGCCGGCGGTGTACTGCGCGAGCGCCAGGGTGTTGGCTTCCAAAACCGCGAAGAGCCTCGCCACCTGCTGCTCGTCGGTGTCCGCCGGCAGGCCGCCGGCGCGGATCATCAGTCGGGCCACGTCCAGCGCGGTGGCGGCGTCCGGGCACTGCGCGAGTTGCGCTGCCTCGTTGTCCCCCGGCTGCTTACCGGAGCGGAAGTCGGTCAGGAATCGCAGTGCCAGGTCGGCCTTGCGGGGAGCTGTGGGCTCCCCCGAGGAGGGGAAGGGAGTGTCGATGAGCACCACGTGAGCCGGCGGGTGTCCTGCTTCAGCCAGCTGTCGTGCCATTTCGAAGGCGATGACGCCGCCCATGGACCATCCGCCGATGGCGAATCGGCTCCCCGCGCTGTGGTCGAGCACGGCACGGGCATAGGACGCGGCGATCGTTTCGACGTTCTGTTCGGCCACCGATGCCGCGGACAGCCCGGCTGATTCCAGCCCGAAGAAGGGCTGGTCGCCTCCGGTGAGCCGGGCGAGGGGGTTGTAGCACATGACATTTCCGCCCACCGGGTGCACGCAGTAGAACGGAAGACGGCTACCCTCCGGCTGGATGGGAACGAGCAGCTGGGAGTCTTCGTCAGCTGTTGTCCTGCCCTGGCGGACGACTCGTGCCAGGCTGTCGATCGTCGCTCCCTCGAAGAGCACCGACAGCGGAAGGTCCACATCGAAGTCCCGGCGGATGGCGGCGATGACCCGCATCGCGGCGAAGGAGTTGCCACCGATGTCGAAGAAGTTGTCCGCGACGGTGACGCCGGTCGTATCGAGGATGTCCTCCCAGATACGCACCAGTCCGGTCTCGACGTGATCACGCGGCTCGACCGCTTCCGGGCGGTTGCTCTCGTGCCGCAGGTCCGGGTCGGGCAATGCGCCGCGGTCCACTTTGCCGTTACTGGTCAGGGGTAGGCGGTCGAGGGGGATCACGCGAGTGGGGACCATGTAGGACGGCAGTTGCGTGGCAAGGTCCTCGCGCAGCTGCTGGGCGTTCAGCGGCGGTTCGGTCGGGACCACGTAGGCGACGAGGACGTTGCCGTTGGCCGTCTTGTGGGAGGCGGTGACCGCGTCCTGAACGGCGGGGTTCCGCTGCAGTGCGGATTCGATTTCGCCCAGTTCGATGCGGTAGCCCTGGATCTTGACCTGGCCGTCTTCGCGGCCGAGGAACTCGATGTTTCCACTGGGCAGGTAGCGGCCCAGGTCGCCGGTGCGGTAGAGCCGCGCGCCTGTCCGGGGATGGGTGATGAAGCGCTGTTCGGTGCGTGCTGTGTCCCGCCAGTAGCCGAGCGCGACACCCACCCCGCCGATGAACAGCTCCCCCACTGCCCAGGTTCGGCGGGGTTCGAGTGAGTCGTCGAGGACGTAGACGCGCTGGTTCTCCATGGCCGCGCCGTACGGAATGCTTCGCCAGTCTGGGTCGACGTGCCCGATGGGGTAGAGGATTGACCAGATGGAGGCTTCCGTCGCGCCGCCCAGGCTGATGACGTCTTGCACGTCGAACTCGGCGCGTATGCGGTCGGGCAGGGTGACGGGGATCCAGTCCCCGCTCATCATGACCAGTCTTAGGTCCGAGGCGGCGCTCGGTGCTGTCGCCGCGTACTTGGTGAGCATGTCCATCAGGGCTGGCACGGAGTTCCAAACCGTGACGTGTTCGTCGCGGAGCAGCTGCAGCCAGTGGCCTGGGTCGCGCATGCGGTCCGCTGACGGGAGCACGATCGTTCCGCCCGCGGCCAACAGCCCGAAGACGTCGTACACCGACAGGTCGAAGCTCAAAGAGGAGAGGGCGAGGACTTTGTCCGCCGCGGTCACGGCGAACCGGGTGTTGACGTCGTCGATGGTGTTCGCTGCGGCGGCATGCTCGATGGCCACGCCCTTGGGCAGTCCTGTAGACCCGGATGTGTAGATGACGTATGCGAGGCTCTGCGGAGTGGCGGGGCCTGGTGCCAGCCAGTCCCCTGGCGTGCTCTTCTCCAAGTGTTCGTCGACTATGAGACGCTTCGTCCCGGGGGGCCAGCTCAGTTGCTCGTCGACCCACGGCTGGGTTAGCGCGATGCCACCTTCGGCTTGTCCCAGGAGGTATTCGATGCGCGTAGCGGGGAGGGCGGCATCGACGGGCAGGTACCCGGCGCCCGAGCGGACGACGCCCATTACGGCGGCGACTTGCTCCCACCCCTTGTCCATGACGACCGGGACGAGGCTTCCGGGCCCTGCTCCCGCAGCACGCAACCGCTCGGCAATGACGGCGGACCAGCGGGCCAGTTCTCCGTAGCTGATTCGCCGGCCCTTCGCGGCGACGGCGACACGGTCGGGGTGGTGTGCTGCCTGCTCCAGGAACTGGGTGTGCAGCAGTCCCTGGCAGCTGTCCGTCGGAACCGGCTGGAGGTCACGTGCCTGCGGGGCGGGCAGAAGGCTTTCGGCCGGTTCTTCCCAGGCCGCCTCTTCGTTCGCTAGGCGGTTGAGGAGGTGGTGGTAGGTGTCGAGGGCCTCGTCCAGCAGCCCGTCAGGGAACAGCCCCTCCACCGCGTCCCAATTGCATACCAGGGCGCCGTTGAACTCGTAGACCTGGTGGTCCAGGTGAACCTGGGGGGTCTGGAGGGCGCCGCTGACTTCCCGCACTGGGAAGGGCGGGTTGTCGAGCTCCGTGGTGTCCATGTCGAGGCCGCTGGCGAAGACGACGGGCAGCGCCGACTGGCTGTTCCAGCCACGCAGGCGAGCGGCCTCCCGAGAGATGTCGATGGCGCTGACGCTTGCGTATTCCACGGCGTCCCACATGAGCGTCTGCACAGCGCGGGCGCGGTCGGTGAAGGAGGCGTTGCTCTGGCATTCGACGGCGAGGGGGATGGTCGTGCCGAAGTTGCCTGCCAGGTGAGGCAGGTCTTCGTTCAGCGGCAGGCGTCGTGAGGCGAGGACGTTGAGTGTGAAGTTGGGCTTCTTGCTCCACTGGGCCAGCACCTGCGCGTAGGCGGCGCAGAGCACGCTGGTGGGCGTGAGCTTGGCGGCTGAGGCCCGGTCCTTCAGCTTCTGCCACTGGTCGGCGTTCATGCGGTATCGCCGGCGGATGAACGCAGATCCGTCTTCGCGCCTGTCGGCCTGCTGGACAGGAAGTTCTGGGGCGGGCGGGAGATCAGCGATCCGTTCGCTCCAGTACTGCCATGCTTCTTCTTCGTCAGCCGCAGCTTCGGTTTGGAGCGAGTCGCTGTAGTCGGGGTAGGTCAGGGAGCACGGGGGCAGTGGAGCGTGGGGGTCGCGGTACAGCTGAAGAAATTCCGACAGCAATAGTCCCTCGGTGTGGACATCGAGCAGCAGCAGGCTGGCGCTCACGAAGAGGTGGTAGCGGCCTCCGGCGAGCCGGAAGCACAGCGTTTCGAACAGGGGCCAGCAGTCAGTGGGCGGCCCCTGGCGCGCGAAGCGGTCCCGCGTCTGTGCGAGTTCTTCCTCCACCTTCTCGGAGTCCCAAGCTGTCGCGTCGATCACCGGGATCTCATAGGTCGGCACACGGTCGAGTACCTTCAGCCGGCCGTCGGCACGGGCTACCAGCCGCAGGACATCGTGCCGGTCGATGAGGGTGCGCAGGCTGCGCGTGGCGTTGCCGAGGTCCAGGTCGGTGACCTCGAACTCTTCGTAGAGGTGCGCGTTGACGTTGCCGAGTTCGAAGTACTCGCTCTGACCGACGAGGTACGCCTCCTGCAGCGGTGTGGGCTGTAGTGGCGTTCCTGAGGTGTACGAGGAGCCCTGGGTGTGGTTCCAAGTGTCCTGGAAGGTCATACCGGTTCTCTCACTGCCTTCGGATGGTGAGGACTAGGTAGGGAGTTCGCCGCTCAGCGGGGATCGATGGCGTCCTTGTTGTCCAGGGCCAGGCGCACGGCGGCCGGGGTGATGCGGTTCAGGAACGCTTCACGGAGCATGGAACGGCCTGCTTCGAACCCGTCGTTCGTGCCGTCGGGACAGGCCCAGTCCGGGTCGATGCCAGCCCGTCGGAGTCGGTCGTCGAGGTCTGTTCCGAATACGCGAGGGTCTGCGTGATGCAGGACGGCTCGGGCTGCAGCCGTGGTCTCGGCTCGTTGCGGGTGGGCGTAGGTGTGTTCGGAGCCCAGGCAGCCGTAGGACACCCGCAAGATGCAGTCGGTGAAGCCGTTGGAGATCGCCGGTGAGAAGCAGACTTTCTCTTCCTTGAGGTAGTACCGGGTTACGTCTGTGCTGTCCTCGATGAGGTCACCGTCTGGCAAGCGCAGCCCTCGCATCCCGTTGCCGTCGAGGAGTATGGAGTGGCCGGCTTTTGGCTGATGTGCTACGCGCAGAAATGGAGTGCGGGGGGTGAAGCTGAGAGCGAGGGCGACTTCTTCGTTTACGGCGTGAACCAATTCGGTGACGAGTGCCGCACGGGCCATGCATTCCCGGGCGTTGCCGTGGAGGTATTCGTCGGGAGCGCGTAGTGCCGCCAGGGCCATGGCTTTGACCTGAGAGGGGATGGTCATGGAAGCGACCATCGTGTGGTAGTTTATGCGCTCCGTGACGTCGCTGGGGCCGCAAGCCCAGCCAATGCGGAGGTTAGCCAGGCCATAGGCTTTGGAACCTCCATCCACAGTGACCACCCGCTCGGCCATGCCGGGCAGCGATGCGAGCCGGATGGACCGGTGTCCGGGGAACTCAGTACGGAAGAAGATGGCGTCTTCCAGTACCACGAGGTCGTGCTCGATGATGAACTCGCCCAGTGCGGCGAGTTCATCGGCGTCGTAGAGCGCACCGGTGTAGCTGGGGTTGAACAGAATGATCCCGCGAGGTCGTTGTACACGACCGGTGTAGACGTAGCGTTCGTACCAGTGCTCCAGTGCGGCCCGGGTCAGTTTGTGGTCGTGCTCGGCGTCGGTTTCCACGCTTTCCAACTGGACCTTGGCCAGGTCGCACCACATGTTGATGCCTTGGTAATACGTCTGGGCGGTGAGGAACACGTCGCCCGGTTCGGCGACGGCGTGAAAGAAGCCGAAGAAGAGACGGGTTACTCCGCTGTCCACGCAGAGGTTGCTTGCGATGCCTTCGGGGATGTCCTGGCTCTTGAAGAGGTTGATGAGGGCGTCTTCGAAGTCATCGGCCCGGCGCAGGTAGAGGTAGTTGTCCAGGGAGTTTTCCTCGGAATCCAGGAGCGCCGTGACGCCGGCTCCTACGACCGTCGGGTGTGGTCTGCGGATTCCCTCGCCGTGGGCCAGAGAGATGACGTCGCGATCGAACCAGCCGGCGCTGCTCTGGTTGCCTTTACTGTCCAGCCCGGAAATAGCGTCACGACCACGTCGGAACTTGCCGATCGCGTCCCAGAGAGGGCCGGTTTCCTCTTTGGATTGACGGGAATCAGACATGGCTCTCTCCAAGCAGGTTTGTGTGCCGGGCTAGCGATTCGGCGTTCTCCGGATCGGCAGCTTTCTGCTTGAGCTGCGTGATGCCGGGGGTGGCATGGTTAGACGAGGCGAGCTCGACCTTTGAGAATCTGTGCGAGTGTGGGCACGGTTGGGTGTTGCAGCAGCGCAGACATTCTGAGCCGAACGTGGAATTCTTCCCGAACGCGGGCGGCTACGCGCTGAGCGAGGAGCGATGTCCCTCCGAGGTCGAAGAAGTTGTCTTCTGGAAGCACGCATTCAACCGCAAGAACTTCAGCCCATATTTTGGCCAACCGCTCTTCGAGTTCACTCTCGTAAGACTGCACCATGGGTGGCCTCCGAGTCTCCTGAGGAGAAGGCAGCTGCTTCCGGAGGACCTTCCCGTTGGCTGACAGCGGAATCTCTGGCAGAGCCATGAGAGGCCGGGGAATCATGTAATCCGGAAGTAGGCGATTCAGCCTTGCCGTGATCTCCCTGAGCTCTGGTTCACCCGGCTCGACGGGGACGATGTAGCCGACCAGCTGCTGATCTCCGGAGCCGTTCTCGCGGACGTCGACAACGCCGTGACGAACTCGTGGGTCTAGGTTGAGGACGGCTTCGATTTCCTCAAGTTCTAAACGATAGCCGCGGACTTTCACCTGACGGTCTGTACGGCCGAGGTACTCCAGCTCCCCACTTTCGGTCCAGCGCGCGATGTCACCGGTGCGATAGAACTTCCGGTGTGGGCCGGTGTCGTGGCGGTCCAGCAGGAATCGCTGGGCTGTTAGATCGGGTTTTCCGAGGTAGCCACATGCGACGCCGGCGCCACCGATGTACAGCTCGCCAGGAAGCCCGATAGGAACCAGTTGTCCGTTTCGATCAAGTACGCGCAGGACTGTGTTGGCGATGGGACGACCGACTGGTATAGGGCTAGCGGGTCCCTGTATGCGATGTGAGGTCGACCAGACGGTTGTCTCAGTAGGCCCATAGCAGTTCCATGCAGTGCCGACTCGCTGCCGGATCTGCTCAGCAAGGTCGGGCGGTGTCGTCTCGCCACCGCACACAGCAGTGAAACGACTGTCACCTTGCCAGTCGGCGTCGATGAGCATGCGCCAGGTCATGGGGGTGGCCTGCATGAATGAGATCGAGTACTCGGTTAGCGCGTCGCGTAGCGCCAGCCCGTCCGTAGCTGTTTCACGCGATAAGAGTGCTAGACGAGATCCGCGGACGAGTGGCAAGAAAAGCTCTAGCACCGACATGTCAAAGGCGACGGTGGTGATGCCGCCCACGGTGTCTTCCTCCCGGAGCCCTATTTCATTATCGAAGTGCCAGAGAAGGTTCGCGAGCGCCCGGTGCGGAACCTGTATCCCTTTGGGGAGTCCTGTTGTCCCGGAGGTGTAGATGACGTAGGCGACGTCGTCTCTAGCTGGCCCTTCTAACGTGCACGGCCCGGACAGAGGTACTTTTGCAGTTCCTCCGGCGTCGACCTGCATGAGACTGACCCCCGAGCAGAGGTGGCTGCCGGGGGCACCATCGGTGATGAGGAGAGAGGCAGATGAGTCGTCAAGCACGGTGGCGATGCGCTGCGGTGGGTGATCGGGGTCAAGCGGCACGTAGGCGCCGCCGGCCTTCATAACCGCCAGTATGGCGATGTACAGGCCAGGTGATCGCCGCATCAGGACGCCGACGTTGGTTCCACGAGTCACTCCTGCGGTTCGGAGCTGGCCAGCCAGGTGTGTCACTCGGCGGGCAAGCTCGCCGTACGAGAGCTCTCCCCAGGGACCGACTACTGCCGACGCGTGCGGAAGGCGCGCTGCGCAGCGCTCCAGAAGGTCGATGACGGTGCCTTCGGGATTCGCAGCCTCCGTGGATGTCCACTCGGCCAGTTGGCGGAGCTCGGCTGCCGTAAGCATCGACAATTCACCGAGCGGGGCTTCCGGTGCTGTGAGAGCTGATTCCAGCAGGACCCCGAAGTGACCGACAAGGCGCTCGAAGGCAGTGGCACTAATTTCGGTGTCGTTGCAGTACCAGTGCAGGGTCCAGGCTGCGGGCTCGTCGACTTCCCTAACGAGCTGTACAGCGATTTTGTGACCGTCATTCGTTTCCGAGGGTGCAGGGCCCCCAAAGTAGCAGGCTACCTGCGCAGAGGCGAGAACGTCAGCGATGGCCACGGTATCTGGGATAACGTCCGCGTCGGCTAATGCAAGGGAAGTGACACGAAGCTGCTCAGCGAAGGTATCCGCGGAGCCGGCCGAGAACCAGACCGGCGCTGCATGGCGACGCAGTTCCGAGCCGCCAGCACGGAGGCGGGTCCTGATGCATATACTTTCATTACCGGTGTAGCGGTGCATGAGGACAGCGAAAGCCGTCAAGAGGACCGCGTGGGGTGGCACTTCGTACGTCGAACTGCAGGATTTCAGTTTCGATGCGAGATTGCCCGATATCTTGCTACACCCTGAGGCTCCCGAGACCTGCCTCCCGGCCCGGTGACGTCGGGGAAGCGGTAGCTCAAATAAGGGCGTTGCCGTCATCTTTTTTCGAACAGCCGCCAACAACGACTCTTGGCATTCGACGGCTCCGGGATTTGCGCATTTATCATTACGGCGATCAGAGATCACGTGCTCGTCCCCCCGGTTTTTTGCACAGACTTCGAACTAGAGTCCTTCTCGGAAATTCGTGAAGTGCGAACAGTGCATGGAGCTCAAGGCATGGCGCTGAGCAGCGAGCCCGAGTAACCCTGCCACCGCAGCATCGGACCGGTCAAGCGGTTTGATAAGCGGAATACCCCATTGCCATTTTCCCAAAAGTCGTTGTTGCATGCAGTTGGCAACAGCATCAGGGCCGGAATTAACGAGGCCATGCGCGCATCCGGAAGGCGCTTCGACCCCAGTGGCACTTTTGAGCCACTGCAAGTTTCAAGACATACGAACACGACATCGACAAACGGACATAGTGGAACAAAATCCTGAACGTTGCTCGTGGCAACAGGTGGCTCGTTATTGCCTGTCGTGGCCTATTCTCTGCCACGTCGCGGCTGTCTCTGCCGGCCTCAGAGCCTTCATTGAGCCCCCTCCGGGTCTCGTGTAGCGTCTACCTTCAGCTATGCCGCTTGGGGGGCCGGCAGTCGCCGTCCGTATGTAATGGTTCGGCGCACGGAGGTGGCCATTTCGGTTCTCGCTCGCTTGCTTCGCCCATGGCGTTAACAGCTGCCAGCAATGGAGGTAAACCCGATGGCTATTGCCGTCATCGAAACGCTCAATTTCGGCTTGGGGTACTTGGTTGATGCGGCTCGCAGTCGAGGCCACGATCTATTCCTGTTAACTTGCAACAGAGGCTTCTACCAGCACGAACTGGCGCGCGCAGAGAGTGTGGGTGTCAACGTCGTAGACGTGGACACATCTGATGTTGTCAAGGTTGTCTCCGCCTTGCGCAACATCGCTGACCTTCAAGGCATCGTCCGCATGACAGATCTATGGAGCATGCCTGCTATCGAGGCGGCCGAGCAACTGGGACTGCCGCGGCAGAGTGGCGACGCGGTTGCACTCCTGCGCAGCAAAGGAGAGCTGCGCGACCATCTACACAACCACGGGTTCTCGCGAGCCCCCAGTGTGGTCTTCGACCCGTACACCACTGAGGCTGGGGAGGTAAGCAAGCAACTAGGCTACCCCTGCGTGGTGAAGGACGTAGCCGGCAGCTCGAGCCAGAATGTCTGGCTGGTGAAGACACCCAGCGATCTCCGCCCGGTGATCGATGCTGCGCGGAAGTCGGCGCAGGTCCGCGGTGGCGCGCTCACCGCGGAACCCTACTTCGTCGGGCCTCTGTACAGCGCGGAGACGCTGTCGTGGGGTGGCGAAACTCGCATTCTCGGCATCACGAGCCGGTCGCTGTCTCCCGAACCCTACTTTCGCGAGGACACTCTCAGCTTCCCCGTCGCCTTTCCCGAGGCCAAGGCGAAGGAGTTGGTGGACTGGGTCGGCAGCATCCTGTCGACCGTGGGTTACCGGGAGGGCTTCACTCACACCGAGTTCATTGTCACCAGCGAGGGGTTCGAGATCGTGGAGATCAATCCGCGGCTGGGCGGAGCACTCGTTGGGGAATCGATCCACCAGACGTTCGGTGTCAATGTTCACGAGGCCTTCATCGATCTGGCCTTGGGAAAGCGGCCAGCGCTGATGGACGCACAGCTGATGCCTCAGCGTGGGACTGCACAAGTCCTCGTCTACGCCCAGGAGGTCGGTGTCTTCGAGGGCTTCGCCGGGGAGGAGCTTCTGGCCCATCACCCGGGAGAGCCAACTCTCTATCCGCTTCGACGCCCTGGCGACTTCGTTCCCTCGACGACAGACCAGACCGGAGCAGTCGCCGTTCTCTTCGCGACGGGCGCTAGTGCGGAACTAGCCCTTCATAACGTGGTATCAGCGCTGGGAAAGCTCGGTGTCCACACGAAGCCGGAGGGCAAGTGAGCAGGCCCCGTCTCCTCATGATCGGCGGCTGGACAGACTGCATCCAGAAGGCGATCGACTGCGGGTTCGACCTTACCTACTTCGGGCCGACCGAGACGGGGTATTGGCTCGACGCCGACGTACTTGCCCAGTGTGAGCATGTCCAGGAAGCGCCGGTGGGGCAGCCTGCACTGTGTCTGGCCCTCGCCCGTCGTCTGCACGAAGAGCGCCCGTACACGGGCGTGGTGTCCTTCAGCGAATTCGGAATCGAGACCTCTGCGGTCATCGCGGACGCGCTGGGAATCAAGGGCCTCGCCCCATGGCCCACCTCGATCACGCGCGACAAAGTGTGGACGCGAAAGGCGCTCGAAGGCGCCCACGACCTCGCCGTTCCGTGGTGCAAGGTCACCTCCGCAATCGACTTGGAGGATTTCTATCGCGAGCATGGCCCGGATGTGATCGTGAAGCCGATCACGGGAGCCGGCAGCGCCAGCGTGCACCACCTCAGGGCTCCGGAGGATGTCAAGAAACTCATCAACTCCGACTCCTGGGGCGAGACCTGTCCCTGCCTCGCTGAGCGGCGCATCGATAGCGACGCCGTCTACAGCGTCGAGACCGTGACGTTCGGCGGCCGACACTACGTCATCGCATTCTCCCTTGAGCAGACCGTGGGGCGGGGCAGCTCCGTGACCAGCTACATCATGGTCCCTCCACCGCCACCCTTCGATGACGAGACCGGCGAGAAGCTAGCGCGCTGTGCGATGAGGTTCCTTGACACGATCGGCCTTGACTGGGGGATCGCCCACACAGAGGTGATGATCGACACCGACGGCAGCGTCTATCCCATCGAATCGCAGACGCGTATCGGTGGCGCCCGCATCTACCAGATGGCCGAGCGGACAACGGGGTTCAAGCAGATCGACACAATGCTCACGAGTCTGGTCAGTGACCAGGTGGAGGCACCTCACCTCCCGGAGCCAGTGTCTGTGTGCATGATGTTCCGGCTCCTCGCTCCGGCGGGTGAGGTGAAGGCTGTCGCCGATCCGGGTGTACTAGAGAACCTGGACGGCGTCTTCGCGGCACAGATCAACATCCGCCCTGGCCAGACGCTCACCCCGGTGGTGGACAACCTCGACTATTTGCAGCACGGAGCTGTGTGGTTCGAGGCGTCCGACCACGGCGCGGCGCAGGCGGTGGTTCAAGAGGTCTGCACGAACTACTGGGTGGAGTACAGCGATGGCAAACGTTGGCATCCAACGTTTTAAGAAGATCGGGCAGCTTCCCTCGCGGTTCCGCCTCCTGCTTGTTGCGTCCTTTCTCATCCCTCTGGGCGGCTTCATGGTGATGCCGTTCATGTCCTTCTTCCTGCATGAGCGCTTGAAGATGGACCTGGGCACGGTAGGCGTCATCATCGCTGTCGCCTCGTTCGTACAGATGTCGGGTGGTGTGGTCGGCGGCATGGTGGCCGACCGGTTCGGCCTGAAGCGCACCATGGTGCTGGCGTTGACGGTGCGAACGTTCAGCTTCCTCCTCTTCGTGGCGGCTTTCGCCGCTCCCGCCATCTCGGTACCCGCGCTGCTCTTGTCTTCCGCCGGCGTAGCGTTGTACCTGCCCGCAAACAAGGCATATGTGGTACAGGACTGCGACGAGGGTCAGCGCCCGCTCTTTCTTTCCCTGACCAACTCGGCGCTCAACGGGGGCATGGCCCTCGGACCGCTGATCTCCGGGCTCTTCATCATGAGAGCCCCCCTCGTGGTTTTCGTCGCCGTGACCGGTATCTTCGCAGGCGTCACGTTGCTGCATATCCGGGCGCTACCAAGCGACTTGCAGGAGAGGCAGGAGGAGCGAGCTTCCACACCCTATTTCGGCGGCATCAGGACACTTTTCATCCCTCCAGTGCTCACAGCCGCGTTCGGGTTCTACATCTACATGTTTTTCCAGAACTACATGAGCGTGTACGCCCTGGATCGGTACGCACCAATGGTGTTCAGTGCCCTGCTCCTCATCAACGGTGTGCTTGTGATTGTGCTGCAGCCCTTGATGGCGAAGCGCATCAGCGCGCTGAATTTTCCGGCGGCGGTCGCTCTCTCCTTCGCTCTCTTCGGAGTCGGCCTTCTCCTGGTAGCCCACGCCGGCTTTGTCGCAGTCGTCGGCGGCGTGATATTGATCAGTCTTGGTGAGGTGGTTCTCTTCCTCAAGAACGAGCTCGAGGCGCTGCGCTACTCCCCCGGCAACCCTGCCGCGGTGTTCGGAAACCAGCGCCTTGCGGCCGGGATCGGTGCCTTCGCTAGCGCTTCCGCAGGCGGCTGGCTCTACGAGTCGGTCAACAAGTCGCACTCCAGCGACCAATACTTCTGGGCGTACTGCGCGGCGCAGGCAGCAGTCGTCGGGCTCGTAGCGGTACTCGTCGTCCTCTTCCACAAAGGACGACACTCAACTGCCGGGCAGGACGATGCGGCCTCCGAGGTCGAGCAAGGGACCGAGCCCACTGATGAGGCGGAGGTAAAGCATGTCTGACGTGTCGCATGATCTCGCAAGGGGATGCGAATCTCCTCTCTGCCGGGAGTACGACACGGCCCTGCTGGACCTCGACGGCGTGGTCTACGTGGGTCCAGATGCTGTCGAGCACGCGGCACCGTCGCTTTTCGGTGCGGTGGGGCAGGGCATGCGTCTCGCTTACGTCACCAACAACGCCTCCCGCACCCCCGAGACCGTGGCGAAGCATCTGAGCGGCATCGGCATGCCCGCCGTTCCGGAGGACGTGGTCACCTCCGCTCAGGCAGCATCCCGGCTGGCCTTCGAGTTGTACGGGTCCGGCGCGCCTGTCCTGGTGGTGGGCGGCGAGGGATTGCGCACCGCCGTCGAGGAACGTGGCCTGCGCGTGGTCGCATCCGCTGAGGACAATCCGCACGCTGTGCTGCAGGGCTACTCCCCCGAGGTCAACTGGCTGGATCTGGCCGAGATCAGCTATGCCGTCGCTCGCGGCGTTCCATGGATTGCGACCAACACCGATGCGACGGTCCCTACACCTCGCGGACTGGCCCCGGGCAACGGCACTCTTGTGGGTGTGGTGCGGACAGCTACGGGCGTTTCTCCGATGGTGGCCGGTAAGCCTTCCGAACCCCTCTTCCAGGAAGCTCTCTCTCGCACGCGGGCGGGACGCCCTTTGATGATCGGTGACCGGTTGGACACCGACGTGCAGGGGGCCCGTGCAGCAGGCATCGACAGTCTGCTGGTGCTCACCGGCGCCACGGACCCGACGGCCCTGGTCGCTGCCCCTGAGCACGCGCGGCCCACTTATCTGGCCGCCGACCTTCGGGACCTACTTGCCCCGCACGCCGGCGTGGTCCGGAGAGGGGAGGTCTATTTTTGCGGCGGGTGGTCCGTCACCTCGGGGGGCGACGCGCTGTCGGTAAGTGGCAACGGCGATCCCTGTGACGGGCTGCGTGCGATCTGTGTAGCGGCCTGGTCGACCGACCGGCTACCGGATCCGGGCCGGGCTCTTGCCTCAGTAGGGCTATGAGCCTGTGCCTCGAAAGGCAGGTGCCTGCTTTCGCCGTGGCGCGGCTGAGTAGCACCTTGCTGCGTCAGTGCGGTAGCGGGTGAAGTTCGTCGCGAGCGTGGTGATGACAGTGTTTCCATCCTTCCCGGACCCGTACCGCACCGGCGAGGTGCGGGTGATCGGGGTCCAGGCCTGTGTGCACGTGCACGGCGGCTACCCCTGCCTCATGTTTCGGCCACAGTCGGACAGCCAGTACTGCCGCTGCCAATGCCACGACGCCCAAAACGGCTACTGCGGGCTGTAGCCCTGCAGCTCCTAGCCAACCCGCGAGTGGGTACGTCAGAAGCCAGCAACCGTGGGAAAGGGAGAACTGCGCGGAGAACGCGGCGGGACGGTCTTCGGGTTCGGCGGCGCTCCGGATAAGCCGGCCAGTGGGGGTGAGCACCATCGAACAGGCCGTGCCGAAAGCCGCCCATGCGGTCAGCAGTGCTGGCCAACGCCAGTCGCCACTCGCGGCTGCTGTGATCACCCCAAGCACTGCGAAGACGGCCGTGAGCCCCAGTGCCCCGTAAAGCATCACGGAACGGTCCGGGACCTTGTCCAGCAGTCTGGGCAGTATCAGGGCGATGACCATCGAGCCCGCGCCATACGCGCCGAGCGCGATGGCTACGTCGCTTGTGGAGCGGTCGAGGTGGTCACGTACGTAGACGACGGTGTTGACGGTGACCATCGCGCTGGCAGCAGCCACGGCGAGATTCAGGGCGAGCAGAGCGCGCAGACGTGGGGTGGCAAAGAACAGACGTGTGCCCGCAGTCGCCTTGGCGAAGGTGCTGCGGGCAGGCTGTGCGGCGTGCGGCTTGGGGAGTACGGCGGAGACGACGAGCACAGCGGAGGCTACGAAGCCAGTCATGGTGCCGATGAAGAGCCAGTTGTACGTCATCAGCGAGAGCAGGCCGGCAGCCAGTGCCGGACTGAACAGGCTCTCCAGGTCATAGGCCAGGCGGGACAGGGACAGCGCTCGCGTGTAGTCGCGTTCTTCGGGTAGGACCTCGGGGATGAGGGCTTGGAAGGCTGGGGTGAAGGCGGCAGAGGCGGCCTGGAGTGCGAAGACCAGTGCATAGATCTGCCAGACCTGTTCCACGAACGGGAGCACCAGCGCGACGGCAGCTCTGATGAGGTCCGCTCCGACCAGCAAAGTTCGGCGGGGCAGCCGGTCGGCTATCGCCGTGATCACGGGGGCGATCAGGACGTAGGCCACCATCTTGATCGCCAAGGCAGTGCCGAGGACCGAGCCGGCATCGGCTCCTGCGATGTCATAGGCGAGCAGGGCCAGTGCAACGGTAGCCAGGCCGGTTCCTGTCAAGGCGATGACCTGTGCGGTGAACAGATGCCGGTAGGTGCGGTTGCGCAATACGGAAAACATGCGGCAAGGGCTCCCTGCGACGACAGACGACACTCAACCATACACACATGTGCGCACTTGCGCACCTATAGAGTTGTCGGGTGCGTCTACCCTCTACATATGCCTGGGAGCAATCCGACGCCACCTGCGGCGACAACTCATCTGCAAGCTCCGGACAGCGCCCGCCTCGCGGAGGCAGCGGAGGTGTTCGCGATGCTGGCCGATGCGACCAGGCTGCATCTACTTTGGCTGCTCGCGGAAAAAGAGGCGGATGTGAGCTCACTCGCGGAGCGCTGCACGGCGTCGAGGACGGCGGTCAGCCAGCACCTTGCGAAGCTCCGGCTCGCAGGGATGGTGGATACAAGGCGGGAAGGGCGTCACGTCTTCTACCGTTTGCGCGACGGGCACTTGCGGCGCCTGATCCTGGAAGCACTCAGTCATGCGGACCACCGGGTGAGCGGTGAACCTCCGCATGAGTAACGGGCACGGAGTCGCCGTCCCGCCTGTGACACATCGACCTGCGGCGCCCGCCGTTCTCGATGCTTGCGAAATAGCCCGCCGACGCGCAGCTGCCGCCGCCAGAGAGCACCGGTCGCCCGGGCGGTTCACTGCTGTTGGGATTTGCGTGCACGGAAGGCTGCGGCCTTGACGCGGCTTTGACAGGCAGTGGAGCAGAACTGCCGGACTGCGTTGCGGGAGTTGTCGATGTAGACACGGTCGCACTGAGGAGCCCCGCAGACGCCGAGGCGCCCAGCGAGGTCGCTGCCGATTGCCAGAGCGAGCGCGGTGGCGCAGCCGGCACTCCACCCCACAGCGAGGGAGTCGTCGGAGCCATGGAAGTGCATCTGCCAGGGCTCACCTGATGCCCGGTCCAACTGTGGGCGAGCGCCGGCTGCTCGCAGGAGGCTGTTAAGGATGTCGGCTGCCCCGTCGATGCGTCCGTCGTCGACCGCTTCGAAGACGGCCTTCATCTGCTCTGCGGTACGGGCGAGCCGAGCCGCCTGCTTCGCCTCGACTTCAGCGGGACGCGCGGTGGAGGGCAGCGCGGAGGCGACGGCATCGGGGAGACGGTCATCACTGGGTGCGACATACGGCCTGCCACGGCGCGCCCCGTCGGTCAGCGCGTTAACGAGGGAGACCGCAACGTCCAGAAGCGTCGCAACGTGACTGTCGAACATCACTTGACCAGTCACTCCTCGGACTCTAGGGTTGTTACTGACGATACCTGATTCGTCAGTAACAACAACGGGGTGTACATGCGAATCCCGTCGAGCGGGCAACGGCTACCCCGCGTGGTGTGGCTGCTCATCGCAGCGCGGGCGGTGAACCGTCTGGGCGCGTTTTCACTGTCATTCCTCACCGTGCTGATCACCACTGAGTTCGGCGCGAGTATCGCCGCGGCCGGGCTGGTCTCCACCTCCTTCGGGCTCGCCACGATTCCTTCCCGCCTGCTCGGAGGGCACTTGGCCGACCGCTTCGGCCGCCGTCGGACCATCGTGCTCGGGCTTGCCGGATGCACCGTGGCCCAGTTGGGACTTGCGGCGGCAGGAAATCTGCCGACAGCGGTCTGCTCCGCAGTGTTTCTAGGGCTCGTTTTCGAGCTTTACGAGCCACCGAGCCAAGCGATCATCGGCGAGGTAGCTGGCACGGCGCAGCGTGTCCGTGCCTACAGTCTGCTGAACGCCGCCCTGGCCGTGGCAGGGGTGGGCGCCGGCTTGCTCGCGACCGGCCTGGGTCGCTGGGATCTGCGCTGGTTGTTCGTCGCAGACGCCATCACATGCCTGGCGTGTGCGATCGTCATACACCTCGTCTTGCCCGCTGACCGCGCCAGGTTCCGGGGGAGGGCCTCACGTTCGGAAACTGTGTCGGTTTCGCCGTGGCGTGATCGCACGTTGATGATGCTGCTCGCCTCCGGGACCGTGTTCGCCTTGGTCTACCTCCAGGTCATGATCGTGCTTCCCTTGTCGCTGGCGGACCGCGGTCAATCGCCAGCGGACGCCGGGCTCCTCTTCACCGCCTCAGCGCTGGTGATCGTGTGCGGTCAGCCGCTGTTGCGAGCGAACCCACTGGCCGTGATGTCTGCTCCCGCCGTCTTGACCGCGGGCTACCTGCTGCTCGGCGTCGGCCTGGCAGGCTACGCCGCAGCGCACTCGCTTCCCAGTTTCCTGGTTGCGACTGCCGTGTGGAGCCTGGGCGACCTGCTGCTGATGGGACGCATGTACGCGGTCGTCGCCGACTTGGCTCCGCGGGGAGCCTCAGCACGATACATGGCCGCGTACGGCACGAGTTGGGGCATCGCCTCAGTGGCCGCCCCACTCGCCGGCACCCAGCTCCTCGAGCACGCGGGGACAGCGGTCTTGTGGTCCGTCACGGCCGCCGCTTGCTTCGTGCTGGCGATCGCTCAGCCGTTCGCACTGCGCAATATCTCCGGACGGAGCACAAGAGCAGAGTCACACGCCGACGTTCACCCCGCGCATGGGCCATCGAGCCCGAACACGGCCTTGCCTGACCCGCCGTCGGGACCAAGATGAGGCGGCACCCGCCCCGGCACGCCCGGGCAAGAACGTCAACGCGCTGGCCGTACCGCTGACATCGCTGCAGCTTAGTCGGCGTGACCTGACCTTTTCTGTTCCGGCGGGCAGCGGATCAGGGACCGGCAGTTTCGTGCACCACGGCTTCGGCACGTGACAATGTGGGCTGAGAAGCAGTGTCCAACGGCTTGGCGTAGCAGAGGCTGAAATCAACGAAGCGATAGTGTCCGAACTTGGCGCAGGGTTTGTAGCCGCTGGAGAGGTAGAGGGAGACGGCTTCCGGCTGCTGTGTCCCGGTCACCAGCACCATCGTGGTGCGCCCCTCGGCGCGGGCGTCGTCCTCGAGGGCCGCCAGCACCAGACGGGCCAGGCCACGTCCACGAGCCTCCGGTACTACGTACATACGCTTGATCTCCGCGTCGCCGTCCGCGTACCCGAGTTCGTCTCTGTCTTGAGCCCTCCAGCCGCCGCTGGCAACCGGCAGGTCCTGGTCGTCGTAGACAACCAGGAAACGCCCATGCGGGGGTTCAAACATGGTCGGCTCCAGCGGCGTGACATCGCCTTCGTGCCCGTATCGCTCGGCATACTCGAGTTGCACTCGGTCATTCAGGTGGACGGCATCGGGGTGACCGAAGAAGACGGAAGCAATCCTCATGTCGGCAACCGTACTTCTCCGCCGCAGTCTGGACTCGGAACATCGCTCTCAGAGTGAGATCACCGGCCCCGGGCAGGGACATCCCCTCCGCGAGGACCTCGCTACGCAAGCGGGGGTCGGGTCAGGGTCGTCTCGGAGGGCGCTTTCGCTCGGACTGCGACGGCAGCAGGCGAAACCGTTCTCCACTGTTACGTCCGTGAACGTCCAGCCAGTACCTGAGCGGCTCCGTCGGGTGACGTGCTGATGGGGATCTTTGAAAGCGGCTACCTGTGCTCCTCTCCCCATTTCGTTGAGACCCGAAGTATGTGGGGAGGGAGGGCGATGAGTCGGACGAAGTCGCCGGAGGTCCGTGATCACAGCCCTGTAGGTTCGCCGCATGACTGGTGACTGCGGATGGACCGGATC
This sequence comes from Streptomyces hazeniae, assembly GCF_031845485.1. Lineage (NCBI taxonomy): Bacteria > Bacillati > Actinomycetota > Actinomycetes > Kitasatosporales > Streptomycetaceae > Streptomyces > Streptomyces hazeniae. The sequence goes on from NZ_JAVREQ010000031.1 coordinate 65,372, forward strand.
GGAAGCGCGTTGAAGGGCGAGAACCCTGCCGTGTTGCGGCGCCTGTAGGCGGGGTTTGCCGCAACGGCGACGCGCAGTTCCTTCCGGGATACTCGGTGCTTCTGGTGGACGGTCCGTCTGTGCAGCGGCTGTCGGAGCTGTCGAGGGCCAAGCGGCTGACGTTCTTGTCCGAGATGGACCGGCTCGGGTAGGCGGTTGAGTGGGCCTGCGGAAGGCTGGATGCGGCCGCCGCCTCCACCGACGTACGAACGCAAAGCCGACCACTTCTTCGCCTTCACCAGCATCGCCTGCACCCTCATCTGCTACCGCAGACTCGCCAAATGAGACGAGTTCTTAGACCGTGTCCTATGTGGTGAGGCGTCGTTGAGCTGGTCATGGGGCGGGGTAGGTGGAGTTGGATCGTTCCGGACGGGTTGTGGGAGATCGCGAAGCCGCTGATCCCTCCCTCGCGGGTCCGGCCGCAGCGCGGCGGGACGCCGGACACGCCTGATGAGACGGTGTTCGCCGCCATCATCTACGTCCTGGTCAGCGGATGTGCCTGGCGGGCGTTACCGCCGTGCTTCGGCATATCGAAGTCCACCGCCCACCGGCGGTTCCTCATCTGGTCGCGTGCGGGGGTGTGGGGCCGGCTACATGAGGAGATTCTGCGGCGCCTGGATGACGCCGACCTGCTCGACGTCTCACGCGTCGTCCTCGACTCCGCCCACGTCAGGGCCAAAAAGGGGGCGAACACACAGGTCCGAGTCCCGTGGACCGCGGCAAGCCGGGTTCCAAGATGCACATCTGTCGGACGGGAACGGACTGCTCCTCCTCGTCGGCGTCTCGGCCGCCAACGTCCACGACAGCCTCGCCTTGAAGCCCATGGTCGCCGGCCACCAAACGAGACACGACCCTCACCGCGGCCGCCATCTCAAGCCCCGGCGCCTGCACGCAGACAAGGCGTACGACGTCCCTGAACTGCGGCGTTGGGTACGCGGCAAACGCATCGGCGTTCGCATCGCCCGCAAGGGCATCGACTCCAGCGAACGCCTCGGCCGCCGACGATGGGTCATCGAACGCACCATGTCCTGGCTGACCGGCTATCGCCGCCTCAACCACCGCTACGAGCGACATCCCCGGAACTACCTGGCCTTCCTCGGCCTCGCCGCCGCCCTCTGCTGCTACAAACGACTCGCCCGCCTCACCACATAGGACACGGTCTTAGAAGTACAGGATCGGGGTTGTGTGCGTTGTGACCTATCTCGGCAGCATCGGGGTTAGGCGTCTGTTAAGGCTGTACTCTGGAATGCGTACAGGGACGCTTGGAGACGCGTTTTCGCTGTTCAGTCAGCGGAGTTGCAGATGCCGAGGGATTCCTGGGAGCGCACGAAGGGCCCGAACCCGGGGGGTCGTGGCCCCCGAGCAGGGCCCTGCGCTACTGCTTCGAGTCCGGCCGAGTGTGTCGCGGTCGGACTCGTCGCTTATGCGCGAGAGACCGAGCCTTCCGGACTCGTGATGACCGCCCGATTACCAGAGCGAGATCACCCCGAAGAAGACGGCCACCGCGACGCTCACTCCGGCGAGTCCGACCTGCCATCGTTCGGCAGGCGTCCACCGGTGTTCCGGTCGCTTCGGCGTCGGCTTCTTCTCCATCGGTACTCCTTCCTCTTCGGTCCAGCCCGCCGCGGCGGGCGCCCGCCGGCCGGTACGGCCGACGAGGTATCAGGGAAGAGAGGTGGTACCGGAGTTCATGGTACGGCCGCGTATGCGCATTCGGAGTACGAACCGCACGTCACGTCCTCTCTCCAGCCCTCCTCTTGGGCTGCCCGCCCGGCGGCTGCGCGGGGCCGCCGGGCGGACAGCGGTCACCTGGCGGCGCACCCCTGCAGCTGAGCGGCCACGTTCCGGTCCGGCCAGGTCAGTAACACGGCCTCGCCCGGCTCGGTGCCAAGTCGCTGGATGGCCGAGGTCAGGGCTCGGGAGAGGGTTCCCGCGCAGGCGTGGAAGGCGCTCATGGTGAGCGTTTCGCTGTCCTCCCCCCGCAGCAGGCGCCAGACCTTCAGGAGGTTCAGCGAGTACAGCAGGCGTGGTTCGCGCCGAACCCGTGTGGTGACGTCCTCGTGGTCGCGGTCCTGGTGCCGTGGGGTCTCGGGATCGTCCAGGTCGGCGGCCTGTTCTGCCCAGTGACGGGCGGCGCGAAGTTCTCCCCGGACGGTGTGGAGCAGTGAGAGGCACTCGGCCGAGGCAGTCTTGCCGGCTCCGGCGGCGAACTGCCAGAAGAACTCGGCCTGGTCGTCCCGGTCGGCCAGGTGAAGGAGGCAGGCGAAGACCAGGGCGTTGTCGGCGTCGATCTCTTTGGTGGCCAGGCGGGTGATGTGGGTGGCGGCGTCGGGGGTGCGGATGGCGAGGGAGGAGAGGGCGCGCAGGTCGCGGGCGGCGCGCTCGCGGCGGGCGACGGGGCCGGCCCGGTCCGGCCCCGCTGCATTGAGCGGGGCCGGGCCGAGCGCGGGGTGGGGGAAGCCGCCCTGGGCGGTGCCGCGCTGCACCGCGTCGAAGTAGTCCTCCGCGAGCCGCTCGCGGGAGGCCTTCAGCTCCTTCTCTTCGTCCGGGTCATCGGCGGGCAAGGCGCAGGCGTCGTTGAGGACGTCGTCCAAGGTGCGCGGCACGGGCATGGTGCGGGTGTCCCTCTCAGTTGTCTGTTCGGTTGGTGTCGAGGTCGATGCCCAGCTCGTCGGCGAGCCGGCGGCGGGCATAGGTCAGGTGGGAGCGGACGGTGGCTTCCTCGACTCCCAGGATGTCGGCGGTGCGGGCGCGGCTGAAGGCGAAGACGTAGTGGAGGACCACCACGTCCAGCTGGCGCGGGGGCAGCTTGGAGATGGCGGCGTAGAGGCCGAGGCCGGTCTCCAGGGCGGCGAACCTGTCCCGGAGATCGTCCATCTGCTCCCTGAACCGGTAGTAGAACGCCGCCGTCTCGGTGATGGCGGGTTCGCGGTCCTGGCTGACGAGGTAGTCGTCGACGGCCTCCTTCAGGTGTCCCCAGGCGCTCTCGCGCGGATTGGCCTCTTCCATCAGCCGCTTCCAGCCCACCAGGAGGCTGTAGAAGACGCGGTGCACGACCTGCTTGGCGATCTCCTCGTCCCCGAGGAGGAGTTCGGCGTAGCGGCGGTAGGGCCGGTAGAACCGTTGGTGGAAGGCCTGGAACTCCAGCGGGATGCGGGTCTCGCGGGCCTCGGTGCGCCGGGTCGTCCTCGGGTCCTTCTTGTCGTTCTCGGTCATGCCAGGACCTCCCGGGCGCTGCGCGGGATGGCGGGGAGCGCGGGAGTGGGCCGGCTGGAGTGCTGCTTCCGGGTGGGGAGTCCCGCTATGCCCCTGGGATCGCGGTCGTGCTGCGGCTGGGTTGCCGGCTCCGGTGCGGGGGGTGAGGCGGCGACGGCGGCCGGGGCCGCCGTGCCGCTGGACGGCTGAAGCAAATCGATGTCCTTTCGGGACCGGCTTGGAAGGCACCGCAACGAGCGCTCCCCTTGTCTCCAACTCGCGCGTCTGCCTGAGGACTTCGGTGTCCTCACGGCATCAAGTCAACCGGTCGGCGGCCCTGTTTGCGGAAGTCGCTCCCGAGAATCTGGGCTTGGCCACGCCACCTGGTGACCGCATATGCCTGATGCAAGATCCACTACTGATTAGTAGACCCAAAGCGACACAGAACACACGGTGCGTGACCAGACATGACACATGTCACCCCACTCGCGCGGCGAGCAGATTCATGCGCGAGCCATCGATCCAAGCCGTGATGCGGATCACAAACAGTGACGCGTGGGGCAAACCCGCACGATGGCCACCTCACCCCGCTCAGCGGACGATCTTCCCCGAAAGTCGGCACGCCAGGCGCACATCAGCACGACTCCCACCGCAACCGGCCGAGACGCGCACACCCGAACGCCGGCGAACCGGAACCTCCGGGGGCGCACGCTTCCGGGCCGGGCGAGTGTGAACGGCGATCCGATCTTCGGGCTGGAGTACTTCGGTGAGATGAGGGCGTACCGCAGTCGATGCGGCGGGGCGAGTGGAAGGCTGCGGTGCCTACACCGGAGTCGCCCGTTCGTCGCATCGGCTTCGAGGTGTTGGGTGTCGCGGCAGCGGTGCGGTCATGGTGGGGTCGTGTGACCTGCACCGGCCGGGCCTTGTGCGGTGCGGGCGGAGACTGGTGGTTGGGCCGGGTGGCCGATTCTGGTGACGTCTTCCAGGGTGCGGCTGCAGTGGCGGACAGCGGGCGGGACGGTCAGTTTCGAGAGGTGTATGCGGCGGCCCCCGGCACGTGCACGCTTCTTCGCCTGGGGTCGCGTCCGTTTCTCTCAGCTGGAGAACCCTGATGAAGCGAACCGTTCTGGCTGCCGCGGCGGCGCTGGCCGCCACTGCGCCGATGATGGCCCTCGCCCCGGCCGCCACCGCTGGTGGCATGCCCACCCCCGACCACCACAAGCCGCTCTCGCTGCACGCGAAGCTGGACCCGTTCAAGGTCAACAGGGTCACCGGGCGCGGCTGGGCCAAGGTCCACCTCAAGGGCCGGCACGTCAGCGTCAAGATGCACGTCAAGGGCCTGCTGAACGCCCCGCACGCGCAGCATTTCCACATCGCCGCCAAGGGCGTGTGCCCGCCGGAGTCGGCGGCCACCAAGCACAACGGCAAGCTGTCCCTGTCCACGCCCGACGGGGCGCCGTTCTACGGCAGGATCGGCACCTCGCTCACGACCCGCGGCGACACCAGCCCGGCCTCCGGCCTGGCGGTGGACCGCTTCCCGACCGGCTCGAGCTACCACTACGAGCGCAGCTTCACGGTCAGTGAGGAGGCCGCGAAGTCGCTGCGTGCCGGCACCGCCGTCGTGGTGGTGCACGGCATCGACTACAACGGCAACGGCAAGTACGACTTCAACCTCGGCAAGAGCCTCCTGGACCCCAAGCTTCCGGCTGAGGCCACCTTCCCCGCGCTGTGCGGCACGCTGAAGAAGTCGCCGCACGGCGGCGTCTCCGGCGGCCAGGGCGGCACCCAGAGCAGCGACACAGCCACCACGGCCGCTGCAGCGACCACCGGCGGGGCCCTCCTCCTCGCCGGCGCCAGCGCCTACTGGCTGCGCCGCCGCACCACCCGCCAGAACTGAACGGCACAGGCCCTATGCCGTTCACCTGGCGCACCGGCCGCCGCGGTCTATTGACCGCGGCGGCCACCGCCTGCACCCTCACCGGCAGCGCACTCCTCACCCTCGGCCTCACCGACACCGCAACTACCCCGCCACCCGCACCACCCGCCGCCGCAACGGCACCCGATCAGCCGGAGACCGCTGCCGAGCCCGCCCCGTCCTCCGCGGGCCTGCCGCGTTCGGTTCCCGTGCGGGTCACCGCCGACCGCGTCGGTCTGGCCGCCCGCATCGAAGCGGTCGGCCTCGCCGGCGACGGTTCCATCGCCCTCCCGAAGGACGCCGACGACGCAGGCTGGTACACCGGCTCGGTCACCCCCGGGGAGCGCGGCAACGCCCTGGTCGTCGCGCACGTCGACGACACCGACGGTCCCGCCGCCTTCTATCCACTCTCCTCGCTGAAGCGCGGCGACCGCATCGAAGTGAACCGCCGCGACGGCTCAACCGCCTCCTTCACCGTCTCCGGCATGCAGGTGCATCCCCGCGACGACTTCCCCGCACGCGTCTACCGGCCCACCACGCGCCCCCGGCTGACGCTGATCACCTGCACCGGCTGGGACCCAGACACACGCACCTACCAGGACAACCTCGTCATCACCGCACACCTCACCAATACGGCCACCTGAACCTCCCGGCCCCGTCTCAACGGCACGACAGGCGGTTGGCACCGGCAGGGCGAGAGGGGTGTGGCAGGCTCACCCGGGAGGCCCACAGCCAGAACTCAATCGGCCCGGGCCGGCGCGAGCGTGAAAACCTCAGAAGGAGCCGCGGGTGCGGGCGAACAAAAACTCGACATCGGCCCGGCCGGCCGGGGAGAGCCTCGACGCGCTACTCACCCGCGTGGGTCGAGGCG
>NZ_JAVREQ010000032.1:0-69323 GCF_031845485.1 Streptomyces hazeniae
TCGTCGACGACCTGCGTGACCTTCCCGCGGCACTCGGCCTCGGCCGCGGGACCACGTAGGCGGGACGTTTGAGGGCGGGGCGGGCGAGGCAACCCGGTCAGGGCCCGTCTTCGAACATGGAGGACCCGCATGACCAGCGACAAGACCGGCCCGCTGCACGACGACGAGCTGAAGGCCGAGATGCAGGGCGAGCTCAAGGCCGACCGCTCCACACGAGCGGAGGAGGAGTTCGAACTGGAGCCCTCCGGTGAGGACCAGCCGGAGGCCAGCCGTGCGCCGGACGAGGCGATGCACGGCGGCACGCCTCCCGGTATGAGTGACGACGACGTCGAGCTGCGCTCCGACCTCGCCCGGCATCTCGGCCCCGGCCTGTACCCGACGGACCGGGACGGGGTGCTGGACACGCTGCGCGAGAACAATGCGCCGGACCGGCTGCTGGACCTCGCCGGACGGCTGCCCGAGGGTGAGGAATTCCGGAACGTCCAGGACGTCGCCCGGGCCCTCGGCCTCGGCGTCGAGGACCACCGCACCTGACCCATGACGACCGCTCCGTACGGCGGGTATCGCCCTGGCCGGCGCGGTCATGATGGCCGTGCCGACCGCCGCCCCCACGCCGACCTGGGAGGCCGACTATGGCTCGGTCGTCGTCGACCTGACCTGTTACCAGCCGAGGGCGGCAACACGGCCCTCACGGTGGTCGGCGAAGAGCTGGTGAGTCAGAAGTTGGGCATCGACTTCCACAAGAAAAACCTGCTGCTGCCGAAGCACAGTCGGCCGCCGAGCACAGGGTCGAGGAGAGCCAGAATCCCAAGGCGGACACCGACCTCGCCGAGGCCGGTTCCTCGCGTTCCACCCCGCCGGTCGAGGGCATCGCTGCGGCCGTCATCACCGCCGCCGGTCTGCTTGTGACGGCGCGAAAGCGCCGGCCCGTGAAGGGCTGACGATCGCGGCTTGAGCTCTGGAGCCCTCCCCGGACCGTCCCACCAGTCGTGGAGTGCTTCCGTGTTCACACATCCGTACGCACGCGCGCTGGCGGCTCAAGCCGCCTTGCGTGCGGTCTGGGCGACCGCCTTCTCCAGCTCGGCGCGGTTCATCCGGGAACGGCCGGAGATCCCGGCCTCGGCGGCACGTTCGTACAGGTCGCTCTTGGACAGGCCGCTCAGGTCCTCACCACGGGCCTTCTTCCGGCCTCCGGCGCTCCTCCCGGTGTTCGTCCGGGCGGTCTTCGTGCTGCTCCTGGTGGATTTCCCGGCCTTCGTACGCGTCTGCGGCGAACGTTTCACACCGCCCGCTTTCCGCCCGGTCCGGGCACGGTCCACGGACTCCTCGAACACGGACATCAGGTCGACCACGTTGGTGGAATCCGGCGCCCGTTCGGCCCTCTCCACCGTCTCCCCCTGCTGTTTGGCCTTCACCAGCTCCAGCACCCGCTCGTGCGTGACGTCCCGGTAGTCCTCGGGGTCCCAGTCGGTGGCCATGGCCTCGATGAGGCGGGCCGCCATCCTGCGCTCCTTCTCGGGTGCCCGGGACCGGGACGGCAGGTTGTCCAGCGTCTCGTGCGGGTCGCGGACCTCGTCCGCCCAGTGCAGGGTGTGCATCACCAGCACCCCGCCCTCCTCGTGCACCGCGACGAGGTAGTCCTTCTGGCGCATGCTCATGATCGCGATGCCCGCCCGGCTGGTCTCGGCCAAGGTGTCCCGCAGCAGCCCGTACGTCCGGCTGTGCGCCTCCTCCCGGGGCTGAAGGAAGTACGTGGCATCGAAGTAGACCGGCTCGATGGCGTCCACATCGACGAAACCGCTGATCTCGATGGACTGGGAACGACCCGGTGTGATCTCGTCCAGCTCCTCCGGCTCCACGATCACGTACTCCCCGTCACCGGTCTCGTACCCCTTGACGATCCGGTCGTACGGTACCTCCTTGCCCGTCCGCTCGTTGACCCGCCGGTTGCGGACCCGGTCGGACGTGCCCCGCTCCAGCTGGCGGAAGCGGATCGTGTGCGAGTCGGTCGCTGTCGCGAGCTGAACGGGCAGGGTGACCAGCCCGAACGTCAGGGACCCCGACCACACCGCGCGCGCCATGCCGCCACCTCCTCCGGTCCGGCCGCTGCCACCACCGCGCCGGGTTCCCCCGGCGCTGCCGCCTGACACCGCCCGCTGCATGACGCCGCCCCGCGGGGAAACCCGGGTGTCACACGGTCGGCGCCAGGTCCACAGCGCCCGGCATACAGGTGTTCCACGCCGTCCCAGGAGGCAGAAGGAGGAGTCATGTCCGACCCCGCCGCACACCCCGGAAACACCCGTCCGTTCGCCGTCGTGACCGGAGCTTCCACCGGCATCGGCCGGGAGCTGGCCCACCTGTTGGCCTCGGACGGCTACGAACTGCTGGTCAACGCCGAAGGACCCGAACTGGAGCGGGCCACGAGCGAACTGCGCGCCCTGGGTGCGCAGGTCACGCCCATGCGGGCCGACCTGGCGACCTACGACGGGACCGAGGTGCTGTACGCGGCCGTGCGCGATACCGGCCGCCCGGTCGACGTGCTGGCACTGAACGCCGGCGTCGGGCAGGGCGGGCGGTTCCTCGATACCGAGCTCGCCGACGAAGCCCGGGTGATCGACCTGAACATCACCTCCTCGGTGCATCTGGCCAAGCGCCTGCTGCCGGGCATGGTCGAGCGGAACCAGGGCCGGCTGCTGGTCACCTCCTCCATCGCCGCGACCATGCCGGGCTCCTACCAGGCCGTCTACAACGCCTCAAAATCGTTCCTGCAGTCGTTCACGCAGGCGCTGTCGGACGAGCTGCGGGCCTCCGGCTCCCGGGTGACCGTCACCTCGCTGATGCCCGGCCCGACGGAGACCCACTTCTTCCGGCGCGCGGGCATGCTGGACACCCCTGTCGGAAGCGGGAAGAAGGACGACCCCGGCCAAGTGGCCCGGCAGGGCTACGAGGCGATGCTGGCGGGTCGGCGCAAGGTCGTCGCCGGTTCCCCCGCAACCCGCGCCCAAGGCGTGGCCAACAAGGTTCTGCCCGACCGTGTCAAGGCCGTCGTCCACCGCCGGATGGCACAGCCGCGGCGCTGACGCCGGCCAGCGGGGGGCCACAGCCGCAACCGACGGTCCAGGCCTGCTGCTGAAACACTCGCCGTCACCAGAGCCAGTCGACGCGGCCCGGCTACAGCTCGATGCGGGCTCACGTGAAGCAGGAACGGGTGCGGCGGCGGGGTCCGAGAAAAGACGGCCATGGTGGCCTTGTCGAAGGCGGGCTGGTCGCTGGGGAAGGACGTCGGGGTGCCGCCGACGAGGACGGTGCCGGGGCTTCGCGTGGGCCTACCTGCCCCCGCGCACGATGGGCACCGCCCAGGTCACCTTCACCACCGTGCTGGGCAGTTGCCAGGGAGAGCAGGGGTGATTCCTCGGGCTCTCAACGACGAGTGCGGAGTAGCTGTCCGGTCTGGTGGAGGGTGTGCAATGCAGTACCCATTCACAACCTCGAACGTGCCGGCCGTGCCGACCCCTCAGTTCTTGAGCGGGTCGTGGCCCCAGTTCATCAGCGAGTAGCGCCAGGTGGTCTCCCGCACGTCCCCGGCCGGCCGTTGCGCGAGATGCCGGTCGATGTAGCCGACGACCTTGCGCATGTGTGCGTAGTCGTCCTCGCCCAGGTCATCCTTTCGCATCCGCTGTATCTCCGCGATGCGGCGCCCGGACCTGTGTCCCGTCGACTCACCGCCCTCCTCGCTTTGGCCAGAGGACTTCGACTCCGGTTCCTCCAGCCACCTCTCCAGCTCGGTGGGCGTGAGGTTGACCTTGTCCCGGAATCCCCGCCACGCCTCCTGCCGCTCCTCGTCACTGAGCTTGTGGGCCATGGTTAGCCGCCCTGCTTGCGGTGGAGCGCGGCGGCCTTGTGGACGGCTGACCGCCCGGACTTCTCGCTGCGCACCTTGTACTGCGGTTCCTCGGGGGAAGCGTCGACGGTGCGGCCACCCGCCTCCGTCCGCTTCGTGATCTTCTTTTCCACCACGCCCTCGGCCTCGCCGCCGTGGCTGCGCCAAGTGACGCGGTCCCCCTTGCGGAACTCCTGATGTCCGGCCATGGGGCCTCCCTTCCGTGGCCGCCGGGTGACCACTGCGTCCTGCGGGAAACCGGTTGGCTCGTCCAGAGCACGGTGTCGGCGCCGTGCTCGGGCGTACGGACGATCGGGCGGGTCAGCGCTCGGAAGACCGGCATCCAGTTCCGCACACCCCCTGGTGGCGGCCCAGCCGGGGTGCACGGGGTGGACGTACAGGTCGGGCTTTCCGTACCCGAGGGCCTCCTACTTGGTCGAGCATCGCGCCCATGGGAGTCCGCCGGCGCTCCGGCCCAGAGTGAAGTTCAGTAGCCCTCACCGTCGGGGCCTTCGGGTGGTGCGGTGCGGGGTGTGGCGCGGTGGGCCTCGTGGCCGTGGGTGCGGCGGCGTTCTTTCATCTCCGCCTCGGCGACGTGCCTGCGCCCTGCCAGGAGCTGTTCGCGTACGCGTGCCTCCAGGGAGCGGAAAGTGCGGTAGTAGTCGTCGTCGTACTCTTCGACGATCTGGTACGTCCATCTGCCGGGCAGCACGTTGCGGCCGATCAGCTCGACGGCAACCTGTTCCGCCAGCGCGTGCCGGCCGGCCTCACGCAGCAGGTCCACGACTGCGTCGAGCTGGGCGTCCGCGCCTCCGGTGAGCTGGTGGAAGGCGTAGAGATGGCCCCTGGCGCGTTCCGTGGTCTCCAGTGCCTCCGTCAGCTTGCCGACCGCGGCCACCGTACTGTCGTCGGCTTCTGCCGGGCGCCGGGGGGCCGGCGCAGGGCGGTCGAAGGACGGGCCGCTGCTCATAGAAGCAACGGTACCCGTGCAGGTGCGGCCCGTACCGCCGCCACGGTGCCGGCCCGCGTTCTACAGGCTCAGAGGGCGGGGTAGGGCCGTTCGCGGAGGACGCGGGCGAGGTGGGCGGTGCTCACCGCAAGCGCCGGGGTGGTCGAGGCGACGTTGTCAGGGGTGTTCTCGAGGTCCTTGTAGTCGGTGCCGCTCATGGCCTCACCGACCCAGTAGGTCGCGGCCTGCGGCGCGAAGGAGAACCCGCAGTCGTTCAGCCTTGCACCACGCCGGCGACGACCTTGTGCGCGCCGTCCTCGTTGCCGGATCGCCTCGCACCGGATGGGGGGCGGCGCGGCGGCGGCCAGTCCGAGGGTCTCCTGCAGGCGCCGGTAGCCCCACTCCGATTGCGGGAGCACGCCGTCCCCATGCTCCCCATGGTGGACATCCTTCCGGGGCTGTGACCCCTGATTTCGGATGTCCGTCAAAGCGAATCAAGCTCACATACAGACACGAGACAGGGCGCCGGGAACCCGCGCAGGAGGCGGAGGCGTCTGTGGTGGCGAAGCCCGTGCGCAAAGAGCGAGACGATCCGGGGTGAACGACGATGGAGAAGGTGCACATCTTCCCTCCCGGCGAACGCGCCCCGATGGCCGCTGCCTACGCATGCACCGCGGCATGCAGACACCTGTGGCACTCGGCCGGGCCCTACGACCGATTCCCGCCCCTGCCCCAGCCGTGCCGGGCACAGGGCTGGGAACTCGCCGCGACAGCGACCAACCCCATCCCCCAGAATCCGGCGCCCCGGCAGAACAAGCGAGCGCCCGAACCCACCCTCTGACCGGCGCGACCATCACGCCGGGCAGCCACGTACCGCTCACGCGAGGGGCGGCGGCTGCTGCGGTGGGAGGCCCCGTCAGGGGGCGGGAGGCGCCATGGCCCAGCGAATGCCACGCGTCACCGCCGCGCCCGCCGGAAGCACCAGGGCCCTCTCCACGGCGGGCACGCCCGGAAGACGCAGCTCCCGGCGCGCCCACGGCGGGAGCAGCGCGACGGCACTCGCGGCCAGGAGACCGTACGGAGGCCGTGCCGCCACAGGCAGCGGCGGGTGCAGGAGCAGGAAACGCGCCGCGTCCAACGCCTCAGCCGTAGCACGCAGTTCGGGCACGAATCCATCCAGCACGGCGCGGAGCTCGGTCCGGCTGCGAGGAGGATCCCGGACACCCAGCGCAGCGGCGACACGGGCGGTGTCCGCGATGTACCCGTCACACCCGGCGTCGCTGAGACGACGAGCACCGAATCGACGGTACGCGCAAAGGAAACTGTCGACCTCGGCGGCATGCACCCAGGCCAGCAGACGAGGATCGGAGGCCGCATAGCCCCGGCCCTCGGCCGTCCTGCCCCGCACACGCCCGTGCACGGCCCGGACTGCGTCGACCGCCCGGCACGCGTCACCGGCGGTACCGAACGTCGTGACAGCCAGGAAAGTGCTTGTCCGCTGAAGACGCCCCCAGGGATCGCCGCGAAATCCCGAGTGCCCCGCAACCGCCGCCATGGCCAGGGGGTGCAACGACTGGAGCAACAACGCGCGCAATCCACCCACGAACATCGAAGCGTCACCGTGCACGAGACGAATCGGACTCCCCTCGGCGAACCAGCGCGGTCCTGGAGTGTCATGAATGCGGGTACGCACGGCGGGCCCGTCGGGTCCGGCCACGCGCGCGAAGATCGCCCTGCGCAGTCGTGCGCGGAGCACCTCGAGGCCGGGTGCGGCGGATATGCCGGTCCGGGAAGCCGTCACGTCAACCACAGTAGGAGGTCCGGCCCGGGATGCGGAGTCCTGCGCGTGAGGCCCGCGGCGCACGGTTGCATCCGGTGTGCGAGGTTTCCGGGAAGAGCCGGTACAGGCGGCGCCCGCATCCGGCGGGCGTCCTCGACGGCGGAGGTTTCTCATGCTGATCAGCAAGCTGTACGACGCCGGGGTGCGGAGCGAGCACGCCTACACGGCGGCGTTCGCGTCGATCGGCGCCTCGTTCCTGGCCTGGATGGTGTCGACCAAGGAGGAGAACGCGGGACTGGACCGGGCGGACCGGTGGGGGATCTTCGTCGGCGAGTGGGCGCCGACGTTCTTCGGGCTCGGTGTCGCGCTGGCGGTCCACGAACAGAACGAGGGTGCTGCCTGACCTCGGTTCGCCGGCGACGGGATCGGCGACACCGTCCCTTCACATGTGTGGGTCTGCGCTCCGGCCACGGGTATGCGCACCGCAGCAGGCGGCCGGTCGCCGGAGCGGGGCCGCACCGGCTCCTGCACCCCTCCGTAGACAACAGGTGTGACCTGCGTAAACAGTCATGACTTTCGCCGTTCCGCTTTCGTGTCGCGCCGATTCGCACGATGCTTGACCCGGCACCGCGCCGGGAGCCTCACCGGGTCCGCGGGGTGCGACCGCACGCACACCGCGGGCGGTCGGTGTGTGAACCGAGAAGAAGGTGTGGCTATGGCGAAGCACGATGCCGACGTACGCAACGCTGTGCTGCTGCTGGCGTTGACCGCCCTGGGTATCGGTCTCGTGGCGACGCTGGCGGTCATGAGCTTCTGACCGGTGCTTCCGTGCGCCGTGTGAGCTCCGCTGTCTGCGGGGTGCCTCGGCTGGTTCGCTGCTCGCCGTGCCATGGGCACGTGCCCGTCGCCGGTCCAGCAGAAGGAGCTCCATGCAGCACGCCGATCCCGCTCACACCAGGCCGGTCTCCGTTTGGCCGCCCGTGCCGCCGGGCGCCGAGTCGCCGGTGATCCCGGACGCCGCACCACCGGTCCGCGTCACCCTGTCCGACGGCAGCATGCACTGGCTGGTCAGCCGCTACGCGGACGTGCGCACCGTGCTGTCCGACAGCCGGTTCTCCGCGGACGACCAGCATCCGGGATTCCCCCGCCTGATTCCGCTTCCGCCGTTGCCCGGCGGTCTGTCCTTCCTGCGGATGGACCCGCCCCGGCACGACGTGCTGCGGCGGGTCCTGACCCCGCGGTTCACCGTGCGCCGCATCGAGGCGTTACGGCCGGCCGTCGAGCGCACCGCGGAGGAGCTGCTGGACGGCATGGAGCGGGGCGGGCCGCCCGCGGACCTCGTGCAGGCGTTCGCGCTGCCGTTGGCCTCGCGGACGTTGTGCGAGTTGCTGGGCGTCCCGTACCGGGATCACGCGATGTTCCAGGAGCACAGCACGAACGTGGTCGCCACGGACACCGACCCGGACACGGCGACCGCGTCGTTCACGGTGCTGGAGGAGTACCTGGCGGAACTGGTCGAGGAGAAGCGGGCCCGTCCGACGGACGATCTCATCGGCGCGGCGCTGGCGCAGCAGGAGTCCGCCGCACTCACCGACGAGGACGTCGTCGCCCTGGCGCGCCTGATGCTGATCGCCGGGCACGAGACCACCGCGAACATGATCAGCATGTCCGTGCTGACACTGGTGCGGCACCCCGAGCGTGCCGCGGCCCTGCGTGGCGCCCCGGAGCTGCTGCGTCCGGCCGTGGAGGAACTGCTGCGCTACCTGGCCGTCGTGCGGGACGGCATCGCCCGTGTCGCCACCGAACGCGTCCGGCTGGGCGGGCAGGTGATCGAGGCCGGAGAGGGCGTGGTGGTGTCGTTGCAGAGCGCGAACCACGACGCCGCCGCCTTCCCGGACGCCGCGGAGCTCGACCTGGGCCGTGATGCCCGCGGGCACGTCGCGTTCGGGTACGGGGTCCACCAGTGCATCGGCCAGGCCCTGGCCCGCGTACAGCTCCAGATCGCCCTGACCGCCCTGCTCCGGCGCTTCCCGCGGCTGCGCGGCACCGTCGCTCCTGAGGATCTGGCGTTCCGCGAGTTCTCCGTGGTGGTCGGCCCCCGCTCGCTGCCGGTGGCGTGGTGACGGGGGCGGGAAGGGTGCGGGTGCGCGTCGACCCGGAGCGCTGCTGCGCGTCCGGCATGTGCGTGCTCACCGCGCCGGGGGTCTTCGACCAGTCGGAGGAGGACGGCTCGGTGCGTCTGCTGCGCGCGGTGCCTCGCGCGGAGGAGGAGCAGGCCGTCCGGGACGCGGTCCGGCTCTGCCCCACCGGAGCGATCGGTTTCGCCGGTTCGCCGACGGCTCCGCGCCGCGGCTGAGGTCCCGGGGCGGAGCCGCCCCTGGTCGGCCGCGGGCCGGCGGACCCCGGCAGGGGTGCTCCCCCGACCGGGGCGTCTCGTCCGCCGCCGGCAGGGCGTGCGCGCGAGCTGTGCGCGGCGGTCCGGGGTGACCCCGTGGCGGCATGTCCGATGCCGGGAGGCCGGCATGCCGTGGCGAAGCGGTACAAGGAGCTGCCGTCGCGGGCGGTGGTACCCCCGGCCGCGAGATTCGGCCTGCTCGCATTCCCGGGATGTCGTGCACCCCGCGAGACCGACAGTCATGGAGACCGGCACGTGCCGTCGTCCCGTCGAGGTTCCGAGGCGGTTGATCACCACCCCACTCCGCAACCCGTCGACGTGCCCTGTCCCCGGGGAGAACGAAGCCGGGTGGTCTACGGGCGGCGTGAGGGGTTACCCGCCCCGCGGTACGGCCGCGGGAGGACGCATGGCGAGCACGATCGTTTCGGAACGGTTGACGCTGCGCCCGTGGAGGCTGGACGACGTGGATGCAGCCTTCGCGATCTACGGGCGACCGGACGTGGCGCGGTGGCTGAGTCCGGCGATGGACACGGTCAGCGACCGGGACGCGATGCGGCTGGTGCTGCAGCAGTGGATCGCCGAGGACCACCGGGGGTCACCGCCCACCGGGCGCTGGGCGGTGGAGCTGACGGCGGAGCGGCGGGTGGTCGGCGGCGTGATCCTGCTGTACCTGCCACCCGGCGGCGAGGACCTCGAGATCGGATGGCAGCTCGAGCCGGGCGCCTGGGGACGGGGGTACGCGGCGGAGGCGGGGCACGCCACGGCCCACTGGGCGCTGCAGCAGGCGGGGGTCGACGAGCTGTTCGCCGTGGTGCGTCCGGCGAACGCGCGGGCGGCGGCCACCGCGGAGCGCATCGGCATGGAATGGGTGGGCGAGACCGACAAGTACTACGACCTCCGGCTCCAGGTGTACCGGCTGCGGACGGGCGACCTGGACCGTCCGCTGCCCGGCCGCACCTACGGAGCGGACCGGCACTCCCGGTAGCCGGGCGGCGGCGGGGTCAGTCGAACCGGATGTGGCGCAGCCCGGTGTGGAGGCGGCGGAGGTGGCCGCGCAGCCGGCCGTCGGTGCGGGGTGCGGGGTGGAGGCCCGCGTGGGCGGCGACCTGGGGGAGCGTGAGGTGGTGGCGAGCTCCGGTCCCCGGAGGCGTTCGAGGCAGTGGTCGAGCCGGGAGACGGCGAAGCTCTCCCGGCTCGGCGGCCGTGCGGGAGAGGAGCGCACGCGCGAGGTGGACCGGGCCGCGCTCGCGCAGCCGCCGCAGCACGGTGGCGCGCCGGGCGAGCGGCGCGACGTGGTGCACTGCGTGGCCGCGTTCGCGCAGCCGGGGCCGACGGTCTCGGCGAGGTGGGCGGGCTCGACGACGGTCAGGGGCACGATGACGGCGCCGTGGTGCTCGGCCAGGAGGCGGTCGAGGACCTCGTAGACGGCCTGCCGCCAGGCCAGGAAATCCTGGGAGTCGCGCCGCAGAGCGGGCGGAAGCATGCGGTGCAGGCCGAACCCGGCGTGTTCGGGGTCGCTGACGACGCTCCCGGGAGCCGGCGGCGCAGTTCGTGGGCGGTCTGCGTCTTGCCGCCGCCGAACGGGCCGTTGATCCGTACGAGCATGCCCGGACCCTGCGCCGCCTGTGGGGGAACACACCCGCCGAGGGCACCAATGCCGCCCGGAAGGAACGAAGCAGAACATACTGGGCGGGTCCTGTTCCGTGGTGTGGGGGTGGTGTCCTTGCCCGAGCCCGGTGCCTGCGTGCCCGACGACGTCAATCCCCTCCGGCCGGACTTCTGGCGGCTGCCGGGGCCGCAGCGGGAGGCCGCGTTCGCGTGCCTGCGCGCGAGGGAGCAACCCGTGCTGGTGGAGGAGGGCGAGCGCGGCCGGACGTTCGCCCTGGTGCGCCACTGCGAGGTGACGGAGGCGAGCAGGAGGCCGGAGGTGTTCCGCAGCGCGCCGGGGGCGACGACTCCCCCGCCGGCGCGCTGGGTGCGGGCGCTCTTCGGGGCGTCCATGGTGAACCTGGACGGCCCGGAGCACGCCCGGTTGCGCGGGGTCGTGGCGCGGGCGTTCACCCCCCGCATCCTGGCGCGCGCCGAGGACGACATCCGGCGCACCGCGGACCGTGTGGTCGACGGGATCGCGGGCGCCGTGGGCGGGGACGGCACCGGGGACTTCGTGGCGGCCGTGGCGGCGCCGATGCCGTTCCACGTGCTGTGCCGGATGATGGGCATCCCGGAGGCCGAGCGGGAGCGCATCCAGGTGCTGATCGACCGGGCGTCCGAGCACGTCGGCCTGGACCGCACCCTGGCGCAGCGGCTGCGGACGCCCGGCCGGGGACTGCGGGCGCTGGCGGGGATGCACCGCATCGTCGCCCGGGTCGGGCGGGAGCGGCGGGAGCGCCCCGGTGACGATCTGATCTCCCGGCTGGTGGCGCCGGACCGGGACGGCCAGAGCCTGTCGTCACGTGAGCTGGGCGCGTTCTTCTCGCTGCTGCTGGTGGCGGGTGTGGAGACGACGCGCAACGCGCTGGCGCACGGCCTGCACCTGCTGACCGTGCATCCCGGGCAGCGGGAGGTGCTGCGCTCCGGCCTCGACGCTCATCTGGACACGGCGGTGGAGGAGATCGTCCGGCACAGCACGCCCATCCACCAGTTCCGGCGCACCGTCGCCGGGGAGTACGGCGGGGGCCCGGCCGGCTACCGGCCCGGCGACCGGGTGATCCTCTGCTACGGCTCCGCCAACCGGGACGAGCGGGTGTTCGCCGACCCGGAGGCGTTCGACGTCACGCGCAGCCCGAATCCGCATCTGGGCTTCGGCGGGGGCGGGCCGCACTACTGTCTGGGCGCGCATCTGGCGCGGCAGGAGATCCGGGCGGTGCTGCACGCCCTGCTCACGCGGTATCCGGACGTGCACACCACGGCGCCGCCGTCCGTGCCGCCGACGAGCTTCGACCACCGCGTCGCCCGTCTGCCGTTCCGCCTGTCGGTGCCGCGAGGGACGATGAGGGTATGAGCGGCAAATCGCATGAGAACGGCCCTGCGGCCCGGCGTACGGGCGTCCCCCGCGACCTGCCGGACCAGGAGGCGGCCGGCGACAAGGAGGAGCGGGAGGAGGGCACCGGCAGCACAGAAGGGCTCCCGGACACGGACGAGGCCGGGTCGGGCCCTCGCGGGTCCGGCACCTCGGGCGGCGGGGATCTCGGCGACCGGGAGCCGCCGGAACCGGAGGAGCCCACGGACTGAGCCGCGCGGTGCGCAGCGGCGCGTCACGGCGATTCCGCTAGGGTGGACTCCGCCCCTGAGGTATTTGTCCATTTCTGTCGGCATCCGGAAGTGAGGCGAGGCGGAGTGGCGGCTGCGAAGCGCCCGATTTCCGGCGCACCCTGCTGGGTGAGCCTGGCCACCTGCGACATGGAGGCGGCTCAGGATTTCTACGGCCCGGTGCTGGGCTGGACCTTCCGGCCGGGACGGCTGGGGGAGGAATTCTGCATCGCCATGACCGACGGGGTTCCGGTCGCGGGTATCGGGGCCGTGAGCCGCAGACTCGGGGTGGCGGTGGCGTGGACGCCGTTCTTCGGCGTCGGCGACGCCGACACCGCCGCAGCCCGTATCCGGGAGCGGGGAGCGACGCTGGCGATCGGCCCGATCGCGCTGGGCGACGGGCGGGCTGCCCTGGCCGCGGATCCGGGCGGTGCGATCTTCGGGCTGTGGGAGGGGACGGTGCACTCCAGCTGGCACGTCGCGCACGGCAGCCCACCCGCGAGACTGGAGCTGCGCACCCGGGACGCGTTCGCCGCGGCGATGTTCTACGGCGAGGTCCTGGAGTGGGCGTCGGAACGCCCTGAGCGCTGCGAGGTGGACTACCGCGACGACGCGGTCACCGTCGAGTTCGGGCCGCACACGGTGGCGACGATCCGGGGCGGGGGCGTGGAGTCGGCCCCCGACCCGCACGTGCGGCCGCGGTGGCACGTGTCGTTCTACGTGGAGGACGTGGACGAGGTGGTGCGGGTGGCGGTGGAGGCCGGCGGCACGGTGGCGGCCGCGCCGGAGGACTCCCCCAGGGGCCGCAACGCGATCCTCCGCGACCGGCAGGGCGGCTTGTTCACCGTGCAGGCCCGCAAGTAGCGCCTCGAGCGAGACCGCCGGACGGCGCCGGGCGGGGTGGTCAGTCCGCGGGGCCGTACCAGACGGTGGTGATGTTGCAGAACTCCCGGATGCCGTGTCCGCCGAGTTCCCGTCCGTAACCCGAGCGCTTGACGCCGCCGAAGGGCAGGCCGGGGTGGGACGCGGTCATGCCGTTGACGAAGACGCCGCCGGCCTGCAGGTCGCGGGCACAGCGTTCCTGTTCGGCAGGGTCGCGGGTCCACACGTTGGAGCCGAGGCCGAAGGGGGTGTCGTGGGCGGTCTCCAGCGCCTCGTCGAGGCTGCCGACGCGGTAGAGGACGGCGACCGGCCCGAAGGCCTCCTCACGGTGGATGCGCATGCGGTCGGTGACGTCGGCGAGCACGGTGGGCTGGTAGTACCAGCCGGCTCCGTCCGGCTCGGGCCGAGCGCCGCCGACCAGCACGGTGGCACCCTGGCGGCGGGCGTCCTCGACGAGTTCCTCCACGTCGCGGCGGACCTGTTCGGTGGCGAGGGGGCCGATGTCGGTGCCGTCGGCCATCGGATCGCCGACGGTGAGGGCGTCCATGGCCCTCACGAAGCGCTGGGTGAAGTCGTCGTAGACGTCGTCGTGGACGATGAAACGCTTGGCGGCGATGCAGGACTGGCCGTTGTTCTGGGTGCGGGCGGTGACAGCCGTGGCGGCGGCTTTGGCGATGTCGGCGGAGGGCAGGACGAGGTAGGGGTCGCTGCCTCCGAGTTCGAGCACCGTCTTCTTGACGACGTCACCGGCGATGGACGCGACGGAGCGGCCGGCTCCTTCGCTGCCGGTGAGGGTGGCGGCGGCGACACGCGGGTCGCGAAGCAGGGTGGCGACCTCCGCGGAGCCGATCAGCAGGGTCTGGAAGCAGCCGTCGCGGTATCCGGCACGGCGGAACAGGTCCTCCAGGTAGAGGGCGGTCTGCGGCACGTTGGAGGCGTGCTTGAGGAGCCCGACGTTCCCGGCCATCAGGGCGGGGGCGGCGAACCGTACGACCTGCCAGAGGGGGAAGTTCCACGGCATGACGGCGAGGACCGGGCCGAGGGGGCGGTACCGGACCACGGCGCGGACCGCTCCGGAGTCGGCGACGTCGTCCTCGGCCGGGTGTTCGTCGGCGAGGAGGGCGGGCGTGTGCCGGGCGTACCAGCGCATGGCCTTCACGCACTTGGCCGCCTCGGCGCGGGCGGCGGCGAGGGGCTTTCCCATCTCCAGCGTCATGGTGCGGGCGACGTCGTCCTGCTCGCCCTCGAGGAGGTCCGCTGCGGCGCGCAGCAGTTCCTGCCGGCGGTCCATGGTGGTGACGCGGTGGTGCTGGAACGCTTCGTGGGCCGCCGCCAGCCGGTCCTCGATCTCGCGGGGGCCGAGGGCGTCGAACGTCTTGAGGGTCTCCCCCGTTGCCGGGTTGACGGTCGCGATGGGCACTGCCGGGTCCCTCCTCCGGGGCTGGTTCTCGGGCCCGGGTGCCCGGCGCGGCGGCGGCTAGTCCTCTCCGGGCGGAGCGGGTGGGGCGGATACCGGTACCCGCCGCCGCGGTCAGGCCGCGGTGCCCTGCGGACTGCGGGTGGCCCAGCGCAGTACGGCGCCGCAGCCGCCCGCGGGGCCCGGGCCGCCGACGGGCACCCGGAGCACGTCGGCGTCGGCCGCAGCCGCGGCGCGCAGCAGGGCGTCGTCGGCGCGGGCCGACAGGGGGCGGCGCACCCCGGTGGCCTGGGCCTCGGTGCGGCGGACGGCGACCTGGTCGGGGGCGGGACCGACCCACACCTCGTGGGCGGGGTCGGGGCCGGACGCGGCGAGGAGCAGGGTGGCGAGCCGGTGACTGCGTGCGGCGTCGGCGACGGCGGGAAGGCCTTCGGCGGCTTGTCCGGGCCCGGCTTCCCTGCCCGGCGCGAGGTGCGTGCCGGGGCGCCCGCGTCCCGCGCGGAAGAGGTCGAGGGTGTCCTCCAGGTGGCGGTGGACGTGGGCGTCGCGTGCCTCGGCGACGGCCGCGTCCACCGCGTCCGGGGGGCCGCCGCGGTGACGGGTGCCGCGGTCGGCCTCGACGGCCCGTCGGCGGAGGTGCTCGGGCAGGCGTTCGCGCACGGCCCGGCGTTCGCGGGGATCGCCGGCGAGGACCAGCAGGGCGGCGCCCGAGGGGTCCCAGTGGCGGACGAGGGCACGGGCGATCATGTCGGCGGTACGGGCCCAGCCGTTCTCGATGCGGTGGCGGTAGTGCCATTCGTGACGGTCCGCGGGAAGGCTGCGGTGTCCTCGGCCCGGCCCTTGGGCGCCGTCGGCGCGGCCGACGGCCCGGCGGCCTCCGGCGTCGCACAGTTCGATGTCGGCGCCGGTGTGGTCGACGCGGGCGAGGAGGCAGGCGGGCGCGTGGTCGAGGTGGTCCAGCAGCGGGGCGAGGCGCGGCAGGGCGGACCAGCTGGTGAGGACGGCGGAGGGGGACGTGACGAGGGGGACGTCGAGGACGACCTCGGCGCCGGTGGCGAACAGGGCACGTCCCGGGGGTGCTCCGGCGGCGGGTTCGGCTGCGAGGTGCCGCGCGACGGCGTCGCGGGTGTAGTCGTCGGCGCCCTGGGCGGTGAGCTGTTCGGCGGCGGCGCGGGCGCGCAGGCGCAGCCGGTCGGCGGCGTCCTGGGTGGCCCGGGAGGTGTCCAGGTAGACCGAGGCCCACGGGCCGGGACGGTCCAGCAGCGGGGCGAGGAAGCGGGTGTCCATGGTGTCCTCCGGGAGGTGGGAGGTCAGCGTGTGGTTCCCGTGCCGTCCAGGTGACGGAGGAGGCGTGGCAGCGGCCAGGTGTTGATGACGTCGTCGGTGGTGAGCCAGCCGCGTTGCGCGGTGCCCACGCCGAAGCGGTGGTATTCCAGGTCGCGGACGGAGTGGGCGTCGGTGTCGATCGCGAACTTCACGCCGTGGCGCTTGGCGCGGAGGATGTTCTCGTCGTTGAGGTCGAGGCGGTTGGGGTGGGAGTTGATCTCCAGCGCGGTGCCGGTGCGGGCGGCGGCCGCGAAGACGGCGTCCAGGTCGGCGTCGACGGGCTCGCGCTTGCCGAGGATGCGGGTCGTGGGGTGGCCGATGATGTGGACGTGGGGGTTCTCGCAGGCGCGGACGAGGCGGCGGGTGAGGGCGTCGCGGCTCTGGCGGAAGTGGGAGTGGACGGAGGCGACGCACACGTCGAAGCCAGCGAGGAACTCCGCGTCCCAGTCGACGCCTCCGTCGGGGTCGATGTTGAGTTCGGTGCCGTGCAGCAGGCGCATGCCGCGGTGGCGCCCGTCCAGCGCGCGGACGGCGTCGCGCTGTGCGAGCGCCTTTTCGTCCGTCATGCGCTGCATGACCAGGTCGGGGGCGTGGTCGGTGACGGCGTAGTACTCCAGCCCGCGACGGGCCGCGGCGTCGACCATGTCCTCCAGGGAGGCCAGGCCGTCGGTGAGGTCGGTGTGGGTGTGCAGGTCGCCGCGGATGTCGGCGTCGGTGACGGTGACGGGCAGTTCGCCGCGCAGGGCCGCGGCGACCTCGCCGCGGTCCTCGCGGAGCGTGGGCGGGATCCAGGGCAGGCCGAGGCGCCGGTAGACGTCCTCCTCGGTGCGGGCGGCGATCTTCCGCCCGGTCTCGGTGTGGAAGAGGCCGTATTCGGAGAGTTTCAGCTTGTGCCGGACGGCGCGTTCGCGGATGCGGATGTTGTGCGCCTTGGAGCCGGTGAAGTAGATGAGGGCGGCGCCCCAGGAACCGGGCGGGACGACGCGCAGGTCGATCTGGAGGCCGTCGGTGGTGCGTACGGAGGTCTTCTTGGTGCCGTGGGCGAGGGTCTCGGCGACGTGGGGCAGCCGGGTGAGGGCGTCCATGAAGGGTGCGGAGCGGCGGGCGGCGACGAGGATGTCGAGGTCGCCGACGGTCTCGCGCATGCGGCGCAGGGAACCGGCCCAGGTGCACCGTTCGCAGCCGTCGATCGCGGTGAGTGCCGCGACGACTGCTTCGGCGGTCTCGGCCGCCTGGGCGAGACGGACGCGGCCGCCGGAGGCCTGGAGGACGTCGATGCCGTGGAGGATGTTCTCCTCGGTCTTGGGCCCGAAGCCCTTGAGGTCCCGGAGCCGTTCGGCCTCGATGGCTTCCCGGAGCGCGGGGACGGAGGAGATGCCGAGCGTCTCGTAGAGGGTGAGCGCCTTCTTGGGGCCGAGGGTGGGGATGGCCATCAGGCGGCGGACACCGTCGGGGATGCGCGCGCGGGCCTGTTCGACCTCGGGCATGGTGCCGGTGGTCAGGTAGGCGGCGACCTTGTCGGCGATGGACCGGCCGACGTTCGGGATGTCGCGCAGGGCCCGGGCGTCGAGGGTGGAGACGTCCGTGTGGTGGCCGCCGATCGCGCGGGCGGCCTTCTCGTAGGCGCGTGCCTTGAACGCGTCTCCGCCGCTGATCTGGACGAGGTCGGCGTACTCCTGGAGCAGTGCCGCGACGTCGTCGTTGGGTCGGGCCACGAGGCCAGTGTAGGGAGGGGCGCGGGGTCTCGCCGGGCGTGCGCCCGATGTGGCGCCTCAGGGGGTGGTGGGGCGGGAGAGGATGCCGACGACCTCGTCGTCGGTGGTCTGGGAGAAGTCGCGGTACCACTCCCCCACGGCGAAGAACACCTCCGGCACGGACAGGCAGACGAGTTCGTCGACGGTCTTCTCCAGCCGGGCGGCGGTGTCGCGGGGCGCCACGGGGACGGCGAGGACGACGCGGGCGGCGCCGTGGGCGGCCGCGACGCGGCACGCGGCGGAGGCGGTGGCTCCGGTGGCGATGCCGTCGTCGACGAGGATCGCCGTGCAGCCGTCCAGAGGGACGCGGGGGCGGTCGCCGCGGAAGCGGAGGGCCTGGCGTGCGAGTTCCGTCTCGGCGGTCCGCTCGGTGTGCTCCAGTTCACCGGGGCCGGCGTGGGCGGCCGCGAGGACGTCCGTGTTGAGGACGCGGACGCCGTCCTCGCCGAGGGCGCCGTACGCCACCTCGGGGTGACTGGGGACGCCGAGTTTGCGGACGAGCACGACGTCCAGGGGCGCGTCGAGGGCGTGCGCCACGGGGTGGGCGACGGGCACGCCGCCACGCGGCAGGGCGAGCACCACGGGACGGTTGCCGCGCTGGTGGCCCAGCCGTTCGGCGAGCAGCCGGCCGGCTTCGGCGCGGTCGGTGAACAGCATGCCCCGCTCCTTCCTCGTTCCCTCCGCGGAGGGTGCGGCGCGCGCGGTGAGTCCGGTGTGCGCGGGCGGCCGGACGACCGGGCGGGGTCAGCCGGCTGCGGCGGCGAGCGCCGCGCGGAGCCGGGCCGCCACGTCCTCCGCCTCCGCCTCGTCCGCGTACCGGGTACGGGGCCAGAAGAAACCTCGCAGGCCGTCCTTGCGGTTCCGGGGGACGACGTGGACGTGGAAGTGGGGCACGGACTGGCTGACGCGGTTGTTGGCGGCGACGAAGGTGCCGGCCGCGCCGAGCGCGTCCTCGACGGCGGCCGTGGTGCGGCGGACACGGGCGAAGAACGGACCGAGTTCATCCTCGGTGAGGTCGGTGAGGGTCTCCGCGTGCCGGCGCGGGACCACCAGGACGTGGCCGTGGAACAGGGGGCGGGTGTCGAGGAACGCGACGGCGGTGGCGTCCTGGAGGACGCGGTGGGCGGGCGCGTGGACCTCGACGACACGGCAGAAGACGCAGCCGGGTGAGGCGACGCTCCCGCGGACGACCGGTGAATCACCCATTTGCGGCTTTCCTCCCTATAATACTTTCTGTGATGGTAGAACAGCTCATGGTGAAGGTCCCCTAGTCCAGGAGTCTCCATGATTCTGTCCATCTCCGGCGTGGTGCTGCTCGGCATCGTCATCTTCCTCTTCTTCAAGAAGGACGGGATGAAGCTGTCGCACTTCGCGGTGTGCGCGCTGTTCGGCTTCTACCTGGCGGGCACGGCCATCGCGCCGGGCATCAAGGCGGGTGGCGAGACGCTCGCGGGCCTGATCGGCGGCCTCCAGCTCTAGGGCCGGGGCGGTGGACGCGGTGAGGTGCCGGCGGCGCTTGAGGGAGGAGAGGTTGTGGGTCTGCGGCCACTGCCCGGTCTGACGGGGCTCGGGAGCGGAGCGATGCAGGCGGTTCGCAGGAGCCGGGGCGCGGCGCGGGCCGGCGCGGACGGCGCCGCGGACGTCCTCCAGCCGCTGGTGGTGGTCGGCCGCGGCCTGCGCAGGCTGGCGTACGACGGCCGCGCCTGGTGGGAGGCCGCGCCGCAGGAACGGCGGGGCCCGGTGGGTGCGCTGGTCTTCGTGGGTGTCCTGGGCGTGTACCTGCTGCCGTACGGGCCGGCGCTGGCGGTCGGGGCGCTGCTCGTCGTCGCCGGGTGGAAGGGCCGGGGCGGCGGCGTCGCGGAGGCACCGGCCGAGACGGGTCCGGGCCCGGAGGAACTGGCCCGGCTGCAGTCTCTGTACGAGGCGCTGGTGCCGTGCTTCGCGCGCGCGGACGAGCCGGGTGAGGAGCCGCTGTACGCCCACGACGGGACCTACGAGCGCAGCTTCGAGGAGTTCTCCTTCACCGGGGAGGGCCGCGTCGAGCGGCTGCTGCTGCGCTATCCGGCACACTTCGCCGACTGCGACGCCGAGCAGCGGCAGCGGGTGGAGCGGGTGCTGGACGCGAAGGCCGGGCGGGGCCGGGAGTACCGCTTCGGGTGGGACGAGGAGCGCAACCGGCTGGAGCTGTCGGTGCTGCCGCCGCTGCCGGCGGACGTGGTGGCGCAGCCGTTCGTCACCTCGCCGGGCGAGACGGTGCTGGGCTTCACCGACGAGGGGGCGGTTCCGCGGACGCTGCCCGTGACCGACGGCTGGGGTTCGCGGGACGTGCCGCCGGTGGTCTGGCGCACCGGGCCGCGTTCGACCGAGCCGCACCTGCTGGTGCTGGGCAATCCGGGGTCGGGGGCGAGCACGCTGCTGCGTTCGGTGGCGGTGCAGGCGCTGCGGCACGGGGACGTACTGGTGGTGGAAGGCGGCGGGGCCGGCGAGTTCGCGTTCCTGACCGGGCGGCCGGGGGTGCCGGCGGTGGAGTCGTCGGTGGTGGGAGCGCTGGCGGCGCTGGAGTGGGTGGTGCACGAGACGGAGCGGCGGCTGCTGACGGGGCACCGGGCGCGGCAGGCGGGTGACCCGGTCCCGGCGGACGTGCGGCGGCCGCTGTGGGTGGTGGTGGACCGGCCGGCGCTGCTGAGCCATCTGGCTCGCGCGGAGGGCCGCCGCGACCCGCAGGAGCTGCTGGAGGTGCCGCTGCGGCACGGGCGGGCCGCGCACGTGACGGTTGTGGTGGCGGAGCAGTTCGAGGGGGCGCAGGCGCTGGCCCAGGCGGTGCGGGCGTACACGCGGGCGCGGGTGGTGCTGGGGCCGGAGTCGGCGGACCAGGTGCGCGCGGTGCTGGGCGAGGGCCCGGCTGCGGCGCCGGCGCCGCAGCCGCCGCGGGGACGGGGGTACGCGCGGCTGGGCGGTGGTCCGGTGCTGCGCCTGCAGGTGCCGGCGACGCCGGACCCGCACGACGAGGAGACCGACGAGGCGCAGCGGCAGGCCGTGCTGGCGCTGCTGCCCGAGCGGGGGCGGCCGGCGGGTGCGGCGCGGGCCGCCGCACAGGCCGCCGGGCCGCCTCCGGCGGGCCCGGTGGCCGCGGGCCGGTGACCGCGGGCCGGCCGGGGCCGGGTCAGGCGACGTAACTGCGCGGAGTGGGGCTGCCGCCGACGGCTCCGGAGCGCACCAGGTCCGCGGCGGCGGCCAGCCGGGCGACCGCTTCGGTGGCCAGCGGGTCGGCCAGGGTGAACGGCAGCCGTACGTACGCCTCGAACGCGCCGTCCACGCCGAACCGGGTGCCGGCCGGGACGCGCACGCCGAGGCGTTCGCCGGCCTCGGCGATGCGCGAGCCGGAGAGGCCGCCGGTGCGCGCCCAGAGGGTCAGGCCTCCGTGGGGCAGGGCGAATTGCCAGTCGGGCAGGTGCTGCCGGAGCGCGCCGGTGACGGCGTCGCGGTTCTCCCGGGCGCGGTCGCGGCGCAGCCGCATCGCAGGTTCCCAGTCGGTGTCCAGCAGGTGGGCGACCGCGAGCTGTTCCAGGACGGGGCTGCCCAGGTCGGCGTAGGCGCGGGCGGCGGTCAGGCTCCGTACGGTTTCCGGTGCGGCGCGGATCCAGCCGATGCGCAGCCCGGCCCAGATGGTCTTGCTGACGGATCCGACGGTGACGACGGTGGAGCCGCCGGTGTCGAAGGCGGCGACCGGCCGCTGCGCCGGCACGTCGTCGAGGGTGAGTTCGGCCATGGTCTCGTCGGCGACCAGGAGGGTGCCGGCGGCCCGCGCGGCGGTGACCAGGTCCCGGCGCTGCTCGTCGTCGACGAGGACGCCGGTGGGGTTCTGGAAGTCGGGGATGACGTAGGCCATGCGGGGTGCGGAGTCGCGGAGCACCTGGCGCCAGGCGGTCAGGTCCCAGCCGGGGCGGCGGTCGGACAGCGCGACGGGCACCAGGCGCACGCCCGATTCGCGGAGGAGCTGGAGGATGTTGGCGTAGGAGGGGTGTTCGACCGCGACGCGTTCCCCGCGAGGGGTGAACAGGCGGGTGAGGGCGGCGAGGGCGCCCATCGCACCGGTGGTGATCATGATCTGTTCGGGCATGGTGGCGACGCCGCGCGCCGTGTAGTGGCGGGCGACGGCCTCGCGGAGCACCGGCAGGCCGGCCGGGTAGTCGCCGTGGGTGTGGGTGTAGGGCGGGAGTTCGGTCAGGGCGTGTTCGAAGGCGGCGGTGAGGTGGGGTTCGGGGGCGGGGAGGGCGGCGCAGCCGAGGTCGATCATGGTGTCGGCGGCTTCGGGTGGGAGGGGTTCCAGGCCGCCGGTGGGCAGCGGGCTGCCCTCGGGCAGGGCGGTCCAGCTTCCGGCGCCGCGCCGGGAGGCGAGGTAGCCCTCGGCGCGCAGGGCCTCGTAGGCGGTGGCGACGGTGGTGCGGGAGACCTTCAGCGCGGCGGCGAGTTCGCGTTCGGCGGGGAGACGTGCACCGACGGGCACGCGGCCTTCGAGGACGAGGATGCGGATGCCGTCGCACAGGCGCCGGTAGGCGGGCCGGGCGGGGCCGGTGCGGCCGGAGGTGCCGGTGTGCTGGGAGGTGAGGAGGCGGGCGAGCTGCGGCGCACCCACCGCCGATGTCCAGGGAGCCATCCGCATTCCAGTCCACTCGTCGTTGATTGGCCGTGTTTTTCTCGGTCTTCCAGGCCACATGCTGCCACGGTCGGTCCATGGTCGCCAGAAAGGGGTTCCCCGTGTCCGTCTCCCACGGGTCGGGTCGTCGTCTCACGCGCCGGCTGGTGCAGCTGTACGTGGGCCTGGTGCTCTACGGGGCCAGCGCCGCGTGGATGGTGCGGGCCGAACTGGGCCTGGGGCCCTGGGACGTGCTGCACCAGGGCGTCGCGGAGCTGTCGGGGATGTCCATCGGCATCGTGTCGGTGATCGTGGGCGCGGTGGTGCTGCTGCTGTGGGTGCCGCTGCGGCAGCGGCCCGGGCTCGGCACGGTGTCGAACGTGTTCGTGGTCGGGCTGGCGATGGACGCGACGTTGTGGCTGAGCCCGGAGCCGGCGGCGCTCGCGGTGCGGATTCCGCTGCTGGTGGGCGCGGTGGTGCTGAACGGCGTGGCGACCGGGCTGTACATCTCGGCGCGGTTCGGGCCGGGACCGCGGGACGGGCTGATGACCGGCCTGCACGCCCGGACCGGGATGTCGGTGCGGCTGGTGCGTACCGGCATCGAGGTGGCGGTGCTGGTCACCGGGTGGCTGCTGGGCGGGGCGGTGGGCGCGGGCACGGTGCTCTACGCGCTGGCGATCGGGCCCCTCGCGCAGGTCTTCCTGCGCGTCTTCGCGATGCCGGTCCCGGACGGCGGGCGGAGCCGGGTGGCGGCAGCGGACCCGGGCGGGGCGGCGGACGGTCCGCGCGGGGTGCGCGCGATACTGCGTCGGTGACCGCGATACGACACCCCTTCCTGGACCGTCCGCTGCCCCTGGCCTTCGCCCACCGCGGCGGGGCCGCCGAGGGCCTGGAGAACACCGTGACCGCGTTCCGGCGGGCGGTGGACCTGGGGTACCGCCATCTGGAGACGGACGTGCACGCGACCGCGGACGGCCGCCTGGTCGCCTTCCACGACGACACCCTGGACCGGGTCACCGACGGCCGGGGGCGGATCGCGGACCTGACGTGGGAGCAGGTGCGGCGGGTGCGGGTCGGGGGGAGGGAACCGGTGCCGTTGTTCTCCGAACTGCTGGAGACGTTCCCCTCCGCACGGTGGAACATCGACGTGAAGGCGGACGCGGCGCTCGCTCCGCTGCTGGCGGAGCTGGAGGCGGCGCACGCCTGGGACCGGGTGTGCGTCGGCGCGTTCGACGAACGCCGGGTGGCGCGGGCGCAGGAGCTGGCGGGGCCGCGGCTGGCGACGTCGCTGGGGACGAGGGGAGTGCGGGCGCTGCGGCTGCGCTCGTGGGGACTGCCGCTTCCGGTGCGGCGCGGCGCGGTGTGCGTGCAGGTGCCGGTCCGGCACGGGCGGATCCGGGTGGTGGACGCGGCGTTCGTGCGGGCGGCGCACCGGCTGGGGATGCAGGTGCACGTGTGGACCGTGAACGACGCGGACACGATGCGGGCGCTGCTGGATCTGGGCGTGGATGGCATCATGACCGATCACATCGAACTGTTGCGTGAGGTGCTGACCGAGCGGGGGGCCTGGCAGGGCTGACCGCGGCGCCGCGCGACCGGACGTCCCCCCTGTCGAGGCGGCGGGGGCCGGCGTGGAGGGGACGAGGTATCCGGATGGACGCGGTCGCGGAGCGGGCGGCGGAGGGCGGTGCGGCCGAGCGCCGCCGGGAGCAGCGGGGCTGGTACTTCTACGACTGGGCGAACTCGGTCTTCTCCACCAGCGTGCTCACGGTCTTCCTCGGCCCGTACCTGACCGAGGTGGCGAAGGCGGCGGCGGACCCCGAGGGCTTCGTGCACCCGCTGGGCGTTCCGGTGCGCGCGGGCTCCTTCTTCGCCTACTCGGTGTCGGCGTCGGTGCTGCTGTCGGTGCTGGTGATGCCGGTGGCCGCCGCACTGGCGGACCGTACGGGGAGGAAGAAGCCGATCCTGGGCTTCTTCGCCTACCTGGGAGCGGGCGCGACCACGGGGATGTTCTTCCTGTCCGGCGACAGGTACCTGCTGGGCGGGGCGCTGTTGATCCTCGCGAACGTGGCGTTCGGCGCGGCGGTGGTGGTCTATCACGCGTTCCTGCCGCAGATCGCGCTGCCGCACGAGCGGGACAAGGTGTCCTCGCGTGGCTGGGCGTTCGGCTACGCCGCCGGGGCACTGGTCCTGGTGGCCAACCTGGCCGTCTTCCTGGGGCACGAGTCGCTGGGCGTGGACGAGGGGACGGCGGTGCGGATCTGCCTCGCCTCGGCCGGCCTGTGGTGGGGGCTGTTCACGCTGGTGCCGCTGCGCCGGCTGCGGGAGCGGCCGGTGGCGGGTGCGGGGGGCGGTCGCCGGATCTCGCTGGGCGGCGGCGGACGGCAGCTGCTGGCGACCCTGCGGGACCTGCGGCGGTACCCGCTGACGCTGCTCTTCCTGGGCGCCTACCTGCTCTACAACGACGGGGTGCAGACGGTGATCACCCAGGCGTCGGTGTTCGGGGCGGAAGAGCTCGGCATGGAGCAGACGACGCTCATCACCGCCGTGCTGCTGGTGCAGGTGCTCGCCGTGGCCGGGGCGCTGCTGATGGGCCGGCTGGCCCAGCGGTACGGCGCCAAGCGGACGATCCTGGGGTCGCTGGTGGCGTGGACGGCCACCGTGGGGGCGGGCTGGTTCCTGCCCGCCGGGGCGCCGGTGTGGTTCTTCGCGCTGGCGGCGGCGATCGGCCTGGTGCTCGGGGGCAGCCAGGCCCTGTCGCGCTCGCTGTTCGCCCAGCTGATCCCGAAGGGCAAGGAGGCGGAGTACTTCGCCCTGTACGAGATCAGCGACCGGGGCACCAGCTGGCTCGGTCCGCTGCTCTTCGGGCTGACGTACCAGCTGACCGGCAGCTACCGGGACGCGATCATCTCGCTGGTGGTCTTCTTCGTGCTGGGCTTCGTCCTGCTGGCACGGGTGCCGGTGGCGCGGGCGGCGGCCGCGGTGGGCAACCCGGAACCGGACCGGATTTAGCCCCGGGCGGTGCGGGGCGGTAGTGTACGCCCTTGGCCCGCCGGATGGACCGTGACCGCATGCACCGAGGCGAGCAACGCCGGGTGACAACTTCTGTCACATGTGACAAACCGGGCGTCGGCGGGTATCGCAACATTCGACGCGGCACGACGGGCGACGCATGTCCCCTTACGGGAATCTTCACCGCCGACGAGACGTTGACTTCGATGACGACGACAGCGACACCTGTCCTGTGGGCGACCAGCCCGGGAGGCACGATTCATGAGTGAGCGAGCTCTTCGCGGCACGCGACTCGTGGTGACCAGCTACGAGACGGACCGCGGTATCGACCTGGCACCGCGCCAGGCCGTGGAGTACGCATGCCAGAACGGCCATCGTTTCGAGATGCCGTTCTCGGTTGAGGCCGAGATTCCGCCGGAGTGGGAGTGCAAGGTGTGCGGAGCACAGGCACTCCTGGTCGACGGTGACGGGCCGGAGGAGAAGAAGGGCAAGCCGGCGCGTACGCACTGGGACATGCTCATGGAGCGCCGCACGCGCGAGGAGCTGGAGGAGGTGCTGGCCGAACGGCTGGCCGTCCTGCGCTCCGGCACCATGAACATCGCCGTGCATCCGCGCGACAGCAAGCGCAAGTCCGCCTGAGCCCAGGCGGCACGCGCACGGGCAGGGGCGGCCGCACCTTCACGGTGCGGCCGCCCCTGCCCGTTGTCATGTCCGCTTTCCCGCGTCCGCTCTCCACCGGTCCCGGGGGCACCGGGTGCCGCGCCCCTGAGCGCCGCACGCGGGAGCGGGTCAGCGCGCCGGGGGGCCGTCGTCGTCGCGGAGGACCTCGCCCTGCACGATCCGTCCGTCCGGGCGGTGGATGCGGACCTGTTCCTGTGCGCTGCGCGCCTGCCGCATCGCGTCGCCCAGATCGCCGCCGGCCAGGCCCGACAGCCGTCGCTCCGCGCCCCGGCGCAACAGCTTCGCGGTCGGCGGGAAGAGGCACAGCAGGGCGGCGGCGTCGGAGACCAGGCCCGGCACCATCAGCAGCAGGCCGCCGAGCATCGCGAAGGTGTTGCCGCCGCGGCGCCCCGCCCCCTCCCGGGCCTCCCCGGGCCCGCCGGGCGTGGCGAAGGCCGCGGACAGCTGCCGCCAGGCACGCCGCCCCGCCCGGCGCACCACCAGGGCGCCGACCACGAAGCCGCCTGCGAGCAGCAGCAGGACGGTGAGGCCGCCGGCCGCGTCGGCGACGACGGTGAGCAGCCAGATCTCCAGCACCGCCCAGGCCGCGACGATCAGCGGGGCCAGGGTGCGGGCCGGGGAGCGGCGCCGGGCCGTCCGCCCCCCGCCGTCCGGGCCGCCGGGACGGCCGGTGCCCTCCTGTGGGGCCTCGTGGCGGTCACGGGGCGGTGGCTGAAACGGGTACGGTGCGCCGTTGCTCATGTCTCAAGTGTGCCTGCGGCCGAGTGCGCGCTTCACCCTGCCCTCGACGCCCCAGGCGGTGACACGCCACAGCGCCTCGGCGACGATGTCGCGGCTCATCTTGGAGTCGCCGCGTTCGCGCTCGACGAAGGTGATGGGCACCTCGACGACGTGGTAGCCGGCGCGGACGGCGCGGTGGGCGAGGTCGACCTGGAAGCAGTACCCCTGGGAGGCGACGGCGTCCATGGTCAGGCCGCGCAGCGTCTCGGCGCGGAACGCACGGTAGCCGCCGGTCACGTCCCGGATCGGGACGTCCAGCAGGGCGCGGGAGTAGAGGCTGCCGCCGCGGGAGAGGAACTCCCGGGAGCGGGGCCAGTTGACCACGCGGCCGCCGGGCACCCAGCGGGAGCCGAGGACCAGGTCGGCGCCCTTGAGGGCGTGCAGCAGGCGCGGCAGTTCCTCGGGCTGGTGGGAGCCGTCGGCGTCCATCTCGACCAGCACGCCGTAGCCGCGTTCCAGACCCCAGCGGAATCCGGCGAGGTAGGCCGCTCCGAGCCCCTCCTTGCCGCGCCGGTGCAGCACGTGCACGTGGTCGTCGGCGGCCGCGAGTTCGTCGGCGAGCTTGCCGGTGCCGTCGGGGCTGTTGTCGTCGGCGACCAGGACGTGCGCCGCGGGCACGGCCGCACGGGCGCGTTCCACCACGGGCGCGATGTTGTCGGCCTCGTTGTAGGTGGGAATGATCACGAGGACGTCCCCCAGGGGGCCGTAGCTCCGCTGTCCGCCGTGTGTCACTGCTGCCGTCCCTCCGCCAGGCGTGCCGTGCCGCGTGTCCGGCGGCGGAGGACGAGTGCCCACGCGCAGGACAGGAGGCCCACGATAGCGAGTGCCCATTCGGGTGCCGCGCCCACACGGTCCGCGAGCGTGATGTCGTCGCGCAGGGGGAGTTCGGCCAGCAGCACGTCCTGGGTGAACTCCTCGGTGCGCTGCTCCACGGTGCCGTCCGGGGCGACGATCGCGCTGATGCCGCTGGTGGCGGCGGTCACGATGGCCCGGCCGTGTTCGACGGAACGCAGCTTGGACATGGCCAGCTGCTGCTCGGGCTGGCCGGTGCGGCCGTAGGTGGCGTTGTTGGTCTGCACGACCAGGGCGCGGGCACCGTCGTCGACGGTGTCGCGGACGATCTCGTCGTAGGCGATCTCGAAGCAGATGACGTCGCCGAGGCGGGCGGGCCCCACCTGGAGGACGCCGGTGTGGTCGCCGGGCCAGAAGTCGCGGGGGACGCGCTGGAGGCGGGTGATGACCGTGCTCAGCACATCGCGGAAGGGCACGTACTCGCCGAACGGCACGGGATGCTGCTTGGTGTAGGAGGCTCCGGGGCCGGTCTTCGGGTCCCAGACGATGCCCTGGTTCTCGACGTAGCCCTCCTCCGTCGGGTGGTCGACCAGGGCGCCGACGAGGATGGGGACGCCGACCGCGTCGGCGGCCTCGTCGATGCGGTCGTAGGCCGCGCGGTGCTGGTGAGGGTCCAGGTCGGAGGCGTTCTCCGGCCAGATCACCAGGTCGGGACGGTCCACCTCGCCCTTGTCGATGCGGTCGGCGAGCTTCAGGGTGGCCTCGACGTGGTTGTCGAGGATGAGCATGGGGCGGCCGAGGAAGTCCATGCCGGGCTGCTGGACGTCGCCCTGGACCACGGCGATGTCGACGGTGTCGGCGGCCTTGGTGGGAACCGGGACGGCGTAGCCGGCGGCGGTGAGGAGCGCCGCGAGGGCGCACGCGGCGGCGGGCCGGAGAGCGGCACGGCGGCGGGAGCCGGCCGGTGCGGCGTCCGGTGCAGGGGCCCGGTCTGCCGGTGCGGTGGCGCGGACGGGGGCGTCGGTGCGGCGCAGGCGCCAGGCGCCGAGGGCGGCCGCGGCGAGAAGGGTGCCGGTCAGGGCGACGGCGAACGTGACGAGCGGGGCTCCCCCGAGCGCGGCCAGCGGCGTGTACGGCGAGCCGGTGTTGGCGAAGGCGAGACGGCCCCAGGGGAAACCGCCGAAGGGCACCCGGTCGCGGGCCCATTCCTCCGCCACCCACAGGCAGCCCGCCCACAGGGGCCAGGCGGGGAGGCGCGAGGTGAGGGCGAGGCCGGCGCCGAGCGCGGCGAGGAAGAGCGCCTGGAGGAAGGACAGCCCGAGGACGGCGTCCCAGCCGATGACGTTCAGCCACTTCAGCAGGCCGACGAAGAAGGCCATGCCGAGGACCAGTCCGGTCCAGGCGCCCTGGCGGGCCGTACGGCGGTGGGTGAGGACGGCGAGGGCGCCGACGGCGACCAGCGAGAGCGGCCACAGGTCGTACGGCGGGAAGGCCAGGGCCAGGGCGAGGCCGGCGAGCAGCGCGGCCGCTGTGCGGAGGGCCTCACGCCGGACGAGGGCGCCGGCGCGGCGCAGCCTCCCGGGGCGCGCGCCGGACGCGGGAGGTCCGGCGGGGCCGGGGGCGGCTGTTCCGGCGGGCTTCTCCGCGGTGGAGGAGGGCGCCGGGCCGGAGGGAGGGTGCGTGGCCCCGGGGCGGCGGCCGGGGGGCGGCTCGGCGGGCCCGCTCCGGTCGGTGTCTTCGGTGGTGTCGGGGCCCGATGGCACGGTCGCGTCTTCCCTTGTGGTCGTGGGGTTCTCGATGTGACCCGACGGTACATCGAAGGGGGCGCGTCGCGGGGCCGCGGGTGGGGACGTGAGGAGGCTGCGGATGGGGGCCCGGCGCCCTTCGGGCCGACCTGGGGCCCGCTGGCTGCGGGTCGACCGAGAGCCGTTGTCTACTGAGCGCCCGGGCCCCACCCGGGTCACACCTGCCGACCAGGCGAAACCTTCCGCCCCCGGGCTGCGGACGCTGGACCTGGCTCCCAGTGGTGGTGTGCCGGTGCGACGCACCACCCCATGGCCCAGCGGCGCTCGGGGACCGCGTGCAGGATCCCCGGTCGGACGTCCTGTGGTGGACTCGGCCGAACCTACCGGGCGGGATGCGCGGTGTGTCAACATCCCCCCGGCCTGCGGCGTTTCGCCGTCGCACCAGGTGGGTGCCGGGTCTCCACGGGCCTGCCGGGGGCTTCGGGGGCGCCGTTCGGCGGTATCGGGCGCCCGCCCTTCACTCGTTCGGACGCGTGTACACGGTGCGGCCGGCCACGGCGGTGCGCAGGCAGACGGGAAGCGGGACGCCCGGGGTGAGGTCGGGGAGACCGGGGGTGCCGGAACGCGGGTCGGTGGACCAGTTCGCGACCCGGGTGTCGGGAGCCTGGACGACGAGTTCGCCCGTGCGCCACACGGCGTAGTCCGCGGGAGCACCGGGCACGAGGGTGCCGGCGTCGTCGCGTCCGGCGGCGCGCCAGCCGCCGCGGGTGTGGGCGGCGAACGCGGCGCGGGCGGAGATGCGGTGCTCGGCGGTGCGGTGGAAGGCCGCGGCGCGGACGGTTCCCCAGGGGTCGAGCGGCGTGACGGGGCTGTCGGATCCCAGGGCGAGGGGGACGCCGGCGCGGAGCAGCGCGGCGTACGGGTTGAGGGTGCGGGCGCGTGCGGTGCCCAGGCGGCGGGCGTACATGCCGTGTTCGCCGCCCCAGGCGGCGTCGAAGGCCGGCTGGACGGACGCGGTCAGGGCGTGGGCCGCAAACGCGGCGATGTGGTCCTCGTGCAGCATCTCGGCGTGCTCGATGCGGTGCCGTGCGGCGCGCACGCGGTCGGCGCCGAGTCGTTCGGCGGCACGCAGCACGCCGCCCGTGACGGCGGTCAGGGCGGCGTCGCCGATGGCGTGGAACCCCGCCTGGAGTCCGGCCTCGGTGCAGGCGGCGACATGGGCGGCGACGGCGTCCGCGTCCAGGTGGGCGGCGCCGTGGCCGTGCGGCGCGTCGTCGTAGGGAGCGTGCAGGTGCGCGGTGTGCGAGCCGAGGGAGCCGTCCGCGAACAGGTCGCCGGCGGCGCCGACGGCGCCGAGATCCCGGATCCGCGCGGCGTCCTTCGCGGACGTGACGGGTTCGGCCCAGTAGCCGATGACGCGCGGGCCGTCGCTACCGGCGGTGAGGCGGAGCAGGCCGGTGAAGTCGTCCTCGCTGGAGATGTCGGGGCCGCCGCACTCGTGGACGGAGCCGATGCCGAGGGACGCGGCGCGGTCCAGGGCGGCGCGCTGCGCCTCGGTGCGCTGGGCCGTGGTCAGCGAGCCGTGTGCGGCGGCCCGGACGGCGTGGTGGGCGGCGCCGGTCAGGGGCGCGTCGGGGCCGTAGCCGTCGAGGCCGGTCACGCCGGGCACGAGCTCCAGCATGGCCGTCGTGACCAGGGCGGAGTGGACGTCGACGCGGGTGAGGTAGAGGGGGCGCCCGCCGGTCGCGGCGTCGAGCTCGGCGCGGGTGGGGTGGCGCTGTTCGGGCCAGGCGGTGGCGTCCCAGCCGGTGCCGAGCAGGACCCGGTCGGCGCGGCGGGCCGCGGCGTGGGCGGCCACGCGCTCCAGGGCGTCGGCGAGGGTGGCGGCGGTGCTCAGGTCGAGGCCGGTGAGGGCGAGCCCGGTGGCCGTCGTGTGCACATGTGCGTCCGTGAACGCAGGGGTGACGAGCGCGTCTTCGAGGTGCAGGACGTCGTCGACGCCGTCGGCGAAGGAGTCGGCGGCCCCCTCGGAGCCGACCCAGGCGATGCGGTCCCCCTCGACGACCATGGCCGTGGCGAAGGGGTCGGCCGGGCTGTGCACGCGGCCGCCGCGCAGCAGGACGGTGCGGGGACGGTCTGTGTCCCGCGGGGGCGCGGAGTGGTTCACGGCGTTCCTCAATCCCCGCCCCCGGTACGGGGATGCGGCGCGTCGTTCGGGGTCGGTACGGCCTCAGTCTCGCCCGTGCGGCGGAGTGCCCTGCGCCCGGGGGTCCGGCGTGGGCCCGGGGCGGCCGCGGCGGGACCGGTCAGACCCGCGGCGGGCGGGCCTCGTACGGCGTGGAGAGGACCACCGTGGTGCGGGTGGAGACGCCGGAGCGGGACCGGATGCGGGCCAGCAGGTGCTCGAGCTCGATCGGGGTGCCGACACGCACCTTGAGGATGTAGTTCTCCTCGCCGGCGACGCTGTGGCAGGCCTCGATCTCGGGGACGTCGGCGAGCCGGTCGGCGATGTCGTCGGGGGCGCTGGGGTCGAACGGCTTGACCGAGATGAACGCGGTCAGCGGCAGGCCGACCGCCTCCGGATCGACGAGGGCGGCATAGCCGCGGATGACGCCGCGCTGCTCCAGACGGCGCACCCGCTGGTGCACCGCCGAGGTGGACAGGCCCGTGGCCCTGCCCAGGTCGGTGTAGCTCATCCGCCCGTCCGTGACGAGCAATTCCACGATCTGCCTGTCCAGCTCCTCCACAGCAGGTCAACCTACTGCGCCGGGCACGCTCCGGCACAGTGGGCGCAGCCGCCGGTGCACACCCGGACGCCGAGTGTGACCAATGCCACACCTGTGCGCCCTCGTCCTGGGGGACGGGGAGATTACGTGGGGGTCACGGAGGGAAGTGCTTCGCTGGTGGCCGGGGGGAGACGCCCGGCCTGCTCACCCGAGGGGGATTGCATGCGCACAGCGAAGTCGCTCGAACCGGTGCGGTTCGACGAGGCCGAGGCCGGCGACGTCGAGGAGGGGGACGAAAGATACGAGATCTTCCGGGTGGACTGCCCGGAGTGCGGGCAGTCGATCGCGCTGTTCGCGGAGGAGCCTGCCCTTCCCCAGCACGCACTGTGCCCGACGCGGTGGAACCCGTTCGGTCTGACGGTGTGTCCGGGGTCGGCCCGGCCGGCCGCCGATGCGGCGCCGACGGCGGGGGCGGAGGGGGCGCAGGAGGAGGAACTGGCGGCGCTGCTGACGCTGCCGGCGGGTCTGGACTGGCGGCGGCAGCCGTTTTCGCACGTGGGTGGGCCCGGCACGCGACCGGTGGGTCGCGCCGTCCCCGCCGCCCGCGCGTAACGCGCGGGCCGAGCGTCCGGGCCGGGCGTCCGGGCCGGGCGTCCGGGCCGGGCGCGCCACCGACGGTGGGACGCGTCCACCGACGCATCCCGGCCCGCACGGTTTCCCTGCTCGCGGGTGCTGAGGTCGCCCGCGGGCGGGCCCGGGGCTCGTGGCTCCCGGGCCCGGCGTGTCAGCGGCTCTCGGGACCCAGCAGGTCGCGGGCGATCACCACGCGCTGCACCTGGTTGGTCCCCTCCACGATCTGGAGGACCTTGGCGTCCCGCATGAAGCGCTCCACGGGGAAGTCCACCGTGTACCCGTAGCCGCCGAGGAGTTGCACGGCGTCCGTGGTGACGCGCATCGCGGCGTCGCTGCAGAACAGCTTCGCCATGGCGGCCTGCCGGGAGAACGGGCGGCCCTGGTCGCGGAGCCGGGCGGCGGCCAGGTACAGGGCGCGGCCCGCCTCGATCTGGGTGGCCATGTCGGCGAGCATGAACCGCAGGCCCTGGAAGTCGGCGATGGGCCGCCCGAACTGCTGCCGCTGCCGGAGGTAGCCCGTCGCCTCGTCCAGGGCGGCCTGGGAGATGCCGACGGCGCAGGCCGCGATGCCGAGGCGACCGGAGTCCAGGGCGTCGAGCGCGATGCGGAAGCCCTGGCCCTCCTCTCCGATCCGGCGCGAGTCCGGCACCCGTACGCCGTCGAAGTGCAGCTGGGCGGTGGGCGAGCCGGTCATGCCCATCTTCTTCTCCGGGGCGGCCGCGGTCAGCCCGGGCGCGTCCCCGGGGACCAGGAACGCGGTGATGCCCTTCGCGCCCTCTCCCCCGGTGCGGGCGAGGACGGTGTAGAAGTCAGCCACGCCGCCGTGCGTGATCCACGCCTTGGTGCCGTCGATGACCCAGTCGTCGCCGTCCCGCACCGCGCGGGTGCGCAGGGCGGCCGCGTCCGAGCCGGAGGCCGGCTCGGAGAGGCAGTAGCCTCCGAGGAGGCCGCCGCCGAGCATCTCCGGCAGGTGGCTGGTGCGCTGTTCCTTGGTGCCGAACGTGGCGACGGCGTGGCAGGCGAGGGTGTGCACACTGGTGCCCACGCCGACGGTCAGGCCGGCCGCCGCGAGTTCCTCGACAGCCTGGAGGTAGACCTTGTAGGGCTGGTCGCCCCCGCCGTACTCCTCGCTGTAGGGCAGGCCGAGCAGGCCGGAGCGGGAGAGAAGGGTGAAGACCTCGCGCGGGAACCGGCCCGCGAGTTCGTCCTCGTTCACCGTCGGGGCGATCTCCCGCTGCGCGACCTCGCGCACCAGGGACATCAGGTCCCTGGCCTCCTCGGTGGGCAGGTTGCGTTCCACCGGCTGGGGACCGGACTCGGGCATGGCGGCGGCTCCTTCTGTCGCGCGCTGCGGCGACGGCGCCGGGGTGTGCGGCGTCGCCGGGGGTCGTCACTGCCCCTGCCGCGATGCTGCCGCGTCGGGTCGCGACGGCGGCTGACCAGCGGCTGTGGCGCTCAGGAGTATGCCCGATCGGCGGGCGCGCGTCACTTGTGGGCGGCCCCGGCTCCGCAGTCGTGACGGGATTGTCGGTGCCGCGTGCCAGACTCGCCGTTCATGTCCGGTGTGACGGGTGGTGACGGGGCGGAGCAGGACCGCGGGACCTCCGCGGTCCGCTGGGCGCTGGCCGAGACCCGGGAGGGGCGCGCCCTGGTCTGCCCGCTGGACGCCGGGGGCGCCCCGGCGGGCCCGGTGTGCGAGGAGAGCTCCGCGGTGGCCGCGGTGCGGGCCCGGCCCGGTGCCGGACGGTGGGTGTGGCGGGCCACGGCCGGCGTGTACCCGAGGCTGCTCGCGGCCGGCGTGCGGGTGGAGCGGGCGTACGACGTGGAGGCCGCCGAGGGGCTGCTGCACGGCTACGAGGGCCACGGCGGGGAGCCGCGTTCACTGCCCGCGGCATGGGCGCGGCTGCACGGGCTTCCGGTGCCGGACGATCCGCCGCCCCGGGTACGGGACGGCGATCCGCAGCCGTCGCTGTTCGAGACGGGCCCCACGCCGCTCCCGGACGAGGCGGACCCGCTGCGGGCCCTGCTGGAGGTGCACGCGGCGCAGACGGAGCGGGCCGGGCGGACGGCGCATCCGGGCCGGATGCGGCTGCTGCTGGCGGGCGAGTCGGCGGCGGGTCTGGTCGCCGCCGAGATGTCACGGGCGGGGGTGCCCTGGTCGGCCGAGGCGCACCGGGCACTGCTGACGGAGCTGCTGGGAGAGAGGTACGCCGGCGGCGGCGAGCCCCGCCGGCTGGCGGAGCTCGCGGAGGAGGTCTCGCGGGCGTTCGGGCCGGGCGAACGGGTCCGGCCCGATCTGCCGGCGGACGTCGTGCGGGCCTTCGGCCGGGCCGGGATACGCCTCACCTCCACCCGCGCCTGGGAGCTGCGCCGCGTGGACCATCCGGCGGTGGAGCCGCTGCTGCGGTACAAGAAGCTGTACCGCCTCTACACCGCGCGCGGCTGGACGTGGTTGCGCAGCTGGGTGCGGGACGGCCGGTTCCGTGCCGAATACCAGCCCGGCGGCACCGCGACCGGCCGCTGGACGACCAACGGGGGCGGAGCGCTGCAGATCCCGAAGGTGGTGCGGCGCGCGGTGCGGGCCGAGCCGGGCTGGCGGCTCGTCGTGGCGGACGCCGGCCAGATGGAGCCCCGGGTGCTGGCGGCGATCTCCCGCGACCCGGGGCTGATGGAGGTGGCGGCCAGCGGCCGCGACCTGTACGCGGTGTTGTCCGAGCACGGATTCTCCGGCGACCGTGAGCAGGCCAAGCTGGCCCTGCTGGGCGCGGTCTACGGGCAGACGAGCGGTGACGGGCTGCGTCATCTGGCGGCGCTGCGCCGGCGGTTCCCGGCCGCGGTCGGGTACGTGGACGCGGCCGCGCGGGCGGGTGAGGAGGGCCGCTTGGTCCGCACCTGGCTGGGGCGAACGTGCCCGCCGCCGGGGGCTGACGGCCACACGCTCGACGAGGAGGCCGGCGGGGACGGTACCGGGGGCGGCACCGCGGCCGCCCGCG
This sequence comes from Streptomyces hazeniae, assembly GCF_031845485.1. Classification (NCBI taxonomy): domain Bacteria; kingdom Bacillati; phylum Actinomycetota; class Actinomycetes; order Kitasatosporales; family Streptomycetaceae; genus Streptomyces; species Streptomyces hazeniae. The sequence goes on from NZ_JAVREQ010000032.1 coordinate 35,631, forward strand.
CCCGGGGCCGCTTCACCCGCAACTTCGTGGTGCAGGGCAGCGCCGCGGACTGGGCGGTGGTGATGCTGGCGACGCTGCGTCAGGAGCTGGTCGGCATGCGGGCGGAGCTGGTGTTCTTCCAGCACGACGAGGTGATCGTGCACTGCCCGGCCGAGGAGGCCCCCGCCGCGGCGGAGGCGGTGCGGCGGGCGGGCGCGCGGGCCGGGGAGGTCGTCTTCGGTGCGACGCCGGTGCGCTTCCCCTTCGGCGTGGCGGTGGTCGAGTGCTACGCGGACGCCGCGTAGACGACCGCCCCGAGGCCGCCGGTGACGCGTCGGCGACGGTAGGGCCGGATCGCCGCCCCGGCGGGGCACCCGGGTGATGCTGTGCGTGATCGTTTCCCGTTCGCCACCGCGGCGGCGGTCGCCCTCGGTTTCCTCCCCGGAGGCAGACGCCGGGACACACACGCTGCCGTTGCCCTCCGGCCTCCCCTTCCCGGCGCCGCTCCGCGCCACGTCGTCCGCCGGCCGGTCACAGGGCGGTTGCAGCTGCTGCGCCCGGCCGGCGGCGTGGTCAGCGGATGCCGAGGTCGCGCAGGACGCGGCGCTGCCTGCCGGTGAGGCGGGTCGGGAAGTAGACGTAGCAGACGCCGCCGGTGCCGCTGCGGACCTCGCCCTCCTCGTTGTAGCGCTTGGTGCGCAGCCAGATGTTCTCGAACTGGCGTCGCTTGTAGATGTTGCGGACCGACGGGTTGTCGGAGGAGGCGGGGTCGTTCGCGATGACGTCGCCGTTCTGGGTGAAGCCGACGATGGTCATCAGGTGGCCGGCGGTGCCGTAGCCGGCGCCGTCGAGTTCGGACTCGATGAAGGACTGCGAGGTGATCAGGGGGATGCCCGCGGCGATCAGGCGTTCGGCGTCGTGCAGGGAGGTGCAGCGGGTGACGACGGCCTGCATCCGGCGGTACGTCGCGGCGTACGCGGCGTTGAAGGGCCAGTTGCCGCAGCCCTCGTAGGCGTAGTCGTAGGTCATGCGGGCGGCGTGACAGACCTGCGGGTCCTGGTAGTCGGGGTCGACCCACGCCAGGTCTTCCTCGGTGGGCTTCCGTCCCCAGTACTCGATGATCATCTGGGAGGAGGTGGGGCTGCACCACGCCTCTCCCCCGCCGTCGTACTGGGGGTACTGGCCTTCGTGGATGTTCTGCGAGTAGCGCGGGACCTCGAGTTCGACGCCGCGTGCGACGCCCGGGCGGGTGGCGGGGACCTCGAAGCGTTCGGGCACGTCGGAGGCCATGGCGCCGAGGCGCCACACCGTGGGCGTGGTGTCGCCGCCGGGGGCGCGGTAGAGGGTGGCGCGCAGCCGGTAGGAGGTGAGGCGCAGCCCGCTGCCGAGGTCGGAGATGGAGAAGGTGTCGGTCCAGATGTCGCTCTTGCCGTCGCTCTGGTCGTCGACGGAGGTGCGGCGGGGCACGTCGTCGCCGTCGCCGGCGGTCCAGATCCCCATGGTGTACCAGGGGGTGCGGGTGCCGTCGGAGTAGGTGCCCTGGAGTTCGGTGCGCACCCACGTGCCGCGGGGGGTGTCGGCGTTCCAGGAGGCGATGACCTCCCCGGCGGGAACGCGCGGGGTGTGGAGGGGGGAGGTCCAGGTGGCGTACTCCCAGGCGGTGGTGCTGCCGGTGTGCGGGTCGGTGTAGTCCACGGTGCCGGCCGGGTTGGCGAGGACGAGTCCGGGCCGGGCGCCGGGGAGCGGGCGGGTGCCGGAGCAGTCGCCGCAGCGGAAGTCCCGGTAGGAGGTCCAGGCGTGGTAGTCGATGAGGTCGTCTCCCCTGCGGGCGCGCGGACGGGCGCCGGTGGCGGTGGGGGTGTGGGCCGGGGCGCCGGTGGCGAAGGCGGCGGGAGCGCTCGCGGCCGCGGCGGCGACGGCCGCCGCCGTGAGCACGGTACGGCGGGTGGCTGGTCTGCTGTGCATGGGCGGGGACCCCCAGTTCGGTCGCTGCGGTGGGCGGCGGTTGAGCACGCGCGACCAACTATCGCCGGACCCGGCCCGTTCCTGCCAGGCATTCGCCTGTGCCGCACGCCGGTCGGGGGAAGAATCATTGGGCCGACCGGTGGCGGTGGCGTTCCGTCGGCACCTCGTCACGGCGGCGGGGCGGACGTCTAGTGCTGTGGCCGGGAAGGTTTGCCGGCTCGCGGCGTCTGGTGCGGTGCATCGCAAGGCGGAGAATCGCAGCTCGTACTCGTCCGTACTCGCGCGATGCGACAACGCAGCGAGGTGCCGTGCCGGGCGCCGCGAGCCGGTGAACCTTCCCGGCCACAGCACTAGTCTGGCGGCATGGATGCCGAGGGAGACCTGCGGGCGCTGGCCCGGCGGCTGCGGGCGCTGCCTCCGTCGTGCGGTCCGGTGCGGCTGGTGGCGGTGGACGGCCACGCCGGGTCGGGAAAGTCGACGCTGAGCGGGCGGCTCGCTGCGGCGCTGGGCGGAGCACCGGTCGTGCACGTGGACGACCTCGCCAGTCACGCGGCCCTGTTCGGGTGGGTGGACAGGCTCACCACGCAGGTGACGGCGCCCTTCTCGCGCGGGGAGACCGCGCGCATGGAGGTGTACGACTGGGAGCGACGGGAGTTCGCGGGGACGGCGGAGGCGGCGCCGGAGGAGGTCGTGCTGCTGGAGGGCGTGGGTGCCGGGCGGCGGGAGCTGCGGCCGCGGCTGGCGTGTCTGGTGTGGACGGACATGCCGGAACGGGAGGCCTGGGCCCGGGGACGCCACCGCGACGGGGAGGCGCTGTCCGGATTCTGGGACGACTGGACGGCTGCGGAGCGGGCCCATTTCGCGAGAGACCCGTCGCACGCCTTTGCCCATGTTCTGGTGCGGGAGAGTCCCGGGGGATACCAGGTGCTGCCGGGACCGGCTGGTCAGCCGCGTGCGCGACGGAGCGTCACGGTGGGTGAGGGCGCGAGCGAAGCCGCAGTACGCGGGCCGCGCGGCGGTCCCGGGCGGGCTTGACCGGGGCGCTGCGCAGGAATTACGTTTCCCGTACGCGGCCGATGCGGCCGCCCCCGACGCGAAGCCCCCGGTTGTTCCCCCGTGACCGGGGGCTTCGTCCTGTCCGGAGCGGGACCTCGTGGGTGTCCCGCACCTCCCCGCTGATCACTTTCCGTCACCTCTCCCTGGCGGTGTGCGGCGCCTGGAGTCCGCCGCGGGACGGCTCGCGCTGTTCGAGTGTGGGGAAATCCGCGCAGGTACGATGCGCAACGGCGTGGAAATGCGGGTAATCCTCTCGGGTACGGCCGCAACTCCCGGTGCGGGGGCGGCCGTTCGCACGAACGGCGCCGGAGTCCGCCGGTGTGCCGTCGAGGGACGGGGGTGGAGGTTCTCGTGGGGGATGTGACGGGTTTCGGCGGCCGGGGTCTCCCGGGGCCCGGGGCGCCGGCGGACCTCGCCTGGCTGCGGGGTGTCGACGCCTACACCATGGGGGCGTACGCGCAGGCCGAGGAGGAGTTCCGGGCGGCGGTGCGGCTGGACCCGGGCATGGCGGACGGGTGGCTGGGCCTGCACGCGCTGCGCGCCGACACCACGACGGCGCTGCTGCGCATGTACCACCACCGGGAGCGGTTCGGGGAGCAGCGGTCCCGGCACCGCCGCCAGCTCAATTCCTGGTACTGGCTGGGCTGGTGGGTGCAGCCGGTGCTGGAGACGCGGCGCGATCTGTTACTGGCGCACGCCTCTCACTGGCTGGACGGCCGGCACGTGGCGGAGCTCGACCGGGCGTTGGCGGACTGTCCTCCGGTGGAGGCGGACGCGCAGGCACGCTTTCTGCACGCCTGCCGTGCGTACCTGGCGAAGGACTGGGACCGCCTGGTGCGGCACACCGAACCACTGGTGCAGGACGTGCTGCTGGGCATCGAGGCGGGGTTGTTCGCGGGGATGGCGCGGGTGCGGCTGGAGATGTACGCGCAGGCCGAGCCGCTGCTGGCGGCCGCCCTGATGCGGTGCCGCAGCGAGCAGCCGCAGCGCAAGGAGCTGCGGTACTGGCTGGCGCGTGCGCGGGAGGGGACCGGGCGGACCGCGGCGGCGCTGCCGCTGTACCGGGCGGTGCACCGGGTCGATCCGGCGTTCATGGACACCGCGGCCCGGCTGACGACCATCGCGGAGGGAGACGGGCTGGGGGACGGCGTGGGGCTGGCCACGGCGGTGAGCCTGAGCGGAGGCGGCCCGGGCGGTGGCCTGGACGGTCCGGACGGTTTCGGAGCGGACGGGGTCACCGGCCTGCCGGGGTTCCCCGGCGGGCTGGACGTCCCGGACGGGGATCCGGAGTACGAGGAGTACGACCCCGGTGCGGACGCGCTGCGGCTGGAGGATTCGGGTGATCCCGCCGAGCCGGTGCGGGTGGACGGCGACTGGGTGCGGGAGCGGGCGTCGGCGCGGACCGCCGGTGGGGGTGGGCAGGGGCCGGTGGGCCCGGCGGACCCGGTGCTGCTGGCGCAGGCGCTGGAGGAACTGGAAAGGATGGTCGGGCTGGAGCCCGTCAAGCGGCAGGTGCGGGCGCTGTCGGCACAGCTGCGGATGGCGCGGCTGCGTGCGCGGCAGGGTATGCCGGTGCAGCCTCCGAAGCGGCACTTCATCTTCTCGGGTCCGTCGGGGACGGGGAAGACGACGGTGGCGCGGATACTCGGCCGGGCGTTCTACGCGCTGGGGCTGCTGGGCGGCGACCATCTGGTGGAGGCTCAGCGCTCCGACCTGGTCGGGGAGTTCCTCGGGCAGACGGCGGTGAAGGCGAACGAGCTGATCGATTCGGCGCTGGGCGGGGTGCTGTTCGTCGACGAGGCGTACGCGCTGGCCGGCAGCGGCTACAGCAAGGGCGACGCGTACGGCGACGAGGCGCTGCAGGTGCTGCTGAAGCGGGCCGAGGACAACCGGGACCGGCTGGTGGTGATCCTGGCCGGCTACCCGGAGGGCATGGACCGGCTGCTGGCGGCCAACCCGGGGCTGGGCTCCCGTTTCACCACGCGGGTGGACTTCCCCAGCTACCGGCCGCTGGAGTTGACGGCCATCGGGGAGGTGCTGGCGGCCGAGAACGGCGACGCGTGGGACGCGGAGGCGCTGGAGGAGCTGCGCAGCATCGGCGGACACGTGGTGGACCAGGGCTGGATCGACGAGCTGGGCAACGGGCGGTTCCTGCGGACGCTGTACGAGAAGAGCTGCGCGTACCGCGATCTGCGGCTGTCCGGCTACGCGGGCACACCCACGCGGGACGACCTGGCGACGCTCCGGTTGCCGGATCTGATGCAGGCGTACGGCGAGGTGCTGTCGGGGCGGGGCCCGGAGGGTCCGCTTCCGGGGGACCGTCAGGGGTGAACCCGCCCCGGTCGGCCGGTCGTTGCCCGGCGGGACGTTGCTCGGCCGGGCCGGTCGTGCCCGGCCGGTCGTTCAGCGCGCTGCGGAGCCGCCCGTGCCGTCGCCGGTGCCGTGGCTCTCCACGAGGGCGCGCAGGGCGCGGGCGTCGGCGATCGCCTGGTCGCGGGCGATGCCGGGCTGGATGCCCATGGCGGGAAGGCTGGTGCCGTCGGCGAGGTCCAGGCGTACCCACGGGTCGCCGGGCCGGAGGTTGACGCGGAGCACCTCGGCCCATTCCAGATGCCGGGTGGTGGTGAGGTTGACGACGGTGAGGCCGTCCTCGGCGGCGGTGACGTGGGGGCGGCTGAGGAGCGCCAGGACGCCGAGGAAGAGGGCGGCGACGAACACGAAGCTGAGGCGTTCGGCCGTGTCGAGGGTGTCGAGGACCATCGCGATGACGGTGATGGCGGTGAACGCCAGCGCCCCGGACCCGAGGAGGACGATCCGGGTCCGGGTGGGGCGGAAGGTGACGGGGAGCGGGGGCGGCGGGGTCACGTGCGGTCCGTTCCTTGGTTCCCTCGGGAGTTCCTACTGGTCCTGCGTGCCGGCCTCGCCGTGCGCCCCGCGGGGCGCACGGCGAGTCAGATGCGGCAGGCGTGGATACCGGTGGTCAGGATGGCGCGGGCGCCGAGCTCGTACAGGTCGTCCATGATCCGCTGGGCCTCCTCGGTGCGCACCATGGAGCGGACCGCGACCCAGCCCTGGTCGTGCAACGGGGAGACGGTCGGCGACTCCAGGCCGGGAGTGAGGGCGACGGCCTCCTCCAGCCGTTCGGCGCGGATGTCGTAGTCCATCATCACGTAGCGGCGGGCGACGAGGACGCCCTGCATGCGGCGCAGGAACTGGGCGACCTTGGGGTCCTCGCGGGCCGGGTCCTCGGCGGTCTCCCCGGCGCGCCGGATGACGACGGCCTCCGAGTGCAGGATGGGCTCGCTGATGATCTCCAGGCCGGCGTTGCGGAGGGTGGTGCCGGTCTCCACGACGTCGGCGATGATCTCGGCGACACCGAGCTGGATGGCCGTCTCCACGGCGCCGTCGAGACGGACGACGGACGCGTCCACGTCGTTGTCGGCGAGGTGGCGGGTGACCAGCCCGGCGAAGGAGGTGGCCACCGTCATGCCGCCGAAGTCGCGGACGTCCTTGGCGGTACCGGGCCGGGTGGCGTAGCGGAAGGTGGAGCCGGCGAAGCCGAGCTGCATGATCTCCTCGGCCTCGGAGCCGGAGTCCAGCAGCAGGTCGCGGCCGGTGATGCCGATGTCGAGCTTCCCGGAGCCCACGTAGACGGCGATGTCGCGGGGGCGGAGGAAGAAGAACTCGACCTCGTTGTCGTTGTCGACGAGCACGAGTTCCCGGCGGTCCCTGCGCTGCCGGTAGCCCGCCTCATGGAGCATCTCCGACGCAGGCTCGGCGAGTGAACCCTTGTTGGGGACGGCGATGCGCAGCATGAACGGGCTTCCTTCAGTGGTGGTGTGCAGGTGGTGCGGGCGTTCACCGGTGGTGCGGGGACGCGCTCACAGGTGAGCGTATACGTCGTCGAGGGTGACGCCGCGGGCGATCATCATGACCTGCAGGTGGTAGAGGAGCTGGGAGATCTCCTCGGCGGTGCGGTCCTCGCCCTCGTACTCGGCGGCCATCCACACCTCGGCGGCCTCCTCGACGACCTTCTTGCCGATCGCGTGCACGCCCTGGCTCACCAGTTCGGCGGTGCGGGAGGTGATCGGGTCGCCGTCGGCGGCCTTCTGCTGGAGCTCGGTGAAGAGCTCCTCGAATGTCTTGTTCGCCATGGTGCTCTCACCCTACGTGGTCGCGGTGCGTGGCCTGCGCCGGGTTCCGCGATGTGGGCGGTGTCCCGGCTCAGCGGTCAGCGCCAGGGTTCGGCGACGGTGCGCAGCGTGGTGGCGGTGGCGACGGCGGCGGTGACGGCCTCGTGGCCCTTGTCCTCGCTCGAGCCGGGCAGACCGGCCCGGTCCAGGGCCTGCTCCTCGGTGTCGCAGGTGAGCACGCCGAAGCCGACGGGGACGCCGGTGTCCACGGAGACCTGGGTGAGGCCGTGGGTGACGCCCTGGCACACGTAGTCGAAGTGCGGGGTGCCGCCGCGGACGACGACGCCGAGGGCGACGACGGCGTCGTAGCCGCGGCCGGCCAGCACCTTGGCGACGACGGGCAGTTCGAAGCTGCCGGGGACGCGCAGCAGGGTGGGTTCGTCGATGCCGAGTTCACGCAGGGCCCGCAGGGCTCCGTCGACCAGGCCGTCCATGATCTTCTCGTGCCACTGCGCCGCGATCACGGCGACGCGGAGATCGCCGCAGTTCCTGACGGTCAGTTCGGGTGCGCCCTTGCCGCTCACGTTCTCTCCTGGTCTTCGCTGCTGTCTCGTCGGGGTGTGGGGACGGTCGGGTGTGGGGACCGTCGGGTGTGGGGACGGCCCCGAGGGGGTCGGCGGACGGGGACGGCCGGGTCACTGGTTGCCGCAGGCGGAGACCGGCTCGGCGTCCAGCCAGGGCAGTTCGTGTCCCATCCGGTCACGCTTGGTGCGCAGGTAGCGGATGTTGTGCTCGCCGGCGGTGACGGCCATGGGTTCGCGTCCGGTGACGCGGAGGCCGTGCTCGACCATGGCGGCGGTCTTCTCCGGGTTGTTGGTCATCAGCCGCAGGGAGCGTACGCCGAGGTCGGCCAGGATCTGCGCGGCCGCCCCGTAGTCGCGTGCGTCGGCGGGCAGGCCGAGTTCCAGATTGGCGTCCAGGGTGTCGCGGCCGCGCTCCTGCAGTTCGTAGGCGCGCAGCTTGGACATCAGGCCGATGCCGCGGCCCTCGTGGCCGCGCAGGTACAGCACGACGCCGCGCCCTTCCGCCTGGACCCGGTCCAGGGACGCCTGGAGCTGCGGGCCGCAGTCGCAGCGCTGCGACCCGAAGACGTCGCCGGTGAGGCATTCGGAGTGGACGCGCACCAGCACGTCCTGGCCGCCGAGGGTGGCCGGGTCCCCCGCGACCAGGGCGATGTGCTCGACGCCGTCGGCGGTGGAGCGGTAGCCGTATGCGTGGAAGTCCCCGTAGCGGGTGGGCAGGCGGGTGGTGGCCTCCCGCCGCACGGTGGGCTCCTGGGCCCGGCGGTGGGCGATGAGGGCCTCGATGGAGATGATGGACAGTCCGTGCTTGCGGGCGAACGGCACGAGCTCGGGGAGGCGGAGCATCGCACCGTCCTCGCCCGCGATCTCGACGATCGCCGCGGCGGGTCGCAGCCCGGCCAGGCGGGCCAGGTCGACGCCGGCCTCGGTGTGCCCGGCGCGGGTGAGGACGCCGCCGGGCTTGGCGCGCAGCGGGAAGACGTGCCCGGGCCGGACGAAGTCGCCGGCCGCGGCGCCGGGGTCGGCGAGCAGCCGGATGGTGGCGGCGCGGTCGGCGGCGGAGATGCCGGTGGTGACGCCGTGGCCGGGGCCGGCGTCCACGGACACGGTGAAGGCGGTGCCCATGGACTCGGTGTTGTGGGCCACCATCTGCGGCATGGCGAGCCGGTCGAGATCGGTTTCCTCCATGGGCGTGCAGATGAGGCCGCGGCACTCGCTCATCATGAAGGCGACGATCTCGGGGGTGATCGTCTCGGCGGCGACGATCAGGTCGCCCTCGTTCTCCCGGTCCTCGTCGTCGACGACGACCACCGGGCGGCCCGCGGCGATGTCGGCGACGGCCTGCGCGACGGGGTCGAGGGCGAGCGGGCGGTCGTCCGGCCCGTCGGGGAGGTCGGCGTAGAGGTTCCGCAGTGCGGTCATGACAGCGCTCCTTCGAGGGCGGTCGGCCGGGCGGTGGCGGTGCGGGAACGCAGCCACCAGGCGCGCAGGCCCCACAGGACGAGGCCGAGGTAGAGGACGTAGACCAGGCCGGAGAAGGCCAGGCCGCTGCTGAAGGCCAGGGGCACGCCGACCAGGTCGACCAGCAGCCAGGCGAACCAGAACTCGACCAGGCCGCGGGCCTGGGCGACCATCGCGGTGAGGGTGCCGACGAAGATGTAGGCGTCCGGCCAGGGGTTCCACGAGAGGTGGGGGACGAGGGTGAACAGCCCGCCGACGGCCAGGGTTCCGGCCGCGGTGCCGGCGGCGAGGACCCCGCGTTCGCGCCAGGTGGCGAACCGGACGGCCACGGAACCGTCCTGGGCCTGACGGTTGCCGCGCGTCCACTGCCGCCAGCCCCACACCGCGACGGAGATGACGATCAGCTGCTTGCCCACGCCCCCGGCGAGGTCGGCGCTGTGGTAGGCGACGACGAGGACCAGGCCGGAGAGCAGCTGCACCGGCCAGGTGAGGACGTTGCGGCGCCAGCCGAGGGCGAGCGCTGCCAGACCGATCGTGTTGCCCAGCATGTCGGACCAGATCACCTTCTGGCCGAGGGCGGTGAACGCCACGTCGCCGAGCCAGTCCAGGCCGCTCACCGTGCGGCCTCCGCGGTGGGTCCTGCGAGGGGGGTGACGCCGGCGGCGAGGAGCCGCTCGACGTACTTGGCGAGGACGTCGACCTCGAGGTTGACGGGATCGCCGGGCTGCTTGTGGCCCAGGGTGGTCAGGGCCAGCGTGGTCGGGATGAGGCTGACGGTGAGGAAGTCCTCGCCTGCCTCGACGACGGTCAGCGAGACGCCGTCGACGGTGATGGAGCCCTTCTCCACGACGTAGCGGGCGAGTCCGCCGGGGATGCCGACCCGCACGATCTCCCAGTGCTCGGCGGGCGTGCGCGCCAGGAGGGTGCCGGTGCCGTCGACGTGGCCCTGGACGAGGTGCCCGCCGAGGCGGCCGCCGAGGGCCGTGGGCCGCTCGAGGTTGACGCGGGACCCGGCGGTCAGTGCGCCGAGGCTGGAGCGCTGCAGCGTCTCGGCCATCACGTCGGCGGTGAACTCGCCGTCGGCGGTGTCCACGACGGTGAGGCAGACGCCGTTGACGGCGATGGAGTCGCCGTGCCGGGCGCCCTCGGTGACGAGCGGCCCGCGCAGCCGGAAGCGGGCGGCGTCCTGCCGTTCCTCGACCGTGACGACTTCGCCGAGTTCCTCGACGATTCCGGTGAACATGGCGGCGGGCTCCTTCAGGGTCGGCCGGCTGCGGCGGCGGGGACGGGCACGGCGGTGATGCGGAGGTCGGGGCCGAGGTGCGCGGTGCCGGTCACGTGCAGCCGCAACGCCTCGGTGAGAGTGGTGATTCCGCCGCCGGCGAGGGCGGGCGGGCCGTCGCCGAGGAGGACGGGGGCGAGGTAGCCGACGACCCGGTCGACGGCTCCTGCGGCGAGGAACGCCCCGGCCAGCGTGGGCCCGCCCTCCAGCAGCACGGACCGCACGCCGCGCGCGTGCAGGGCGGTGAGCAGGGGCCGCAGGGCGAGCCCGTGGCCGTCCGCGCCGCGCGGGAGGCGCAGGACGTCGGTCTCCCCGGGCAGGTGGCCGGTACCGGCGTCCTCGGCGACGGCGACGAGGGTGGGCGCGGCGCCGTCCAGGACGCGGGCGCCGGCCGTGAGGGTGGCCTCGGTGTCGAGGACGACGCGCAGCGGCTGGACGGCGCCTTCGACGCCGCGGACCGCGAGGTGCGGGTCGTCGGCGCGCAGGGTGCCGGAGCCGACGACCACGGCGTCGGACTCGGCCCGCAGCCGGTGCACGTCGGCGCGGGCGGCGGCGGAGGTGATCCAGCGGCTGGTGCCGTCGGCGGCGGCGCTGCGGCCGTCGAGGGTGGCGGCGTACTTCCAGGTCACGTGCGGTGTGCCGCGGCGTACGGCGGTGAGCCAGGCGACGTTGACCTCAGCGGCCTCGTCGCCGAGCAGCCCGGAGTCGACGTCGACGCCGGCGGCGCGCAGGGTCGCGGCTCCGCCCGCCGCGCCGTCGGTGGGGTCGGGCACGGCGTAGACCACGCGGGCGACACGGGCGTCGAGGAGGGCGCGGGTGCAGGGGCCGGTGCGTCCGGTGTGGTCGCAGGGCTCGAGGGTGACCACGGCGGTACCGCCGGCCGCGTCGTCGCCGGCCTCGGCGAGGGCGTGGATCTCGGCGTGCGGACCGCCGGCGCGCTGGTGCCAACCTTCGCCGACGGTGCGGCCGTCGCGGTCGAGTACGACGCAGCCGACGACCGGGTTGGGGCTGGTGGAGCCCAGGCCGCGGGCGGCGAGCGCGACGGCGCGGCGCATGGCGGACTGCTCTGCGGATGCCGCGGGGTGGCCGGCCACCGGTCCTCCTGCCTCATCGGGCACGGACTCCGGGGCGGGTGAGGACCACGGACGGACGGGTGACCGGTGGAAGCGCGCCGGGCACGGGATGCCGACTCTCCCCGAACGGGAGCGCGGCGCGCCGTGGCGGCGGGTACCGGTCTCGTCCGCCGCGCACTGCCTCCCATCCGGACTTTCACCGTCGGTCCAGGAGTTTCACCTGGTCAACCGGCCGCTGGCTGCGGCCGGGTCGCGGACTGTAACCGCCGGTTCGGACTTTCACCGACCCCGGAGTGCGCTGACGTCACTGGTACGCCTTCAGTCTGCCACGCGACGGCGCGGTCCATGCGGGTGACCCCTGTGGAGTGACTCACAACGCTCCGCGGCCGGGCCTTCACAGGACCCGACGCCCCGTGGGCGGTCCCCGGGCTTGCGGCGGGCGCGGGGACGGCTCGTAGCGTGGGTCCGGTCGGGTGGGACGGCGGACGGGGAGCGATGACCCGGGACGAGGAACGGATCAGCGGCGGGCGGGAGACCCGCTCGGCGCGGCGGGCCGTGGCGGTGGTGTTCGCGGTGCACGGGACGGCCAGCGGCACGTTCGCCACCCGCATCCCGTGGATGCGGGAGCACCTCGGCCTGAGCCCCGGATGGCTGGGCGTGGCGCTGGTGTGCGTGACGCTGGGGGCGTCGGCGGCGATGCCGCTGTCGGCGTTCCTGGAGCACCGGCTGGGGCCGCGGGCGACGTTGCGCGGCACCTCACTGGCGTGCTGCGCGGGCCTGGCGCTGCCGCCGCTGATGCCGGGGCTGGGGTGGCTGTGCGGGGCGCTGTTCCTGTTCGGCTGCGGGCTGGGCCTGATGGACGTGGCGATGAACGCGCAGGGCGTGTACGTGGAGGAGCGCTACGGGCGATCGGTGCTGTCGTCGCTGCACGGCATGTGGAGCGTGGGCGGTCTGGCGGGCGGCGCCCTGGGGGTACTGGCCGCGCACGGCGGCCTGCCGGCGACGCTGCACCTGGCCCTCGTGGCGCCCGGGCTGTGCGGGGTGGCGGTGGTGGCCTGCCGGTGGGTGCTGGACGTGCAGCCGGACGCCGGGGCGGCGGAACCGGAGCCGCCGCGGTTCGCGCTGCCCACCCGGGGCGCGCTGGCGGTCGGGCTGGTGGGGTTCTGCGCGGTGTTCGCCGAGGGCGCGTCGATGGACTGGTCGGGCATCTACCTGCGGGACGTCACCGGCGCGTCGCCCGGCCTGGCGGCCACCGCCTACACGGCGTTCGCCTGCACCATGGCGATCGCCCGGCTGGCGGGCGACGCGACGGTGGAACGGTTCGGGGCGGTGCGCACGGTGCGTGCGGGCGGGGTGCTGGCGACGCTCGGCGGAGTGCTGGTGGTGACCGCGGAGACACCCGCGTCCGCCGTGGCCGGTTACGCGCTGATCGGGGTGGGCATCGCGGTGGTGGTACCGCTGTGCTTCTCGGCCGCCGGGCGGACCTCGGAGGGCTCCGCGGGGCGGGCCGTCGCCGGGGTGGCGACGCTGGCCTACGCGTCGGGCCTGGCCGCTCCGGCAGCGGTGGGCTGGGTGGCCGAAGCCACTTCGCTGCCCGTGTCCTTCGGCCTGGTCACCGTGCTGACGTCCGGCCTGGTGCTGGGGGCGGGCGTGCTGCGGCCGGCCCCGCGCACCTCCGGACCGGCCGCCGTCCCGCCGGGCGGTACGCACGGCGGGGCCGGGACCGCCGGGGCGGGGACGGGGAAGTCCGCCGGGGACGACGGTACGGGAGCCCGGGGAGCGTAGGGGCGGTCCCTCGTTGGGGGCACGCCGGGCCGGACACCCGGCGCGGCACGGAGCCCCTGCGACGCCGGCCCCATGGCACGGGTCGAGGAGCCGCCGCTGCCGGACGCGGGAGCGGTCGCGGACGTCGTACGGCGGATGCGTGCCGGCGGCGCGGGCGTGCCCGCGCGGGACGGCGTGGCGGTCTTCAACCGGGTGTACCTGCGGGTGACGCGGGCCCTGCACGGCCGGCTGATCGGCGACGGCGGGTTCGCCGCGGCGGAGGCGTCGCGTGGGCTGACGGTGCGGTTCGCCGGCCGGTACCTGGACGCCGTCGAGGGCGTCGCGGACGGGCGGCGGGCGCCGGCCTGCCGGCGTCCGCTGTTCGCCGCACGCGGTCACCCCGGGGTGAGCCCGCTGCAGTTCGCCCTGGCCGGGGTCAACGCCCATGTCGGGCACGACCTGCCGCTGGCGCTGGTGGACACCTGCCGGGCGCGCGGGGTGGAACCGGCTCTGCTGGAGGCCGACTTCGACCGGGTGGGCGAGCTGCTCACCGCGCTGGAGGAGCGCGTGCGGGAAGACCTGATGCCCGGCCCGGACCTGCTGGACGTCGCGGGCCCGCTGACGCACCTGGTGGAGTCGTGGAGTCTGGAGCGGGCACGGGAGGCGGCGTGGGCGGCCTTCCGCGCGCTGTGGGGGCTGCGGTCGGTGCCGGAGCTGGCGGAGGAGTTCACCGACCGGATGGACGCCGGGGTGGGGCTGGTGGGCCGTTGCCTGCTCACACCACTGGGGTGCGGCCGGGCGGAGGACTGACGCCCGCCGCGGCCGGTGGCCGCGGCGGGTGTCGGTCCGGCGGCGGTGTCAGCCCTTGAGGCCGGACCGGGAGACGCCCTCGATGACCCAGCGCTGCGCGACGAGGTAGAGCAGCAGGACGGGAACGCTGGCGATGACCGCGCCGGCCATCAGCAGGTCGAAGCGCACGTTGTTGGCGCCCTGGAAGTTGGCCAGTCCGGCGGGCAGTGTGAGCTGCTCGGGGCTGAGCAGCACGTACAGCGGCCACAGGAAGTCGTTCCAGTTGGCGAGGAAGGCGAGCAGCCCGAGGGTGGCGAGCGCGGGGCGGGACAGGGGCAGCACCACGCGGACGAAGATCTGCCACCGGTTGCAGCCGTCGATCTCGGCGGCCTCCTCCAGCTCGGCCGGAAGGGTGAGGAAGAACTGCCTCAGGAAGAAGACGCCGAAGGCGCTCGCGGCGGCGGGGACGATGACGGCCGGCAGCGAGTCCACCCAGGCGAGTTCGTTGACGATGAGGAAGTTGGGCACCAGCAGGATCACCGGCGGAACGAACAGGGTGGCGACGATGCCCGCGAAGACGGCACCCCGGCCGCGGAACTCCAGGCGTGCCAGGGCGTACGCCGCGGGGGTGGCGGTGAGCAGCACCAGGACCGCGTGGGCGGTGGCCGCGAGCACGCTGTTGAGCAGCCACAGCAGCACCGGGCTGTCGGTGGCGGTGAGGATGTGCTGGTAGGCCTCCGACGTCGCCGGGCCGGGTATCCACTGCGGGTCGGTCGAGCCGGCCGCGCTGCTGGTCTTGAACGAGGTGACCAGCATGTACAGCAGCGGACTGAGGTACAGCGCGGCGACCACGGCCAGGATCAGGTGGAGCAGCGAACGGCGCAGCCTGCGGCGGCCGGGCGCGGGGGTGACGGCGGTCATGACTTCTCCTGCCGTTCGCGGAACACGCGGAACACCACCGCGCTGGTGGCCATCAGAGCGAGGGCGAGCACGAAGCTCATCGCGGAGGCGGAGCCCATCTGGAAGCTGCCCAGGCCGGTCTCGGCGATCAGGTAGATGGCGGTCTTCGTCTCGTCGGCGGGCGCGCCCGCGGTGATCAGGTACGACTGTCCGAACATGTTGGCGCAGGCCAGCAGGGTGGCGTTGACGACGAAGAGTGCCACCGGTCTGAGGCCGGGCAGGGTGACGTGCCGGAAGCGCTGCCAGGCGTTCGCGCCGTCGACGCGGGCCGACTCGTACAGCTCGGCGGGGATGTCCTGGAGCCCGGCCAGGTAGATCACGGAGTTGAAGCCGAGGGTCCACCACACGGTGACCAGGACCAGTGCCCACCACGCCGCGGGGGTGGAGGTCGTCCACTGGACGTCGTCGGGCAGGCCGAGGACGCCGAGGTAGTGGTTGACCATGCCGATGTTGCCGTCGAGCAGGAAGCGCCACAGCAGACCGACGACGGCGACGCCGAGGACGTACGGCGCGAAGTAGACGGCGCGGTAGAGGTTGCGGCCGCGGAACCTGCCGTTCATCAGCAGGGCGACGAACAGCGGCACCACGAGCAGGAACGGCAGCGACAGCGCCGTGAAGATGCCGGTGGCGCGCATCGCGCTCCAGAAGCGCGGCCCGTCGACACTCCCGGAGTCGAACAGCTCGCGGTAGTTGTCCAGGCCGACGAAGGGCTTGGACAGGACGTTGATGTCCCACTGGTGGAGGCTGATCCAGAAGCCGTAGCCGATGGGGACCAGCACGAAGACGGTGAACAGCACCAGGTAGGGCGCCATGAAGAGGTACGGCGTCCACCACCGGTAGGAGCGGGTCGCGACCCGGGCGGGGGTGCCGCCCGGGCCGCGGCCCGTCTTCCTCACGTCGGCGGCGGGCCGTGCGGTCAGCCGCAGTGCCACGGGGCGTTCCTCACTTCGCGTACTTCTGCTTGTTCTCCGCCAGCAGCTTGTCGGCGGTGCGGACGCCGTCGGCCAGTGCCTTCTCGGGCGACTGGCGGCCGAGCACGCCCTTCTGCACGGCGAGTTCGAGAGCCTGCACCTGGACGTCGCCCACGCCGGCGACGGCGGGCACGAAGTGGAAGACGTCGACGTTCTTCGCGAGGGCGATCTGCGGCAGCTTCGCCACCTCGGGCTCCTCGCGCACCGAGTTGCGGGCCGGGATCATGCCGGCCTTGGCCCATTCGGTGGACTGCTTGCTCATGTAGTCGATGAAGAACTTCGCCGCCTCGGCCTTGTTCTTGTCCTTGGTGGCCTGCGAGGTGAGCACGAAGTTGTGGCTGGCGGACCACACGGCGGGGGTGTCGCCGACGACGGGCACCGGGTCCATGCCCCACTGGAGGTCCTTGGTGTTGTTCTTCAGGTCGTTGATCTGCCAGATGCCGTCCCAGGTGTAGCTGACGTCGCCGTTCTTGAAGGCGGTGTACTGGGAGTCCTGGGCGACCTGCTCGGGGCTGTAGCCCCTGTCGATCTGTTCCCGCATCCAGGTCAGCGCCTGGACGCCGGCGTCCGAGCCCCACAGGGTGCGGGTGCCGTCCTCGCTGTACAGCTCGCCGCCGAACTGCCAGAGCAGGGACATGAACATCAGGTGTCCGGGCCACTTGTTGGGCATCCAGAAGGGGTGCTTGACGCCGGCGCTCTTCAGCTCGGCGAGGGAGTCCTCGAAGGCGGAACGGTCCTGTGGGGCGGCGTCCAGGCCGGCCTTGTGCAGGTGCTTGGTGTTGGAGTAGCCGGCGAGGCAGTGCACGTCGAGCGGCACGCTGTAGCGCTTGCCCTCGTAGACGCCGGCCTGCCAGACGGCGGGGATGAACTCGGACTCGCTCATGCCCACCGCGGAGACCACGTCGTCGAGGGGGACGATGGTGTTGCGGGCGGCGAAGGTGCCCACCCAGTCGTTGTGGATGACCGCGACGTCCGGGCCCTTGCCGGCGGTGATGGCGGTCGGGAGCGCGGGGTAGAGGTCCTGCCACCGGCGGGTGGTGTTCTCCACCGTGATCCTGCCGTCGTACTCCTTGTTGAACGCGGCGACCATGGAGCGCATGTGCGGGCCGTCGCCGCCGGTGAAGCCGTTCCAGTACTGCAGGGTGACCTTCGGGCCCTTGTACTCACCGCCCTTGAAGCTCGGCGCGTCGTCGGGGGTGTCGCCGTCGGCGCCGACCTTGGTGCCGCCGCCGCAGGCGGTGAGCAGGCCGGCTCCGGCCAGGCCGCCCGCGGCGCCGAGGAAGGACCGACGGTGCCAGCTGCCGGGCAGGGGGTTTCTGCTGCTCATGTCGTTCTCCTCGGAGGGGTCAGGCGGTGGTGAGGCGGATCATCGACCAGGACACCGGCGGGAGTTCGACGGTGAGCCGGCGGTCGTCGGTCTTGGTGCCGTCGACGGCCCGGGGGCGTACCCGGTCGGGCTGCTCGGCGGTGTTGGTCGCACGGGGGTCGTCGTCGGCGAGCAGCAGGTGCTCGACGACGCGGGCGCCGGGGAAGGCCGCCAGGTCCACGCTCAGGGTGAGCGGGGCGGTGCGGTCCCGGTTGACGGCGAACAGGGCGATCTCGCCGCGGGCCTCGTCGTGGGTGGCGGTGGCCCACAGGGCGGGCACCTCGCCGTACTTCTCGGTCTCGAGGACGGGCGAGTCAGGTTCGACGCGGAGGACGGTGCCACGGGCGTACCGGGCGGTCTGGGCGAAGGGGTGGAAGGTCGTCTGGCGCCAGGCGCGGCCGCCGGGCTCGGTCAGGATCGGACCGATGACGTTGGCGAGCTGGGCCTGGCAGGCGGCGCCGACCCGGTCGGCGTGGCGCAGCAGGGTGATCAGCAGGCTGCCGACGACGACGGCGTCCTTGACGTCGTAGACGTCCTCGATGAGCCGGGGCGCGGCCTCCCAGTCCAGGGAGTGCTCGCCGCCGAAGCGGCTCTGGTACCACACGTTCCACTCGTCGAACGAGAGCTTGATGCGGCGCCGGTCGCGGAGTCTGGCGCCGACGTGGTCGGCGGTGGCCACCACGTCGTCGATCATGCGGTCCATCTCGGTTGCGCTGGCGAGGAAGGAGTCCTCGTCGGTGCCCGACGGGTCGTAGTAGGCGTGCAGCGAGATGTAGTCGACGAACGGGTAGGTGTGTTCGAGAACGGTCGCCTCCCAGGAGGCGAAGGTGTCGATGTAGGCGTTGGAGCTGCCGCAGGCGACGAGTTGGAGGCCGGGGTCGAAGCGCTTCATGGCGCGAGCGGTCTCGGCGGCGAGGCGGCCGTACTCGTGCGCGGTCTTGTGGCCCATCTGCCAGGGCCCGTCGAGTTCGTTGCCCAGGCACCACAGGCGGACGCCGTACGGGTCCTCGGCCCCGTGCGCGCGGCGCTGCTCGGAACGGGCGGTCCCGCCGGGGTGGTTGGCGTACTCCAGCAGGTCGAGGGCCTCGGCGGTGCCGCGGGTGCCGAGGTTGAGCGCCATCATGGGCTCGACGCCGGCCTTCTGGGCCCAGGCCATGAACTCGCCCAGCCCGAAGGCGTTGGACTCGATGCTGCGCCAGGCCAGGTCCAGGCGGGTGGGGCGGTCCTCGGCCGGGCCGACGCCGTCCTCCCAGCGGTAGTTCGAGACGAAGTTTCCGCCGGGGTAGCGGACCATGGTGACGCCCATCTCGCGGACCAGGTCCAGGACGTCGGTGCGGAAGCCGTCGGCGTCGGCGAGCGGGTGGCCGGGCTCGAACACTCCGGTGTAGACGGATCTGCCCATGTGCTCGACAAAGGACCCGAACAGGCGCCGGTCCACGGCGCCGATACGGAAGCCGGGTTCGAGAGTGAGACGGGCCGGGGCCATAGGCGTGGAACTCCCTGTGGTGAAGGTGGGGCTGCTACGATTACATCGTTGAAACAGCGTTGTAAATAGGGTCGGCGGCGCTTCCCGGCGGCGGTGTGCGAGGGTGGCCGCACCGCTTCGGGAGGGGGCGCCCGCAGGTGCCGGTGGAGGTGATGGTGTGGGTGTCGGCCTGAAGGACGTGGCCGCCCGTGCCGGGGTGTCGGTCAAGACGGTCTCCAACGTGGTCAGCGGCACCACCTACGTCTCGCCTCCCACCCGGGAGAAGGTCGAGCGGGCCCTCGCCGAGCTGGACTACCGGCCCAACCTCTCCGCGCGGAACCTGCGGCGCGGCCGCATCGGGGTGATCGCCCTGGCGCTGCCGGAGCTGGACGCCCCCTACTTCGCCGAGCTGTCGCGGTTCGTGATCGACGCGGCCGCGGAGCGCGGCTGGACGGTGCTGATCGACCAGACCGACGGCCGGGCGGACCGCGAGCGCCAGGTGCTCCAGGGCATCCGGGAGCAGCTGATCGACGGGCTGGTCTTCAGCCCGATCACCGTGGGGCGGGAGGAACTGGCGCAGCGCACCGACCGTACGCCGATGGTGCTGCTCGGCGAACGGGTGCAGGACGGCCCGACGCACCACGTGGCGATCGACAACCTGCGGGCGGCGCGCGAGGTGACCGAGCACCTGATGTCCCTCGGCCACACCCGCATCGCCGCGATCGGCGCGCAGCGCCACCCGAGCGCCAACACCGCCCACCTGCGGCTGGCCGGTTACCGGCAGGCGCTGCGGGCGGCGGGGCTGCCGTGCGAGGGGGAGCTGACACCGCCCACGGCCTTCTACCACCGGTCCGACGGCGCGGAGGTGATGCGGCACCTGCTCGCGCTGCCCGAGCCGCCGCAGGCGGTGTTCTGCTTCAACGACCTGCTGGCGCTGGGCGCGCTGCGCACCGCGCTGACCTCCGGGCTGCGGGTGCCGCAGGACGTGGCGATCGCCGGCTTCGACGACATCGAGGACGGCCGCTACAGCACGCCGTCGCTGACCACGGTCTCCCCTGACAAGGCGTACATCGCGCGGGTGGCGGTGGAGTTGCTGGAGTCGCTGATCGAGGGCGGCGGTCGCGGCGCCCGGCGGGCGGGCGGGCACCGGGACGCGGACGACGCGGTGCTGGAGGTGGAGGCCGACTACCGGCTGATCGTCCGGGAGAGCACCGGCGGGTAGCGCGCCGGCGGCCGCGCACCGGCGCTCACGTGGCGCTCTCGGCGCCGGTGCACGCGGTAGTGGTCGAACTCCGCGGTGGCGCCCGCCCCGCCGTGCGCGACCAGGCCGATTCGCGGGTCGGTGCCCGCCGGCATGGTCCATACGCGGTACCGACGTTGCCGGGCCGTCGCGCACGGCGGGAGCGCCGCGCCGGGAGGCGGCAGGAGGCCCCGAGCGTGGTGCGCCCCGGAGGGGGCGCCGGGTGCGGGCGCCCCCTCCGGGGCGGTCAGTCTTCGGGCAGTTCCACCGGGGCGATCTCGTCGTAGACGTCGCCCGGTCCCGGGTTCGACGGGTCGGTGGAGCCGCCGAACTGGTCCATCACGCCCCAGACGGCGTTCAGCGCGGTGTGCACGGCGCCCTCCGCCCAGCCGGCGGTCCAGGAGATGTCGTCTCCGGCAAGGAACAGGCCGCGCTTGTCCTCGGGCAGCCGGTCCTGCATGAAGTGCGTGAAAAGGCGGCGCTGGTAGCGGTAGTGGCCGGGCAGGTTGGCCTTGAACGCCCCCATGAAATAGGGCTCGTTCTCCCAGGAGACGGTCACCGGGTCGCCGATGATGTGCCTGCGGATGTCGACCTTGGGATAGATCTCCCGCAGCGACTTCAGCATCACCTCGAGGCGCTCCTCGGGGCTGAGCGGCAGCCACTTGAGGCTGTCGTCGCACCAGGTGTAGGAGAGACAGATGACCGCGGGCCGGTCCGGGCCGTCGTCGAGCAGGTAGGTGCCGCGGGTCATGCGGTCGGTGAGCGTCATCGACATCACGTCCCGGCCGGTCTCCTCGTCGGTGTCGAGCCAGAACGGCCGGTCGACGGGGACGAACAGCTTGGAGGACTCCATGTAGTGGGTGCGCTCGACGGCGGTCCAGTGGTCGATGGGCAGCAGCGCGTCGTCGCAGTCGATCTTGGCGAGCATCATCCAGGACTGCGCGGTGAAGACCGCCGCCCGGTAGGTGCGGATGCGGCCGTCGGCGTCGGTGATCGTGACGCGGTTGCCGGCCGTGCGGTGCATCCGGGTAACCGCGGGGCGCGGGCGGCCGCCGTCGTGCAGCGAGGCCAGCGAGGTGCCGTGCTGCCAGTGCACGATCTTCGCGGGCTCCCGCTCCCACAGCCGCTCCGGGAGCTGCTGGGAGCCGCCGACGATGCCGCGGTGGTCGTCGTCGGCGCCGGTGTAGACGACCCGGAGGATCTCCAGGATGGAGTTCGGGAAGTCGGTGTCCCAGCCGCCGGTGCCGAAGCCGACCTGGCCGAAGATCTCCCGGTGCCGGAAGGAGGAGAAGGCCTTCGCGTCGCACAGGAAGCCGTAGAAGGTCTGATTGTCGAGCTTCTCGACCAGCCGCGCCCAGATCTCGCGGATGCGCGGAACGTCGCGCTCGCGGATGGCGTGCTGCATGTCGGAGAAGTCGGCGCCCTCCTCCAGGCAGGCGTTCCAGGCGTCCATGACCTGGTGGTAGACCTCGGGCAGGTCGTCGAGGGTGCGGGCGTAGTGGGACTCGCCCTTGAGGTCGACGACCGTGGACGGGGTGTCCGGCGCGAGGGGGTTCGGGAACGGCGTGGTCTCCAGGCCGGCCAGGTCGACGTAGTGGCGGAAGGCGGTGGAGGACGGCGGGAAGCGCATGGCGCCCATCTCCGCCGTGAGGTCGCCCTCGCAGCCCTCGAAGCGGTCGGTGCGCAGCCGTCCGCCGAGCCGGTCGGCCTCGTACACGACGGGCCGCAGGCCCATCTTCATCAGCTCGTAGGCGGCGACGAGGCCGGACAGGCCGCCGCCGACCACAGCGACCTCGGTGCCGTGCTCGGTGGCGGGCACCGAGCCGATCCCCGCCGGGTGGGCGAGGAAGTCGTCGTAGGCGAAGGGGAAGTCCGGGCCGAACATGGTGAGCGGCCTGCCGGCCTGAGTGGTGGCGTCCGGGTCGTGGTGGTCGTCGTGGGCGGCGGTGGGCACCATGGACGTCATCGGGGCGGTTCTCCTTGCGGGTCGTGCGGGTGGCGCGGGCTGTACAGGTCGGAGCGGCGGTCGGCGAGGTAGGGGTTGCGCGCGCGGGATGCGGCGAGGAGGGCGGGATCGGCGTCGCCGAGGACGAGTTCGCCGCCTGCTCCGGCGCGGGCGCGGACGGCACCGTCGGGGGCGGCCAGGCAGCTGAGGCCGGCGAAGTCGAAGTCCCCCTCGGGGCCGCAGCGGTCGGCGTAGGCGATGTAGAGCTGGTTCTCCCAGGCGCGGGCGGGCAGC
Source organism: Streptomyces hazeniae (assembly GCF_031845485.1). Lineage (NCBI taxonomy): Bacteria > Bacillati > Actinomycetota > Actinomycetes > Kitasatosporales > Streptomycetaceae > Streptomyces > Streptomyces hazeniae. The sequence goes on from NZ_JAVREQ010000032.1 coordinate 57,955, forward strand.
AGGGTGTGCGCGACGAACTCGTAGGGCCGCATCAGCGCGGTGGGCACGAGGAGCAGGTCGGTGCCGGCCAGCGCGTGGGCGCGTACGGTCTCCGGGAACTCGACGTCGTAGCAGACCAGGAGGCCGAGCCGGAGGCCGTCCAGGTCCGCCTGGACGACGAGGGTGTCGCCGGGGGTGAAATGGGCGGTCTCGTAGCCGCCGTAGAGGTGTGTCTTGCGGTAGTGGGCCAGCGGTTCGCCGGTGGGGCCGATCAGCTGCACGGCGTTGTGGACGGCCCTCCCGGCGCGTTCCGGGTAGCCGTAGGCGACGGCGAGGCCGTGCCGCGCGGCGATGCGCGCGACGGCGTGGGCGCCGGGCCCGTCGGACTCCTCGGCCAGGTCCGTGACGCGGTCGCCGAGTGCGTAACCGGTCAGGTACAGCTCGGAGGCGACCAGGAGCCTCGCGCCCGCGGCGGCGGCCCGGCCCGCGGCGGCGTCGAGTGCCTCGAGGGTGACGTCGGTGGAGGCGGGTACGCCGCCCGGCCCCTGGAGCAGCGCGGTGCGCAGCGGCGTCATGGAACCCCTGACCTGGTCGTACGGGATGCGAGCGAACACATCGACGGTACGGTCGGGCGGGGACGGCCGACAAGACGACTCCGTTGCGGGCCGAGGGGCGGTTCGTTGCGTCTTCGGTCGTTGCTGCGGCGATTCGTTGTGCGTGGGCGGCGCACCGGAGCGTGGGGGCGTCGGTCAGGTGGGGGCGCCGGAGCCGTAGCGGCGGAGCAGCGGGGAGAGCACCAGGACCGACTTGGTGCGTTCCACGAACGGCTCGGAGGCGATGCGTTCGAGCACCGCCTCGAAGTGCCGCATGTCGGCGGCGAAGACCTGCACGACGGCGTCGGCGTCGCCGGTGACGGTGGAGGCGGCGACGACCTCGGGGTAGCGGGTGAGGGCGCGGCGGATGTCCTGGGGCCCGGTGTTGGACCGGCAGTACATCTCGATGAACCCCTCCGTCTCCCAGCCGAGCGCCGAGGGGTCCACGCGCACCGTGAACCCGGTGATCGCGCCGTCCTCGCGGAGCCTGTCCACGCGGCGTTTGACCGCGGGAGCGGACAGGCCGACCTCGGCGCCGATGTCGGCGTAGGAGCGGCGGGCGTCCTCCGCGAGGACGCGGACGATGCGTTCGTCGAGTTCGTTCAGGTGTCGCACTGCGGGTGGTTCACTCTTCTTCTGCGCTTGCGGTGGCCGGGCGGCAGCGGCGCACGCCGTATCCGCAGTAGACCACAGGGCCGCCCGGCCGCCGGGACGGCGGACCGGGCGGGGCGGGCGGACCGGGCGGGCGGTCGTTCACCGCGGCAGGGCCCGGGCCCAGGTCCGGTCGTCGGTGAGGTAGGCGTCCAGGGTGAGGCCGGCCCGGTGCAGCGCCTGGGCGAAGTCGGTCTCGTCGAGGTCGTGGGAGACGAACGTCTGGCTCCAGGCGGCGTCCTCGAAGGCGTACTCCATGCGGGTGCGCTTGGCTCCGCCCTCGGCGGGTTCACGGAGCGCGATGCGCACGGTCATGCCGTCGTGCTCCCACTCCTCCCCCGTGGTGCGGGTGCGGTGCCATTCGCCTTCGCGCTGGACGAGGACGGCCCCGCCGGGGGCGAGGTGGTGCGCGCAGGTGCGCAGCAGCGCGTCGCGCAGCGCGTCGTCGGCGGTGTTGATCAGGAAGGACGCCAGGAGCACGACGTCGAACCGTTCGTCCAGCCGCAGGTCCTCGATGGTGGAGCGGACGGTGGGTGCGCCGTCGATCTGCGCCAGCATCTCGGCGGACTCGTCGACGGCCGTGACGCGGAATCCCCTCTCCCGCAGGGGGCGGGTCAGGCGGCCGGCGCCGGAGCCGAGTTCGAGGAGGGTCGCGCCGCTCGGGGCGGCGGCGGCGACGATCTCCGGCTCGTCGCCGGCCGGGAGGCGTGCGTAGAGGCTGACGGAGCAGCCGTCGGGGGTGATGTGGCCGGGGCCGGTGCCCCGGTGGTGGCGTGCGCGGTAGGTGACGCCGTGGGGTGCGGGGGCTGCGTGTGCTGCGGGGGCGGTCTCTTCGCTGCTCATGCCCGCATTCCAGCAAGGAGAGGGGAGGCGGGAGAAGGGATTCGCACGGATCCGAATGTTCGCGCGGCGGCTCTGTGACCTGTTCGCGGGGCCGGCCGCGACCCGGCCGCCGCGGGGATGCCCGCGGCGGCCACGGGTCACCAGCTGGCGTGCAGCGGCTTGCCCTCGGCGTAGCCCGCGGCACTCTGGACGCCGACGACGGCCTTCTCGGCGAACTCCTCGAGGGACCCGGCGCCGGCGTAGGTGCAGGCGGACCGGACTCCGGCGATGATCGCGTCGATGAGGTCCTCGACTCCGGGCCGGACGGGGTCGATGAACATCCGGGAGGTGGAGATGCCCTCCTCGAACAGGCCCTTGCGGGCGCGGTCGTAGGCGGACTCCTCGCTGGTGCGGTTGCGCACCGCGCGCGCGGACGCCATGCCGAACGACTCCTTGTAGAGCCGCCCGTCGGAGCTCTGCTGCAGGTCGCCCGGCGACTCGTGGGTGCCGGCGAACCAGGAGCCGATCATCACGTTCGACGCACCGGCGGCCAGCGCCATGGCGACGTCGCGGGGGTGGCGCACGCCGCCGTCCGCCCAGACGTGCTTGCCGTGCCGCCGGGCTTCGGCGGCGCACTCCAGCACGGCGGAGAACTGCGGACGTCCCACGCCGGTCATCATGCGGGTGGTGCACATCGCGCCGGGGCCCACACCGACCTTGACGATGTCGGCGCCGGCCTGGATCAGGTCGCGTACGCCGTCGGCGGCCACCACGTTCCCGGCGACGACCGGGACCTGCGGGTCGAGGGCGCGGACGGCCTTCAGCGCGTCGAGCATGCGCTCCTGGTGTCCGTGCGCGGTGTCCACGACGAGGGTGTCGACCCCCGCGTCGAGCAGCCGCCGCGCGCGGTCGGCGACATCGCCGTTGATACCGACGGCGGCGGCGACGCGCAGCCGTCCGGCGTCGTCGGTGGCCGGGGTGTAGAGGGTGGCGCGCAGCGCGCCCTTGCGGCTGAGGATGCCGACGAGGCGGCCGTCGCCGTCGACCGCGGGGGCGAGCTTGCGGTGGGCCGCGTCCAGGCGGTTGAAGGCCTCGCCCGGGTCCAGCCCGGCGTCGATGACCAGCAGGTCGCGGGACATGACCTCGGAGAGCTGGGTGAAGCGGTCGACACCGGACAGGTCGGACTCGGTGACGATCCCGACCGGCCGTCCCTCGTGCACGACCACCCCGGCGCCGTGGGCCCGCTTGGGCAGCAGGGCGAGGGCGTCGGCGACGGTCTGCTGGGGAGCGAGGGTGATCGGGGTGTCGAGCACCAGGTGGCGCCGCTTGACCCAGGAGGTCACCTCGGCGACCACGTCGAGCGGGATGTCCTGCGGGATGACGGTGAGGCCGCCGCGGCGGGCCGTCGTCTCGGCCATCCGGCGCCCCGCGATCGCGGTCATGTTGGCCACGACGAGCGGGATGGTGGTGCCGGTGCCGTCCGGGGTGGACAGGTCAACGCCCTGGCGGGAGCCGACGGCGCTGCGGCTGGGAACCATGAAGACGTCGTCGTAGGTGAGGTCGTACGACGGACGCTGATCATTCAGAAAACGCACGTACCTCATTCTCCCATGTCAGGGGACGGAAGGGGGACGGAGAAAGCCCCAGGGCGCAGCACGGCCGCTCGTGCGATCGTACGAGCCGGCGCGGGGGTCGTTCGCGGGAGCCGAGCGTGGGAGCCGTTCACGGGGCCCGTTCAGAGACCGTCGGGGTCGGCCCGGTCCAGGGCGGGGCGCGGCGGCAGCGGGGTGCCGTCCTGGAGCAGGTGGTCGGCGGCCGCGGTGTCGGTGACGAGGCTGGTGACCAGGCCGGAGCGCAGCACCGCGCCGATGGCGTCGGCCTTGCGCTGGCCTCCCGCGATGGCGACGACCTCGGGGATGCGCCGCAGCCGGTCGGCCTCCACGGTGATGCACCGCTCCCCCAGGTCGCGTCCGATGCGGCGGCCCTGGGCGTCGAAGAGGTGCGCGGACATCTCGGCGGCGACGCCGAGGGAGGAGTAGTGGGCGCGCTCGGAGTCGCTGAGCATGTCGTGCACGGTGGAGACGCCCGGCTCCCACGAGCCGATGGAGACGGCGGCGACGGTCACCTTGTCGAAGTACTCGAACGCGCGGGAGATGCCGGTCTGGCTGCGCAGCGCGGCGGCGGTCGCGGAGTCGGGCAGCAGCATGGGCGCGTAGAGGGGATGTGCCTCTCCCCCGGCGACCTCGGCGGCCCGCCGTACCGCCTCGACCGAGCCCCGGTCGGCCGTCCCCGCGTCGTAGACCCCGGTGAGCTGGACGACGGTGCACGGTGGCAGCTGCCGGAGGGCGGCCGCCATGTGGATGGTGGACCGGCCCCACGCCAGGCCGAGCACGTCGCCGTCGGTGACCAGTTCGCCGAGCAGGTCGGCGGCGACCTCGCCGAGGTTCTCGGGGTCGGCCCCGGCCTCTTCCGCGGCGGTGTCGGCTCCCTCGACGGGCGACTCGACGACGACGGCGTGACGCAGACCGTAGCGGGCCCGCAACGCGTCGGAGCGCTCGGCGTCCAGCTCGGCCGGAACACGGATCTCGATGCGTACCAGGTCGCGCTCCAGCGCCGTCTCCAGAACGCGCGCCACCTTGAAGCGGCTGACGCCGAACTCGTCGGCGATCTGGATCTTGGACTTGCCCTCCAGGTAGAAGCGGCGTGCGATGGCCGCCGCCTGCATCAGCTCGGCGGGTCCCATTCTTGTGGTCCGACCCGTCGACACCGCACTCACCTCACTGTTCTGCCGTACCTGCGCGTTCGCGCCGCGTGTTCATCCTCGCAGATGCGGCGCCGTGTGGGGCCCTGCGGGCTCGTCGATCACGGGTGTGCGGTACATGCACCACATCCCCGCGGGAGGGCTTGCGTGCCGGGGCGTCAGTGGGCGCACGTGCGGGACGCGGTCTCCTCCGCCTGCGCGCGGAGCGACCGGACGGCCGCGGCCGGGTCGTCGGCGCCGTAGACGGCGGAGCCGGCGACGAAGACGTCGGCTCCGGCCTCGGCGCAGCGCTCGATGGTCTCGGCGGACACGCCGCCGTCCACCTGGAGCCACATCTGCAGCCCGTGCCGCTCGATCAGGCGCCGGGTGCGGCGGATCTTGGGCAGCATGACGTCGAGGAACGCCTGGCCGCCGAAGCCGGGCTCGACGGTCATGACCAGCAGCATGTCCAGTTCGGGCAGCAGGTCCTCGTACGGCTCGACGGGGGTGGCCGGCCTGAGCGCCATCGCCGCGCGGGCGCCCTGCGCGCGGATCTGGCGGGCGAGCCGCACCGGGGCGGCGGCGGCCTCCGCGTGGAAGGTGACCGATCCCGCGCCGGCCTCCACGTACTGCGGCGCCCAGCGGTCCGGGTCCTCGATCATGAGGTGGCAGTCCAGCGGGGTGTCCGTCGCCTTCCGCAGCGACTCCACCACGGGCACGCCGAGCGTGAGGTTGGGGACGAAGTGGTTGTCCATCACGTCGACGTGCAGCCAGTCCGCGCCCTCGACCGCCCTCGCCTCGTCGGCGAGGCGGGCGAAGTCGGCCGACAGGATGCTCGGGTTGATCTGTGCCATGCCCCCAGTATCCCGGTCCCGGGGGCCGGTTCGCGGGCGGGTCGGCGCGCGCGGTCCGCCGGTCCGCCGGGGTCACGGGTCAGCCGGGGTCACGGGTCAGCCGGTGCGGCGCAGCAGCGCCAGGTACATGGCGTCGGTGTGGTGCAGGTGCGGCCACAACTGCACGTCGGGGCCGTCGCCGAGCCCCGGCATGTCGGGCAGCAGCGGGCGGGCGTCGAGGAGTTCGGCGCCCCCGGTGTGCTTCAGGACGTCGTCGACGACGGCACGGGTCTCGGCCGGATGCGGGGAGCAGGTGGCGTAGCCGACGACCCCGCCCGGGCGGGTGGCCTTCAGCGCCTGCTCCAGCAGGCCGCGCTGGAGGGGTGCGAAGCCCGCCAGGTCCTCGGGGCGGCGGCGCCAGCGGGCCTCGGGGCGGCGGCGCAGCGCTCCGAGGCCGGTGCAGGGCACGTCGACCAGGACCCGGTCGAAGGTGCCCTCCCGCCAGGGCGGGCGGGTGCCGTCGGCGGTGAGGACCTGGTAGGGGCCCGGGTTGCCGCGCAGCGCGCGGGCGACCAGGCGCGCACGGTGGTGCTGCCGTTCGCCGGCTGTCAGGGTGGCGCCGCACTGGGCGGCGAGCGCGGCGAGCAGCGCGGCCTTGCCGCCGGGGCCCGCGCAGGCGTCCAGCCAGGCGGCGTCCGGGCCGTCGTCGAGGGGGGCGGCGGCCAGGGCGAGGGCGACCAGCTGGCTGCCCTCGTCCTGCACACCGGCGCGGCCGTCCTGCACGGTCTCCAGGGTGCCGGGGTCGCCGCCCTCGCTCAGCCGGACCGCGTACGGCGACCAGCGGCCGGGGACCGCGTCGGGGACGGTGGCCAGCAGCTCTTCGGAGGTGGTGCGGCCGGGACGGGCGACGAGGGTGACCTCGGGGCGTTCATTGTCGGCGGCGAGCAGCTCCTCCATGCCGCTGCGGCCGCCGCCGAGGGCGTCCCACAGCGCGGACACGACCCACCGGGGGTGGGAGTGGCGGACGCCGAGGTGTTCCTCGGCGTCGTCGTCGTACGGCGGGGCGACGCGGTCCAGCCAGCCGTCCAGGTCGTCGGCGGCGATGCGGCGGAGCACGGCGTTCACGAACTTGGCGCGGCCGTCGCCGAGGACGACGCGGGCGAGTTCGACGGTGGCGCTGACGGCGGCGTGGGTGGGGATGCGGGTGCCGAGGAGCTGGTGGGCGCCGAGGGAGAGCACGTCCAGGACGGGCGGGTCGACGTCGCGCAGCGGCCGGTCGACGCATTCGGCGATGATCGCGTCATAGGTGCCCTGGTGGCGGAGCGTGCCGTAGACCAGTTCGGTGGCCAGCGCCGCGTCGCGGGCGTCGAGGTCGCCCGCGGTGCGGGCCTTGCGGAGCAGCGGGGGGAGGACGAGGTTGGCGTAGGCGTCGCGTTCGTCGACGGCGCGCAGGGCCTCGAAGGCGAGGATGCGGACGGGGTCCCTGCGGGGGCGGCGGTACGGCTTGGCGGGGCGGCGCGGCCTGTTGCTCACGGTGGGAAGGTGCTCCGGTGCGGTGTGGTGGGGCGGTGCGTCCAGGGTAGCCGCGGCGTGTCAGACGCCGAGCGTCTCGCCGGGCTGGATGCGCACGCCCCGGGCCCAGTCCGCGGCCTGCATCGGCTTCTTGCCCTGCGGCTGCACCCACAGCAGCCGCACCGCGTGCGACCCGGTGCCGGCGTGGACGGCCTTCTTGCCCGCGACGAGTTCGCCGGGCGCCGCCTCCGTGTGCTCGGGGGCGAGTTCCGCGGTGCGCACCTTCAGCCGTTCGCCGCGGAAGGTCGTCCAGGCGCCGGGAGCGGGGGCGCAGCCGCGGACCACGCGGTCCACGCGCAGCGCGGGCGCCGTCCAGTCGATGCGGGCGTCCTCCACGGTGATCTTCGGCGCGAAGCTGACGCCGTCCGCCGGCTGCGGAGCGGCGTCCAGGGTTCCGTCCTCGATGCCGTCCATGGTGGCGGCGAGGAGGCCGGCGCCGGCGAAGGCGAGGCGGGTGAGGAGGTCGCCGCTGGTGTCGGTGGGGCGGACACGTTCGGTGAGCACGCCGTAGACCGGCCCGGAGTCGAGGCTCTCCTCGATGAGGAACGTGGACGCGCCGGTCATGTCGTCGCCTGCGAGCACCGCGTGCTGTACGGGGGCGGCGCCGCGCCACGCGGGCAGCAGCGAGAAGTGCAGGTTGACCCAGCCGTGCCGGGGGATGTCCAGGGCGGCACGGGGCAGCAGAGCGCCGTAGGCGACGACGGGGCAGCAGTCGGGCGCGATCTCGGCGAGACGTGCGAGGAAGGCGGGGTCGCGGGGCCGCTCCGGGCGGAGCACCTCGATCTCCGCCTCGCGGGCGCGCTGTGCGACGGGGCTGGCCACCATGTGCCGGCCGCGGCCGGCGGGCGCGTCCGGACGGGTGACGACGGCGACGACCTCGTGCCGGTCGGACGCGAGCAGGGCGTCCAGGGCGGGTACGGCGACCTCGGGTGTTCCGGCGAAGACGAGCCTCATCGGTGGGTGGTGACCTCTCGGAGCGGTGGTACGGCGCCGACGAGTCTACGGTGCGTGACCCGGGGCGGGAGCGCGCGGTGGGGCGCGCGACTCGTACGGGCGCTTGTGCGCCCCCGGGGCGTGACTGATCCGGGCGTTGCCGCGTTGGTCAAAGCAGATTGACCTCACGAGGCCGCCGCGGTGGCCTCGTCGTACCTTCCCGTCACGCCGGCTCGAGAGGCTTCTTCATGGCCGACCACGCAACCCACGACGCTCAGGCGCGGGCCAGCCTGCACCTGCTGGTCCGGGACATCGAGCGGGTCCGCAGGCAGGTGGACGCGCTGCGCACGCTCACCGCGCAGCTCGGCAACGTCTACCGTCCCCGCCGTACCGGCCCGTCGACCGGTTTCGTCGTCTACGGACGGGCCCCGGCGCCCACCGTGCGGCTCGCCCAGGAACTGCGCGACAGCGTCGAGACCCTGGTGACGGCGGCCGTCGACTTCGACCGTTCACTGGGCTTCTCCTGGGACGCGGTGGGCTCGGCGCTCGGCGTCACCAAACAGGCGGTGCACCGCCGTTACGGGGCGCGGCGCAGCACCGGCACCACCGGCAGCACAGCCGCCCAGCAGCAGGTGCCGCCAGGGCCGGGGCCGGAGGAGCCCGCAGGCGGGCCGACGGGCCGGCGGCCCGTGGCCCCCGTGGCTCCGGCCGTCGCGGGACGCGCGCCGGGGACGCCCGGAGCCGTGCCCGCCGCCCGCTCGGTGCCCGTGCCGCCCGTGCCGCCCGTGCGGCCGGTGCGCCCGGAGACCCGGCCCGGGGTGTTCCCGGGCCCTCGCAACGGCTGACCCCTCCGCAGCCGTCACACCGCCCGGCGCCTCCGGCCCTCCCCGGGCCGGGGCGCCGGGCGGCCGTGCGTCCGGGGCGTGCCGCGGTGCGGCCCTCGGCATCCCCCGGCGGGAAAGCGTCCGGAGCCGGTCGCCGGGCGGCCGTCAGCCGATGTCGGGCGGGTCGATGCGGAGCCGCACGGCCGGCCCTTCGCGCCGGGCCAGCCGCAGCGCCTGGGTCTGCTTCAGCGCGGCCGCCAGTGCCGCGCCGTCGCCGGGCGGGACCCGGATCAGCGCCCGCTCCCACTGTTCGCCGGGCGGGGGCTCTCCGGTACGGCGGGGCCGGCCGGCCGGGACGACCGGCAGCGGCACCGGTCCCAGTACCTCCGCTCGTTCGGGCAGCCCGGCCTGGCCGAGAAACGCGGCGACGCCGTCGCCGGGACCGCTGACCGCCGCCATCCGGGAAACCGGGGGGAAGCCGAGTTCGGCGCGTTCGGCGAGTTCGCGGACCGCGTGCCCGGCCGGGTCCCAGCGCAGCAGCGCCTGCACCGGGCGCAGCGTCGGCTCGGCGACGACCAGGACGCTGCCGCCCTGGTCCCCCGGACGGACCAGCGCCGCCGCCGACAGCCAGCGGCGCAGCGCCTCCTCGTCGGCCCGCAGGTCGGGCCGGCCCAGCAGGGCCCAGCCGTCGAGCAGCAGCGCCGCCGCGTAGCCCGCGCCCGCGGCGGGCGGTTCGGCGCCGGGCGTGGAGACGACGAGGGCCGGCCGGTCCGGGACGGAGTCCAGGATGTGGTCGCGGCCGGAGGTCCGGACGGGCACGGCGGGGAACGCCCTGCCCAGTTCCTCCGCCGTGCGGCGCGTCCCGAAGACCGAGCCGCGCAGCCGGGTGCCGCCGCACTCCGGGCAGGCCCGGCCGGGGGCCTCGGCGGCGCACCAGGCGCAGCGCAGCGTCTCCTCCGCTCCGGTGGCTTCCAGCGGCCCGTGGCAGCGGGTGCAGCGTGCCGGGGTACGGCAACGGGCGCAGGACAGCCGTGGGACGTAGCCGCGACGGGGCACCTGGACCAGGACGGGCCCCTCCTCCAGCGCGTCGCGCACGGTCCGCCAGGCGATGCTGGGCAGCCGGGCGGCGCGGGCGGCGGGGTCGCGGGCCTCGTCGCCGTCGCCGACGGTGCGGACGGCGGGGGCGGCGGCGCGGACCGTGGCGCGGTCGGCGGTCAGTGGGCGGGCCCAGCCGCTGTCGACGAGCTGGGCGGCCTCGACGGTGCAGCCGTGGGCGCCGAGCAGGAAGCCGGCCTGCTCGTGGGCCGCGCGCAGCAGCAGTACCTCGCGGGCGTGCGGCTGGGGTGCGTGGTCGTCGCTGTGGGCCGGGTCGGCGTCGTCCCAGAGGGCGGCCAGGCCGAGGTCCCGGACGGGGGCGAACATCGCGGCGCGGGTGCCGACGACGGCGCGCACGGAGCCGCGGGAGACGGCGAGCCAGCGGCGGTAGCGGGCCTCCGGACCGGCGTCGGCGGTGAGCATGACGTGGTGACCGGGGCCGAGCAACGCGGTGAGCGCTCCGTCCGCGCGGGCGGCGCTGCGACCGTCGGGCAGGACCGCGAGGGCTCCCCGGCCGCCGGACAGCGTGGCGGCGACGGCTCGGGCCAGTTCGTCCGGCCAGCCGGGGCCGGGCAGCGCGGTCCACACCGCGCGGGGCGCCGCGCCCCGGGCGAGGGCGTCGAGGAAGCCGGACCCCCGGGGGTAGCGCTCCCAGCCCTCCGGCCGCGGCGCGGGCGGAGGGGGCTGGGGAGGCGGTGAGGCGGCCTTCTCGGCGCGGGCCATCCGGGGCGGAACGGCGAGCTGCACCACGTCGGCGAGCGAACCGGCGTACCGGTCGGCGACGGTCCGGCACAGGGCGAGCAGGCCGGGAGTGAGCACCGGCTCGGGCGACAGCACCTGCGCGAGGGGTGCGAGGGTGCCGGGGTAGTCGCTCTCCTCGACGCGGTCGACGATGAAGCCGCCGGTGAGGCGGCCGCCCTCGCGCCGGCCCTGCTTCTCCCCCGCTCCGAAGCGGACCCGGACGCGGACGCCGGGGACGGCCTCGTCGTCCATCGCGGCCGGGACCGCGTAGTCGAAGTAGCGGTCGAGGTGGACCAGGCCCTTGTCGACGAGGACGCGGGCGACGGGACGCTCGGGCGCCAGGGCGGCGCCGCGCCAGGTGCGCGGCCGGGCGCGGGGTTCCCGGCTGCGGCGGACGGTGTCGCGGAGCAGGGCGAGCTGCTCCGGCGGCCGCGCCGCGGAGTCGCCGTCGGTGTCGTCGTCGCTGCTCACGGCATCCTTGCTACCAGACGGCTCGGACATCACGGCTGCCGGACCGCCCGAACCGTGCGCCGCCGCGCGCGGCGCACGGGTCGGGCGTCGCCCCCGCACGCGCCGGGGCCCGGAC